>CAJPJR010000031.1 GCA_905369775.1 Prevotellaceae bacterium UBA1746
TGATCGTGCTCATGCTGGTCGTGGTTTCGGTTGTGTGTTTGGGTGTCGGGGGGTCGTAGTCCTGGTGGTGGTGTAGTTTTGTTTGGGTGGAGGTGAGGGTGAGGGGTGTTAGTGTTGGGGAGAAGGGTGGTCGGGCGGGGCGACGCACAGCACCCGAGGGCACTGCGCGCCGCACGAACCGAGCAAAGCGGGGAGCGGGCGGCGACCTACGGCCGACGGGCCGAGTGCACACCGCCGCCGAGGGGAGAGACTGCGCGGCGCACCGTCAGAAACTCCATTTCAGCGCGAGCGTGGGGTTGACAATCGTCTTGTCGGCGACGGCAAAATTGTGACTCACCTCGACTTCCGTGCCCACCGAGAGACGAAAATCGGGATTCACCCCGTGCAACTTGTAGAGGTTGAGCCAAAGCTGCGGTTCGGTGATGAAAACCACATTGTTTTTCCCGTCTTTGAGGTTGCGATCGCCCCACACGTCGGCGAAACCGCAGAACGTCACGGCACCGGCGGCGAAGTGGCGATACCACGTGCCCGTGAGTTGCCAGGAATTGGGCTTCGACTGCTTGGCCAAGTACTTGTACATGGGCGTAATAGTGAAGCCGGCGTTGTGCGAAGGGGCGTTCCAAGCGTAGGTCACGCCGACGAGATAGGCATTGTTGTAGCTGAATTTGTTGCTCAGTCCGCCGTCGTACTCAATGTGGGCGGCGAAGGGCGTTTTGCCCAGCGAAAACTCGCGCGAGATCTCCCAGTAGGCCGATTCCACGCCCTCGTTGGCGTAGTTCATGTCGATGAAATAGAACGTGTTGCCCCAGCGGTCGGGACGAAACTGTTCGACCGTGGTGGTCCAACGCGGGCGCGTGGGTTGGTCTTTGGCGTAGAGTTGACGACCGAAGTCGTAGTGCAATTGGATGTTCTGGGCTTGTGCCGGGCGCGCGAAGGGGGCGAGCAGCACGAGGAGCAGGAGCACGAAAGCGGTGCGCATGGTGAAATGGAGAATAAATGAAGGGTGATGAATGAAATGTCGGTGGAGAGGGGGCGCTGCCGGGGCGGTGCGTCGGCACACACCCGGGCGTGATTGCCGAGCGGCTTAGGCTTCGGGCGCGGCGGCGGGGGCAGCGGTCGAAACGTCGGCAGTGGGTGCGGCCGTCGCGGGTGTTTCGTCAGCGGGTGCGGCGGGATGTGTCGTTTCGCCGGCGTTGTGCGTCGTTTCGCTGCCATGCTGTGCTGCTTCGTCGGCGGCTTCGGCCACGGGCGACGGGGTGGGGGTGCGGTCCTCGGCGCGTTCGGGCAAAAGGAGGTTGAGCACCACGGCCACCACGGCCGAGAGACCGATGCCGGCCAGCGAGAAACGACCATATTGGAAGGCCGCTCCGCCGATGCCGGTGGTGAGCGTCACGGAAATGATGACCACATTGCGCGCAGAGGAGAGGTTGATGCGGCTGTGGAGCAGACTCGAGATGCCGGCCCCCGCAATGGTGCCGAAGAGCAGCAGCATGATGCCGCCGAGAATGGCTTGGTCGATGCTGCGCAGCAGGGCGCTGACTTTGCCCACCAGCGAGAAGACGATGCCGGTGAGGGCGGCGATGCGGAAAACGAGCGGATCGGTGATGCGCGTGAGCGACATGGCGCCCGTCACTTCGGAGTAAGTGGTGACGGGGGGCGCGCCGATGAGCGAAGCAAAGAGACAGGCCGCGCCGTCGCCCAACATCGTGCGGTGCAGACCCGGCGATTTGACAAAGTTCTCGCCCGTCACGTTGTTCACCACGTAGACATCGCCGATGTGTTCGATGACCGGCGCGATGGCCACCGGGATCATGAAGAGAATGGGTGCCCACGAAAATTTCTCGGGCAGGATGAAGTGGGGCAAACCGAACCAGGGGGCGGCGGCCACTTGCGAGAAATCGACGTCGAAGAACGCGAGGTCGGCCACGTAGCCCACCACGATGCCGAGGAAGATGGGGATGAGCTTGAGCATGCCCCGCCCGTAGAGCGTGACGCCCACGGCGGTGGCGAGCGAGATGCCTGCCAAGATCCAGTTGGTCGAGGCCATCTTCACCGCCGAACTCGAGAGCGAGAGCCCGATGAGCATGATGATGGGACCGATCACCACGGGCGGAAACAGCCGATCGATGAACCGCAAACCGAAAAGGCGGATGAGGAGCGACATGAGTCCGTAGACCGCGGCCACGCCCACGCAGCCGAAGAGCGCCCCCCCCAGGCCGTAGAGCTCGGTGGCCTTGATGATGGGCGCAATAAAGGCAAAGCTGCTACCGAGAAAGATAGGAACTTTGCCTTTAGTGACGAGATGAAAAAGAAGGGTGCCCACACCGGCCGAGAAAAGGGCCGTGGAGGGGTCGAGACCCACGAGCAGGGGCACGAGCACAGTGGCGCCGAAGGCCACAAAAAGGTACTGCACGCCGGCCAAGGCCTTGCGTGTGGGACTGAGAGTGACGGGGGAAGAAGACATGAATGAGGGGACGAATTTTATATTTCCGCTGCAAAAGTAATCGTTTTGTGTCAATTTCAAAATGTAGACTTCGCGCAGATCGTGTCGCAACGCCCCGAAAAGGGCCTAAACACGGGGACTTTTGTGCGAAAGTGGGTGGTTTTGACAGGCGGAGTTGGCGATTTTTCGATGAAAAACCGCGAGTTGTATTGCGCAATTCGACCGGTTGAGGCCGATTTTCCGCGGTGTTTTATATGCTGCGCAGCCGCTTTGAGTGCATAATCTCGCAAAGCGGTGCATAATATCCCCGTTTTCCTGCGCGGCGGATGGCGGGAACTGTGCCGCTACGGCGGGTCGGCGATCGGCCCACGGAGGAGGTGCGGCGAACGACGGGCGCGGGGGGCGACAAGGCGGAGTTTCCAACCGCGCAAGTCGATGTCGCGCACTCGGAAAAAGGGGACCGGCCTCGCCGCGCACCCGAGGCCGAGACGAAAATGCGCAACTTCCCACGATTTTCACCCCGGGAGATGTTATATATTAGGGCGTTTCGCTTTGCACTTTCTCGTTTTTCCACTACTTTTGCAGTACGCTTTATCTCCCCATTTATGAGGATGCCGTACAAGCGGCGGCTACGTCGGGCCCTGTCCCGGCCGGAAAAAACAACCCCTGCAATTTATCCAACAAGTTCATCAACAATTTAATTTCTTCAATCTCTTATGTGGTTAACTACTTCATCTATCGGAAGAAAAGTGATCATGTCGGTCACCGGACTGGCGCTCATTCTCTTCCTCACATTCCACGGTTGCATGAATGTCGTGTCCCTCTTCTCGGAAAGCGGCTACAACTGGGTTTGTGAGATGCTGGGCGCCAACTGGTATGCGGTGGCGGCTACGGCAGGACTCGGCGCTTTGGTGCTGCTGCACTTCGTCTATGCCTTCATCCTCACCTTCCAAAACCGTCGCGCTCGCGGTAACAACCGCTACGCCGTGGTGGATCGTCCCGAAAAAGTGGAATGGGCTTCGCAAAACATGCTCGTCTTGGGCATCATTGTCGCCCTCGGACTCTGCTTGCACCTCTACAATTTCTGGGCCAAAATGATGTTTGTCGAATTGGCGCACGTGGGCAATGAGTTCTACGCCACCGACGGCTATCACTGGATCCAATACACGTTTGCCAATCCCGTCTATGCTGTGCTTTACCTCGTGTGGCTCTGCGCTATCTGGTTCCACCTCACTCACGGCATGTGGAGCGCTTTCCACACCATCGGGGCCAGCGGAAAGACGTGGCTCCCCCGTGTTAAATGCATCAGCTATATCTACTCCACCGTGTTGATGGCCATGTACGCCGCCGTGGTGATTAAGTTCTGCCTCCAGGCTTTGCTCCAAGGCACCACGCACTTCGGTTGCTAAGCTGCGGAACTTCTACCCACCAACACTCATTATATATATAAGCATCCATCATGGCTATTCTCAATTCACGCATCCCCGAAGGCCCCGTGGCCGAAAAGTGGACCAACTATAAAGCGCACCAGAAACTGGTCAACCCGAAAAATAAGCGCAAGCTCGACATCATTGTCGTGGGTACGGGTCTGGCCGGCGCCAGCGCCGCCGCATCGCTCGGCGAAATGGGCTTCAAGGTCAAAAACTTCTGCATTCAAGACTCACCCCGCCGTGCGCACTCCATTGCAGCACAGGGCGGTATCAATGCAGCCAAGAACTACCAGAACGACGGCGACTCTGTCTATCGCCTCTTCTACGATACGGTGAAAGGTGGCGACTATCGTGCACGCGAAGCCAACGTTTATCGTCTCGCTGAGGTGTCCAACGCCATCATCGACCAGTGTGTGGCACAAGGTGTGCCCTTCGCACGCGAATATGGCGGCATGTTGGCCAACCGCTCCTTCGGCGGAGCACAGGTGAGCCGCACCTTCTACGCCAAAGGCCAGACCGGTCAGCAGCTTCTCCTCGGCGCCTACTCCTCGCTCATGCGCCAAGTGCACGCAGGCACCGTCGAACTCTACACACGCTACGAGATGCTCGATCTTGTCATCATCGACGGACGCGCACGCGGCATCATTGCACGCAATCTTGTCACCGGTCAGCTCGAACGCTTCGCAGCGCACGCTGTGGTGATCGGCACCGGCGGCTACGGCAACACCTATTTCCTCTCGACCAACGCCATGGGCTGCAATGCCTCGGCTGCCATCGCTTGCTACCGCAAGGGCGCCGTCTTTGCCAACCCCTCTTATGTGCAGATTCACCCCACCTGCATCCCCGTGCACGGTGACAAACAGTCGAAACTCACCCTCATGTCCGAGTCGCTCCGCAACGACGGACGCATTTGGGTGCCCAAAAAACTCGAGGACGCCAAGGCCTGCCAGGAAGGCCGACTCCAGGGTAAGGACATCCCCGAGGAAGACCGCGACTACTACCTCGAACGCCGCTATCCCGCCTTCGGTAACCTCGTGCCCCGCGACGTGGCCAGCCGCGCCGCCAAGGAGCGCTGCGACAAAGGCTTCGGCGTGAACGCAACCGGCTTGGCCGTCTATCTTGACTTCTCACAAGCCATCCGCGACTTCGGCCGCGATGAAATCGCTGCCCGCTACGGCAACCTCTTCGACATGTACGAAGAGATCACCGACGAGAGCCCCTACGAAACCCCCATGCAGATTTTCCCCGCCATCCACTATACCATGGGCGGAATCTGGGTGGACTACGAACTCATGACCACCGTCAATGGCCTTTTCGCCATCGGTGAGTGCAACTTCTCCGACCACGGTGCCAACCGCCTCGGTGCTTCGGCCCTCATGCAGGGGTTGGCCGACGGATATTTCGTGTTGCCCTACACGATTCAGAACTATCTTGCCGACCAAATCACCGTGCCCCGCTTCTCCACCGAGCTTCCCGAATTCGAAGCCGCCGAGCAGCACGTGCGCCAGCGCATCGATCGCCTCTTTGCCATCAATGGTAAGCGCTCGGTCGACAGCATCCACAAGGAACTCGGACACATCATGTGGGAATATGTGGGCATGGGCCGCACCAAAGCCGGACTCGAGAAAGCCCTCTCCCTCTTCAAGGAGATTCGCAAGACGTTCTTCACCGACCTCTTCATCCCCGGCACACCCGACGGCGTGAACGTGGAACTCGAAAAGGCTTTGCGTCTCGAAGACTTCATCCTCATGGGCGAACTCGTGGCCAACGATGCGCTCCACCGCGAGGAATCTTGCGGCGGTCACTTCCGTGAAGAGCACCAAACCGAAGAAGGCGAAGCCAAGCGCGACGACGAAAACTTCTTCTACGTGGGATGCTGGGAATACCAGGGCGACGACGACAAAGCACCCGTCCTCTCCAAAGAACCCCTCGAGTACGAAATCATCAAGGTGCAAACGCGTAATTATAAGTCGTAATTAGTTCATGGTGAAGGGATCGATTTTGTGATTACACCTGAGGTGTAAGTCTGATCTCGGAGTCATATCTGCACGATATGCTCACCCTTTAATGCACTAACCCAACTCACGTACACGAAAATGGCTAAGAATATATCTTTCACAGTAAAATATTGGAAGCAAAACGGGCCGAAGGACGCCGGACATTTCGAACAACGCGAAATGAAGAACATTCCCGACGACACTTCCTTCCTCGAAATGCTCGACATCCTCAACGAGGAACTCATCAACGACGGGAAAGAGCCCTTCGTCTTCGACCACGACTGCCGAGAAGGCATTTGCGGCATGTGCTCCCTCTACATCAACGGCACGCCCCACGGCAAAACCGCACAGGGCGCCACCACTTGCCAGCTCTACATGCGTCGTTTCAACGACGGCGACGTCATTACCGTTGAACCCTGGCGCTCGGCGGCCTTCCCGGTCATCAAGGACTGCATGGTAGATCGCACCGCCTTCGACCAAATCCAGGCGGCCGGCGGCTACACCTCCATCCGTACCGGACAGGCTCAGGACGCCAACGCCATCCTTATCCCCAAACCCGACGCCGACGAGGCCATGGACTGCGCATCCTGCATCGGTTGCGGAGCCTGTGTCGCCGCTTGTAAGAACGGTAGCGCCATGCTCTTCGTTTCTTCCAAGGTGTCGCAGCTCGCACTCCTCCCCCAAGGTCGCGTGGAAGCCGCACGTCGCGCCAAGTTCATGGTGGCCAAAATGGACGAACTCGGATTCGGTAACTGCACAAACACCCGCGCTTGCGAAGCAGTGTGCCCCAAAAACGAATCCATCGCCAACATCGCTCGCTTGAACCGCGAATTCATCTGCGCTAAGCTCGCCGATTGATTTGCGACAAGTTCGCCGATTGAGTTGAAAGAACGCGGACGGGACGGCCCACGTGGCCGACTGACCCACGTTCTCCCCCTCGCCGCACTCCCTAAACCGGAGTGCGGCGTTTTTTTGCGCCCTCACCTTCGTGTGCTTCCCGCTGGCGAAGTTACATTATGTCTAATTGAGCGCGCATTGTCCCCCGCTTTTTGCGCTCTCCGCCCGGCTTCGTCCGTCGGGTGGGGCAGCGCAACGCCAAATCGCCCCTTCGGCAGCCAAAATCGCCCCCTCATTTTGCATTTCCACGGCAATCTCCCGCTCCTTCAACAACTCCGCGACCCAAAAGCAAACAACCGCTCATTTTTTCCTTGCGCCCTCCGTGCAACCCTCCCGCATTTTTTATCGCACGCGCCGCACATAAGCGCCAAAATTACCCTATCCCAGTAGCAAAATCACCCCTTAAATGCTAAAATTGCAGGCTTCAGCCGATTTTTTGGCATTTTCGGTTTGCAATCCCGAGACGATGTAGTAACTTTGCAGCATAAAAGGCTTTTAACATCACTTTTGTGACCCAACGAAGCCAAGCCCCCAAGCGAAATTCCGATATACCAGAGAACTATGGAGACTTTTTTTCAATCACACGCCTACCTCATTGAGCACACCAACGCGCCCATACGCCGTGCGCTCATGGATTCGATCGACTGGAGCTACAGACTGATCGGCATCCGCGGACCCCGCGGCGTAGGGCGCACACAGTTCCTCCTCTCGTATGCCAAAGACAACTTCGATCCCCGCATGCGACAGTGTCTCTACGCCAACATGAACTCCTTCTACTTCCAGGGAAGGAAACTCGTGGACTTCGCCGGCGACTTCGTTAAAGTCGGCGGACAAGTCTTACTCCTCGACCAGGCCTTCAAACTACCCAACTGGCGCGAGCAGATCATCGAGTGCTATGAGCACTTCCCCCTGCTCCGCATCATCTATTCCACCACCTCTGTGCGCGGAGGCGAAAACGACCACACCGACCTCAACTCGCTGGCCAGACAATACTGGTTGCACGGATTCTCCTTCCGCGAATTCATCAATCTCCAGACCGGAGAAAACTTCCGCGCCTATACCCTCAAAGAACTCCTCGAGGACCACAAGGGCATTCTCAAGACCATCCTCCCCAAGGTGCGACCCTGGGAGTATTTCCAGCAGTATCTCCACCACGGCTACTACCCCTTCTTCCTCGAAGGCCGCAACTTCACCGAGCAACTCCTGCGTGCGATGAACACCATGATCGAAGTCGACATCCTGTTCATCAAGCAAATCGAGCTCAAATACCTCGAGCGCATCAAGAAGCTCCTCTACCTGCTCGCCGTCAGCGAGAACACCTCGCCCAACGTGAGCCGACTCGCCGAAGAGATCGGCACTTCGCGCGCCACCGTGATGAACTATCTCAAGTATCTCGAAGAAGCCCGACTCGTCAACCTGGTTTACAAGGAAAACGAGGGCTTCCCCAAGAAACCCGCGGCCGTGCTGCTCCACAACCCGAATCTCATCTACTCCATCTACTCGCCTTCCATCTCCGAGCAGAACATCATGGAGACCTACTTCGTCAATTCGCTCTGGCGCCACCACACTGTCAACAAGGGGCGCCGCGACGGACTCTATCGCATCAACGGAAACGTCGAGATTCACGTGTGCGACCGCAGCAAACGCGTCAAGAGCGACCCCAACATCGTCCTTGCCCGCTACAACACCGAGGTGGGACGCGGCGACAACGAGATCCCACTCTGGCTCTTCGGCTTCCTCTATTGAGCCGACCGCTGCCTTCTCTCCATAGCGTGCCGAATGCGGCACAGGCATCCTCCTATTTCACGAGAAACCCCGACTTTGTGCCATGCACAAAGTCGGGGTTTTGTTTTTATCTTGCGGTCATTCGCCCCATCAGCGCGCGATGTGGCGTCGAAAGTGGAGCACCACCGAAAAGTTACGGCCGCATTGCGTTCCCGTTGACCACCTACGCGCCGAAGGTTGAGCGTATGTGGTCGGTTCAAGCTGCAGTTCAAATTGCACAGCGCCGGGAGGTGGGACAGATCGAGTCCGTCGCGCTCGTTGTCTGCGCAATTCAGTTTGTCCAATTCGTCATTGGCAGTGACGTTGAGGGGGTGAGTCGATTTCGCGAGCTGTCGAACTCGTTCGCACGTAGGAGCGCTTTCTTCGAAGAGTTGGCCGTTTCTTCCCAAAAGCTGCGCGGTTCGGGTTGAAATCTCCGGGTTTTTCTCCCGAAGGTGCGGCGCTGCTTCCCACCTCCTCGTCCTTTCTCGGCACAGCGCGTGGCGGTGTGCAAAAAAATCCCCCGCTGTCTGCCTGACAGCGGGGGAATGTCGTTTGCGACGCGCACCACAGGGCGCGTGGCGCGGATCGGGTTTAGCACTTGGCGCAGGTGGGGGGCAATTGCTTGAAGAAGTCGTTGCCCTTGTTGTCCACGAGGATGAAGGCGGGGAAGTCTTCGACCTCGATTTTCCAGATGGCTTCCATGCCGAGTTCGGGATATTCGACGCACTCGATGGACTTGATGTTGTTTTGAGCCAAGATGGCGGCGGGACCACCGATGGAGCCGAGGTAGAAACCGCCGTGGGTCTTGCAGGCATCGGTGACTTGCTGCGAGCGGTTGCCCTTGGCGAGCATGATCATGCTGCCGCCGTGGCTCTGGAAGAGGTCTACGTAGGGGTCCATGCGGCCGGCTGTGGTGGGACCCATGGAACCGCAGGCCATGCCGGCGGGCGTTTTGGCGGGACCGGCGTAGTAGACGGGATGGTCTTTGAGGTATTGGGGCATCTCTTCGCCGCGGTCGAGGCGTTCCTTGATCTTGGCGTGGGCGATGTCGCGGGCCACGATGATGGTGCCGTTGAGCGAGAGGCGGGTGGAGACGGGATATTGGTCGAGCTGGGCGAGGATCTCAGGCATGGGGCGGTTGAGATCGACGCGCACCACTTCGCCTTCGCCGGCGTTGCGGAGGTGTTCGGGAATGAGGCGGCCGGGGTTGTCGTCGAGCTTCTCGATCCAGATGCCGTCGCGGTTGATTTTGCACTTGATGTTGCGGTCGGCCGAGCAGCTCACGCCGAGACCCACGGGGCAGGAGGCGCCGTGGCGGGGCAAGCGCACGACGCGGATGTCGTGGGCAAAGTATTTTCCGCCGAACTGGGCGCCGAGACCGATGTGGCGCGTCTCTTCGAGCAGGCGAGCCTCGAGCTCAAGGTCGCGGAAGGCGCGGCCGGTTTCGTCGCCCGTGGTGGGAAGCGAGTCGTAGTAGTGGGTGGAGGCGAGCTTGACGGTGAGCATGGTCTTCTCGGCGCTGGTGCCGCCGATGACGATGGCGATGTGGTAGGGCGGACAAGCGGCGGTGCCGAGGGTTTTCATCTTGCCGACGAGGAAGGGCACGAGGGTGTCGGGGTTGAGGATGGCCTTGGTTTCCTGATAGAGGTAGCTCTTGTTGGCCGATCCGCCGCCTTTGGTGACGCAGAGGAAGTGGTATTCGTCGCCCTCGGTGGCTTCGATGTCGATTTGTGCGGGGAGGTTGCAACGGGTGTTGACCTCGTCGTACATGGTGAGGGGGGCGTTTTGCGAGTAGCGGAGGTTTTCCTCGGTGTAGGTGTCGTAGACGCCGCGCGAGATGGCGGCTTCGTCGCAGGTGCCGGTCCAAACTTGTTGGCCTTTCTCGCCGTGGACGATGGCGGTGCCGGTGTCTTGGCAGAGGGGCAGGCGGCCTTTGGCGGCGACTTCGGCGTTGCGCAGGAAGGTGAGGGCCACGTAGCGGTCGTTGTCGGAGGCTTCGGGGTCGGCGAGGATGGAGGCTACCTGCTCGTTGTGGGCGCGGCGCAGCAGGAAGGAGACGTCGCGAAAGGCCTGGGCGATCATGCGGGTGATGCCTTCGGCTTCGACTTTGAGGATGGGGTGACCTTCGAATTCGCTCACGCTGACGTGGTCGCGCGTGAGGAGATAGTACTCGGTGTGGTCTTCGCCGAGCTGGAACATGGGGGCATACTTGAATGCGGGTGCTTGTGCCATGGAAGTTAAAGTGTTATGTCGGTGTGTGCACACGGAGGGCGACTCGCGCGAGGTGGCGGGGCGCACGGTGCATGTTGGGGGACGATGGGAAGGGGAGGGGGCCTGCGCGGTGTTGCCCGCGGGGGCCTGGGCGGCGAGGCGGGAAACGTGTGCGGGCGGCGGGGTGATCAGAGGGTGTGGATGTTGCCTTCGATCTCGGTGGGGGCGGGAGAGCCCGGCTGGTCGGTGGCGGTGCGATAGTTGAGCGTGCGGCGCACCCAGGCCTTGACGGGACGTCCGCCTTTGGTGGCGGGGGTGAAGGTTTGTTTGCGCAAGAAACCTTTGGCGGCGGCTTCGACTTCGGGGTCTTTGCAGTCGCTGACTTGGATCACTCTCGTGTGTCCGTCGGTTTCGACGAGGAATTGCACGCTGAGGGTGTGGTTGCGCGTGGGGTGCCCGGCGGTTTCGAAGGGTTCGAAGCGGAGGGGGGCTGCGGCGGCGGGACTACCGTTGAGCATCGGCGGGGTGTCGTAGTTGTTGGCCACGTTGCCGTAGAGGTTTTTGAGGTCGGCGGGCAACGAGAGCAGGCGGGCGAGGGGTGCACCCTTGGCGGGGGCTTTGGCTTTGAGGGCTTCGGCGGTGAGCGCGTCGACGGCGGTGCGCTCTTCGGGCAGGACGTAGAGGGTGCTGTCGGGGGTGACGTAGTAGCCGTCGAGGAAGTCGGGCAGATCGGTGCCGAGGTCGCCTACCATGCGGCCGGCGAAGTAGCTGCCGTCGGGGAAGACGTGGAGCCCGACGCCGAGGCTGTCGATGACGTTGCGCGAGTTGACAATGGTGCCGCCCTGTCCGCCGCGGCTGAGTATTTCGCGTTGTCCGGCGGGGCCGATGTAGATGCCGCCGCCTTCGATGGGTTGGACGATGCGGCCGATGAGTGCGGTGTCGCGCCCCGTGGGTGCGCCGCCGGGGGGCACGATGAGGCCGTCGACAAGGGTGGCATCGCCGCCGACACGCCCTACGAAATGGCCGACCGTGAGGGTGCCGTCGGCGGTGAGGCTTTGGGCGAGTCGAGAAGAGTCGATGCGCACGTCGACATTGGGTTCGAAGAGGTCGCCGGCGGAGAGGGTTTTGCGGTCGGCGCGCACGGCGAAGCCTTGCCACGAGCGTACGGGGCCTTGGGCGGCGGTGTAGGTGAGGAAATTGCCGGGCTGCGATTCGCGGGGGGCGAGTTGATAGGTGAACCCGTTTTTGGTTTGCGAACTGCTTCCGCCGCACGAGCTGAGCAAGAGGCCGAGCGGGAGGAGAAGGGCGAAGAGGCGGGAAAGGTTGTGCATGTAGTGGAGATTATATGGGGCAAAGGTAGTGATTTGCCATCAAAGTACAAAAAAACAGCCTCACTTACCACTGTAAGCGAGACTGTTCGGAAACTATAAATACGAGAAATGCTCGAAGTAGGGAGGCGGGACATCGCAGTGCGCTGTGGCGGTGCGACTTGCGCCGAGGTGGCGGCAGGGAGCGGGAGCCGATGGGCTCGAGGGGCCGATGCCGCGGGGAAAGGAGGGTGGCGCGTGGCGTTTACTTCGAGAGTTTCAAGCCGATGCGCATGCCCTGGTAGTTACCGAGGAGCGAAGACACGAGCGAAAGGTTGTTGTTGCCCATCTTGCCGAGCAGGGACGAAGCCGTGCCGAGGATGCCGAGGAGTTTGTCGGACTCGAAGAGGAGGGCAATGCCGTTGCCGTTGCGGACTACTTGGGGTTGGAGGTTGAGAAGTCCGCCCACGAATTGGAGATGGAGCGTTTTCGACTGGGTGTCGAGGCTATAAGTTCCGCTCATGTTGCGGCCGCCGAGTGTGGCGGTGAAGGTTTTGTCTGCCTTAAAATTGAAACGAGTGACGCCTTTGCGGATGCCGTAGTTCTTGAGTTGCTCATCTACTTTGGTTTCGACGGCACTGGCTGCTGCCACTCCGCCGGCTTGTGCCAAAAGGTTCTGACTTTCGAAGGCACACTTGACGCCATCGTAGGTCCAATTGCCGACGAGATCGCGTTCTGTTACGCTGCCGCCGCTGAGGACGTTGGAGAGAAGATTGGTGAGCATCCCGCCGCCGGTGTTGAGCGCCGAGGGTGTGTTGGCGGTGTTGCTTTGTCCTGCATTGAGCACGTCGCAGGAGGTGGTGAGAAGCAGCGTGGACGCGAGAGCGAAGGCTGCGATGATTGACTTGTTCATGTCTGTTTGTAGTTGCAAAAATAGGGAATCGGAAGTGGAAATGCAAGCGAAGTGGCTGATTTTCTGCTACTTTTGGGGAATGTATCGACGAATGGTAGTTTTTTATCGACGAATTTTCTCAAGAACGGACGTTTTTTCGTGCCTTCTTGGGAGAAAACGTGCGAAAATCGCGGGATTCTGCGCGAAACACGGAGGGCCTTCGTGATGTAGGGGAAGGGCAGTGTGAGAGAAGGGAGGACGGCTCAAAAAAAGGTGCCGATCGGGGGGCAAAAGTACAAAAAAAGCCGCGATCGGTTGGAACTGATCGCGGCTTTTCGTGGGGTTAGGCGTTGAGTTTCTGCTTGATTTCGACTTCGCGGTAGGTTTCGATGGTGTCGCCTTCCTTGATGTCGTTGCAGCCTTGGAGGGAGATACCGCACTCAAAGTTGGTGGTGACTTCTTTGACGTCGTCTTTGAAGCGCTTGAGGGCTGCAATGTCGCCGGAGAAGACCACCACGCCGTCGCGAATGAGGCGGGCTTTGTCGCTGCGCGAGACTTTGCCGTCGACCACGTAGGCACCGGCGATGTAACCGACCTTGGAGATGTGGAAGACTTGGCGCACTTCGACCATGGCGGTGATTTCTTCCTTGACGATGGGCTTGAGCATGCCTTCCATGGCCTCCTTGACTTCTTCGATGGCGTCGTAGATGATGGAGTAGAGGCGGATGTCGACGCCTTCTTTCTCGGCGAGTTTGCGCGCGCCGGCCGAGGGGCGAACCTGGAAACCGACGATGACGGCCTTGGAAGCGGCGGCGAGGGTGACGTCGTTCTCGGAGATTTGGCCCACGCCTTTGTGGATGACGTTGACGGCGATGGACTCGGTGGAGAGTTTGATGAAGGAGTCGGAGAGCGCCTGCACCGAACCGTCGACGTCGCCCTTGACGACGATGTTGAGTTCCTGGTAGTCGCCGAGTTTCAAGCGGCGGCCGATCTCGTCGAGCGTGAGCATCTTGGAGGTGCGCAGGTTTTGTTCGCGCTGCAGTTGCATGCGTTTGTTGGCAATCTCGCGGGCTTCCTGTTCGGTCTCCATGACGTTGAACTGGTCGCCGGCCTGGGGTGCGCCGTTGAAGCCGAGGACGGTGGCGGCGTGTGCGGGGGGCACTTCCTCGACGCGGACGCCGCGCTCGTTGAAGAGGGCTTTGACGCGACCGGCGTGGGTGCCGGCGACGATGACGTCGCCTTGGCGCAGTGTTCCGTTGGAGACGAGCACCGTGGAAACGTAGCCGCGGCCCTTGTCGAGCGAGCTTTCGATGACGGTGCCCACAGCGCGGCGCTTGGGGTTGGCTTTGAGGTCGAGCATGTCGGCTTCGAGGAGCACTTTCTCGAGGAGTTCGAACACGCCCTCGCCTTTCTTGGCCGAGATGTCTTGCGATTGGTACTTACCCCCCCATTCTTCGACGAGGAAGTTCATCGAAGCCAGGGTGCTCTTGATGGCGTCGGGGTTGGCACCGGGCTTATCGATCTTGTTGATGGCGAAGACGATGGGCACACCGGCGGCCACAGCGTGATTGATGGCCTCTTTGGTTTGCGGCATTACGTTATCGTCGGCTGCAATGATGATAATGGCGATATCCGTCACTTGGGCACCGCGGGCACGCATGGCGGTGAAGGCTTCGTGGCCGGGGGTGTCGAGGAAAGTGATTTCGCGACCGTTTTTCAGGCGGACATTGTAGGCACCGATGTGCTGGGTGATGCCGCCGGCCTCGCCGGCGATGACGTTGGCGTTGCGAATGTGGTCGAGCAAGGAGGTTTTACCGTGGTCGACGTGGCCCATGACGGTGACAATGGGGGCGCGGGGCACGAGATCCTCGTCGCTGTCCACTTCTTCGACGATGGCTTCTTGCACTTCGGCGCTGACAAACTCGGTGCTGAAGCCAAATTCGTCGGCAACCATCTCAATGGTCTCTTGGTCGAGGCGCTGGTTGATCGAAACCATGATGCCGATGCTCATGCAGGTGCCGATGACTTGCGTGACGGGCACGTCCATCATCGTGGCGAGCTCGTTGGCGGTCACAAACTCGGTGAGTTTGAGCACGCGGCTCTCGGCATCGCGACGCATGAGGTCTTCTTCGTGGCGTTCGCGGGCGGCTTCGCGCTTTTCCTTGCGGTACTTCGCGCCTTTGCCCTTGCCGGCGCCTTTGGCTTGCAGGCGAGCCAGCGTTTCTTTCACCTGCTTTGCTACGTCTTCGTCGCTGACGGGCTGTGCGGGAGCGTTGCCTTTCTTGCCTTTCTTGCCTTGGCCCTTGGCGGCGTTGCGGTCGTTGCGATTCTGGTTGTTGCGGTTTTGGTTGCCGCCTGCGCCGTTGCCTGCGCCTGCGTTGTTCTTTTTGGCTTCGGCGCTCACGTCTACGCGCTCATTACCGATGCGCGCACGCTTTTTGCCGGCGGGGTTGCGCTTCTCGTTGCGCTCTTTGCGGAGCTCTTCCTTGCTCTTTTTCTTGGGGCGCGTGTTGGCGTTGATGGCGTCGAGGTCGATTTTGCCGAGCACCTTGGGGCCTGTCAGGCGGGGTGCGCCGCCCACGGCGGGCGTGTCCTCGGCGTTGCCTTCGCTTGCGGGGGCTTCGGCGGCCTCACTCGGTGCTTCGGCGGGCTTTTCTGCCGGCTCCGTGGCCGTGGCGGCGGGGGCTGCCGTGGCGGTTGTGGATTCTGCCGCAGGGGTTGCGACAGTTTCGGCTGCGGGTGCCGGTGTTTCGGCCGGCGCTTGGGGCGCTTCGGTTTGGGCAGCCGCTTTTTCCGTGGCGGGTGCCGCAGCGGGTGCTTCTTCAGCGGCCGATTTCTCGCTTTTGGCGGCAGCGCTGCTCTTGCGCGAGGTGCGTTTGCGGCCGGTGCCGGTGGCTTCGAGGTCGATGTGCCCAACTACTTTGAGTCGGGGCTTGTTGTCCTCCTCGGTTTCGGGCGCATGGGTTGCGTCGGCCGGTGCAGCGTCGTGGGCAGCGGGCTGGGGCTGTTCGGCCGTTGCGGGCGCGGGTGCCTCTGTCTCGGCAGCCTCCGCCGTCGGTTGGTTGTCGGCCTCGGCTTTGTCGCCCTTTTCATTGCGTTTCTCCTCGCGTCGGCTGGGGAAGAGCTTTTCGGCCTCGTCCTTTTGGGCTTTGTCGCTGGCAAACACCTTTTTGAGGATCTCGTATTGTGCGTCGTCGATCTTCGCGTTGGGGCTGGCTTCGACGACGTGACCGTGCTCTTTGAGCGTGTCTACGGCTCTTTGGGTTGCGATGTTGAATTCTTTGGTGGCTTTGCTTAATCTCATTGTGTGTGGGTTGGTGGCCGCGTGCCGGCCGATGTGACGAAAGGGAAACGCTGTGGGGCCGAAGCCCGATAGGTTAGCTTTCGCTGTCGTCAAACTCTGCGCGGAGCACGGAGAGGAGGTGGTCTACGGTGTCGTCTTCGAGGTCGGCCTTTTCTGCGATCATGTCTCTGGGCGCATTGAGTACTTCTCTTGCGGTGCGCAAGCCCATGTTCTTCACGGCGTCGAGCACCCATTGGTCGACTTCGTCGGCAAATTCGTCGAGATAGATGTCGTCGATGGGTTGTTCGCCCTCCACTTCGCGGAATACGTCGATGGTGTAGCCGGTGAGCATCGAGGCGAGCTTGATGTTCTGGCCGCCTTTACCGATGGCCAGGCTCACTTGGTCGGGATTGAGGAAGACGTCGGCTTTTTTGAGCTCTTCGTTGATCTCGATGTTGTTGATGTGTGCCGGATTGAGGGCACGTTGGATGAAGAGCATCGTGTTGGACGAGTAGGGGATCACGTCGATGTTCTCGTTTCGCAGCTCGCGCACGATGCCATTGATGCGACTTCCGCCCACGCCCACGCACGATCCGACGGGATCAATGTTGGGATCGAAGCTTTCGACGGCGATTTTGGCGCGTTCGCCCGGGATGCGGGCCACGGCGCGGAGTTGAATGATGCCGTCGGCGATTTCGGGGATTTCGCGTTCGAGGAGTCGACGAAGGAAGAGGGGGCTGGTGCGCGAAAGATAGATTTTCGGGTTGCCGTTTGTGTTGTCGACACGATCGATCACGGCGCTGATTTGGTCGCCCTTGTGGTAGAAGTCGCGGGGAATCTGTTGCGTCTTGGGCAGCAAGAGGTCATTTTTTTCCTCGTCCACCAGCAACGTTTCGTTTTTCCACGTTTGGTAGACTTCGGCCGTGATGAGATCGCCCTCGCGATCCTTATACTTATTATATATGGAGTCGTGTTCGAGCTCAAGTATCTTGCTGGCCAGCGTTTGTCGGAGGGTGAGGATGGCGCGGCGGCCGAAATCCTCAAATTCGATGTGTTCGCTGCAGTCTTCTCCCACTTCGAAGTCGGGTTCGATGCGGCGGGCTTCGCTCAGCGCGATCTGTTTGTTGGGATCTTCCACCTCATCGTCGGCCACGATTTCGCGGCTGCGGGTGATTTCGAAGTCACCTTTGTCGGGATTCACCACGACGGTGAAATTTTCGTCCGTGCCGAAGATTTTGGCGATGACGCTGCGGAAGCTTTCTTCGAGCACGCCGAGCAAAGTGGTGTCATCGATATTTTTGGTTTGGTTGAAGTCTCTGAAGGTCTCCAACAAACTGGGGGTTTCGGTTTGTTTTTTGGCCATGGTGGGGTCGCTGTGATAGATGCGCGTGAGGTATAGGCCGACTGTGCGGGGCCGGTGACGGCGGGTGCCGCGGGGCAGTGCCCGAAGTGGGGGACGTCTCCGGCGAGGGAGGGAGCCCCTCGGCGCCGAAACGGGCGCCGTGTGTGACAACGGGCGTGCCGACGCACTGCGTGTTGGGCGGGTGAGCCCGGCGGCGGGTGCGGCGGCGGTGCGCAGTCGGCAAGGGAGTTATTTAAAGTCGATGTAAAGTTTGGTCCACTTCACGTTGTCGAAGGGGAGAACGGTTTCCACGTCCTGCAAGTGGGGACGTTTTTCGCCCGGTGCCTTCACTTTCACGGTCTGCGTGAGGGTGATTTGGCTATTGTCGACGGCGGTGAGTCGGCCGATGAGCTTTTTGCCTTCGGCGGTGAGCACTTCCACGTCGTCGCCGAGGTGGATCTCATATTGGCGCAGCACTTTGAAGGGCTGTCCCAGTCCGGCGCTGCCCACTTCGAGCTCGAAATCGGTCTCGTCGCGGTCCAATCCCTCTTCGATGTGGCGGGAGAGGGCCACGCAGTCGTCGATCCACACTCCTTCGGCGTGATCGATTTCCACGATGATGCGGTCGTCGGGCGTGATGACCAGGTCGGTCAGGAAATAGTCTTTGCCGACGAGCCAGTCGGCGATGAGTTGTTCTACGGCTTCTTTACTGATCATGTGTCAGTGGGGGTGTAATGGGTGAGAGGTGCCCCGACTTCTACGGCGAAGGGCGGAGGCACGACTAATTAAAAGAAGTGAGGAGCTTCGTTTGAGCCCCTCACGTCTGTTTGAACGCTGCAAATGTAAGCAATTCGCGGGGACTGTGCAAGTTTTTGAGGAGAAAAATCTCATCTTGCGGGACTTGTGTCTCCCTTTTTCCTTGATTCAGCGCTTGGGCGGGAGCATTGTCGAGGAAAATGGCTTGTGCCCAATCAATGCTCCTCCTTGTCGGCATCTTCTTTGTCTTCCGGACTTTGTAACCACTTATAGATAATCCATAAGACGATGCCAATTGTAGCCGGAATCCAGCCAGGTATCCCCGTTACCTTGTGCCTGAAGAGATAGCGTAGGATATCGTCGCCGAAAAACTTGAGAATAGCTTTCATTGACTGCGGTTGTTGTCGAGGTCTTGCAATCGGTCGTATTCGGGAAGTCGCAGTCCCTTCACTTCTTGGTGATGCGAATCACGTTGGCCTGGTTGTCGATTTCCACTTTGCCCAGTCGGCTGAGCACGGACTGGCCGAGGAGGAGCGGAGCAGCCTGACTGTGGGTGATGGAGGCGCGCACGTTGTTGAGCGTCAGCCCGCCGAAGGTCACGGAGTGCAGGCGCACACTCGTGCCCTCCACCACATCGCCCGAAGCCGTGAGGTAAGCCCGGCGACCGATCACGTCGGAGGGTTTGAGATAGCCGTTTTTGAACATGAACTGCGCTTCCACCGACGAAAGCGTCACTTCCGACGCGCCGGTGTCGAAGACAAAGTGGAGCGGAAGCCCATTGATGGTGCAAGGCACCTGCGTGACGCCGCCAGAATGGGTAAAGGCGATTTCCGAAACACCGTGAGGAGCGGCTGCCGTCGCCTTTTTGTCCGTTTTTTGTGCGGCGGGCTTCGCCGAAGTGTCGGCGGCCGATTCGCTCTTTGCGCCTTCAGTGGCGCGCGGGTCGAGGAGTTTGCGTTCGGCCGCGAGGTGCGCTTCCCACGCATCGCGATATTGCTTGACCAAAGCCTTGAAGTCGGCATCGTTGCGCAGGCCGTCGAGGTCGGTATCCGTGTCGATGTGGTCGAAATCGGTGTACTTTCGGCTCTTCAACGCGCGCTCCAGATAGGTGAGTGCCTGCTGCTTGTTGCCGCAAAGTGCGTAGATACAAGCCGCATTGTAGGCTTGTTCGTCGTCGCCCTTGGCCATGATGGAGTCCATGCGCGCGGCGGCTTCCTTTGCGCGACCGAGGAAATAGAGGGCAAAGGGGGTATAAGGGCGATAAACATAGGTCTGTTCGAGATCTAAAATGCGCTGAAAGTCTTTTGCGGCGCGCTCTTTTTGTCCCATTTTGAGGAGTAAACGGCCGCGCTGATTGAAGATCTTGGTGTCGTCTGCGCTGAGTGAGAGTGCCATGTCGTAGGCTTCGAGTGCGCTTTCTGGGTTTTCGCGCTCGCTGTTGAGCTGTCCATAGTTCTTATAAATGTCCGGGTTCTCGGCATCCAAAGCGATGGCGCGTTCCAACGCGGCGTTGGCCTCGTTGAAATTGCCCTTTTTCATGTGCAGCACAGCAGCCAACAATGGCGCGTCGATATTTTTCGAGTCGTGATTCTCGGCGCGTGCCTGCCACATGAGAGCGGCGTCGTGCAGGTTGAGCGAAGCCAATTTATCGGCGAGGTTGAGAGCGCTCTGAGCGGTAGGAGAAAGTTGATACTCTTTGAAATAATAGTTTGCCGCGCGGCCGTAGTTGCCCAGATGGTCCTCCAAGCTGTAGAGGTAATACAACCATTTTTGTTTTTGGGGTTCTTTGTTGTGGAGCACTTTAAGGCGTGCGCGCAGAGTAGTGGCAGCTGAGTCACAGAGAGTGCGGAAGACTTGGTAAGCACGGACGTCTACGTCATCCCACAAAAGGGAGAGCGCGCTGGTGCAGTCCTCTACGGCATGCGGATAGTCGCGACGTAGTAGATGTGCCTCGGCGCGGTAAGAGTAACCGTAGTTGAACTCCGGTGCGAGTTGCACCACGCGATCGAAGAAGGTGACGGCGCGGTCATAGTCTTCGCGCGCCATAGCGTTGCGCCCCAGCCCCATATAGGGGTTGAAATTGTCTTTGTCGAGTTGTGCCATACGCTCATAGTCGTCATCGGAGAGATCGTAGTTCCCCGTTTCATAGTAGAGATTTGCGCGTTGCATAAGGTAGTTGCTCTCTTCGGGTTCGAGGAGAATGGCGGCGTCGAGGTCAGTAAGTGCTGTGGTGGTATCGGCAAGGCTAAGGTGGGTGTCGGCTAAAATGGAAAGGGTTGCGGCTCGCGTTGATTTATCGTTCTTCGGTAAATGTTTCAATGCTAATTCGAAGGAGGTGACGGCGCTGTTGGGGTTATCATTGCGGAGCTGGATGAAGCCGATGAAGTAGTGGGCGTAGCCGTTGTGCGGGTTCTTTTTGAGCGCTGTTTTGAAATGTTTCAACGCTTTGTCAGGGTTGGCGTTGTTTTGCAGTGTCTTGAAGCCGAGTTGCACGTTGGCGTCGTTGAAGTCTTTGTTCTTCTGCGCCGCGAGGGGCAGGAGGGCGAAGAGGAAAACGAACAGCACGCCGAGCAGGCGGAGCAGTGGTCGGGGAGTGGGGTAGGTCATTGTGTGATTGTATTTAGATATTGAGGTGTTTTTGGGGAATGGAGTTGAACTTCTGCGGGGCTGCGCGAACTATTTGTCGCCATAATGCCCTCGCATGGAGAGCACGTAGACACAAACGGTCTCTTCGTAGATGGAATAGATGAGTCGGGCTCCTTTGTCAATGCGTCTGCTCCACAAACCGGCGAAGTCGCCTTTGAGGGCTTCGGGTTTGCCGGTGCCGGTTTGGGGGTGCACTTTGAGTTCTTCGAGCAGTGCCACGATTTTCTTCAATACCTTTTTCTGCCCCGATCGTTTCCAATAGGCAAGATCTTCGATGGCTTCCGGGAGCAGCTGCAGATCGTAGTTCACAGGTCGACCAATCGTTTGATTTCTTCGATCGAAAAAGTCTGTGCCAACCCGGCCGCCTGTTGCTGCAAACCGCGGCGCACCGCGGCGATGTTTTGCGGATGGTCAAACCAGGCATCGGCAGAGGGCGACACGCGTCGGGCGAAGGACGGCGCGTTGGCCTCCTCGATCAGCAAACCTTCGATGTAGGTTTTTAGCGACATCCCGTTGCGGAGTGCCTTGGCGTAGAGCTTTTGCAGCGCCTCTTCGGGCAGGGTGATGTTGGGGGGCTGAAGGGTGGTGCGCATTTGGGGTTTCTGGGTGTTGGGGTGAAGGTCTGTCTCGACGTGGGGAGCCGGAAAGGACGATAAAGGGCTTTCCTCCGGCGGGTGTGCAAGGCAGCTCGCGTTCTGTCAGGAATTGGGGCGATACGCCGGGGCGCGACTGTGGAGCGCGTGTGTCGTTTCCGATCGGTGCGATGGAAAGAAAGGGCTTGTGCACCCTCTTGCACTGCCGAGGGGGAGGGCTTGGGAGCTTCTCTCCTTGTTCTCTCCGTGTGGGCGGAGTGCGTGCGCACCGGCTTTGCTATTTTGCGCGATTGGGCGGCCGCGGGGGAGACTTTTGTCCGCTTCGTGAGCGGCGAACGGCTTATGCTTTCGGCAAAAATACAAAGAATATGGAGAATGCAAAGGAATTGACTAAAGAATATGGCTCGCCGGTCGAAGAAATTGCTATTATATAGGATCGCGCGCGTAGACTAATGATTTCGCAGGGCGCCGAGGGGA
>CAJPJR010000032.1 GCA_905369775.1 Prevotellaceae bacterium UBA1746
CTCAATTACTATCCCCTCGATGACGAGCGCGCCGAAGAGGGCACGGTGAGTCTGGCCCTCGGCTTGGGCAAATATATTGTGGACGGCGGCCGCACGCTGCGCGTCTGTCCGGCTCATCCGGCGCGCGTGTTGCAGACGTCCGACACCGAGATGGCGCTGCGCGAAACGCAAACGCGCTTCTGCGCCCTCGACTTGAAGAATATGGGCGAGAACTTCTCGGTGGACGACGGCTTCAATCTCCTGCGCCTGCCCGTCAAGACGGCCGATGCCGACGGTGCGCTGCAGTTCATCGCCTCGACATTCAACCCCACCGACCAAGTGATCTATCCCGGTCTGTATCCCGGCGGGCGAAAAATCATCAGTTTCGTTGGCGTCTTGGAGCACGACGTCGTGCCGCTCCCGCAAATCATGCGCGAGGTGCTGCAAATGGGCGAGGAAGCCATGCGTCGGCCGGTGGAGATCGAGTTTGCCGTCGAAATCGATGCGAAAAACCGCAGTTGTGTGTTCTATCTGCTGCAAATTCGCCCCATGGTCGACGTGCGCACGGAGGTGAACATCGATCTCTCGGCCATCGATCCCGCGCGTGTGCTCTTGCGCAGCGACAATGCCTTGGGCCACGGCAATTTCGACGACCTGACCGATGTGGTTTATGTGAAGACCGACGACTATTCGGCCGGCAACAACCCGCTCATCGCCGAGGAGATCGAGTGCCTCAACGCCGGTTTCCTGGCCGAGGGGCGCCATTACGTGCTCATCGGCCCCGGTCGTTGGGGATCGAGCGACCCTTGGCTCGGGGTGCCCGTGAAGTGGCCCGCCATCTCCGCCGCGCGGCTCATTGTTGAGGCCGGTTTGACCAACTATCGCGTCGATCCCTCGCAGGGCACGCACTTTTTCCAGAACCTCACCTCTTTCGGCGTGGGCTACTTCACCATCAACGATTATATCGGCGACGGGCTCTACAATCGTGCCGCTCTCGATGTGCTGCCCGCCGTGCAGGAGACGGCGCATGTGCGCCATGTGCGCTTTGCCTCGCCCCTCTCGTTGAAAATCGACGGACGCAAGAAACTCGGCTTCCTCTTGTTGCCCCAAACTTAGGCCGAAGCGCCGTTCGGCCCCCTGTTGTCGCGCGGCGGCCGCCGATTTCGGCGCGAAAGTTCGCTGACGTTTGAAAAAAGCGCCCTGTTTTCGGGCGATTGCTCCCCATTTTCGGGCGAAAGTCCCGCGCAAAAACACAAAACGCCGCACGTTTCCGAAGAAACGTGCGGCGTTGTTGGTTGCTCCCCCGCCGATCGGCGGGACGCCTCGGGCGCCGGGGAGAGAAAAGTGGGCGATCAGAACGTGTAGGAGGCACCGGCCATGACGAAGAAACCGGGTTGCTCCACATTGCCGAGATCAAAGTAACGGCTGTCGGTGAGATTGCGCAGATCGCAGAAGAGTTGATAGCGATCGGTGGTCCAATGCAGCTTCACATCGAGGGTGGCGTGCGTGCCGTAGGGCAGGAGCGTGCCGGTCTCGACGAGTTTGGCCGGGTTGGTGCGGTTCACCTCCATGTAGTGGCCGTTGCGGTCTTGCACGCGCAGCACCCACGAGGCGCCCAATTGGGCGAAAATGCGGTGATCGAGCGTGGCCACGAATTTGTGGCGGAGGTATTCGAGCGCATAGTTCGACTTGAAGAAGGGACGGTTGTCCTTGCGATCCTGCCACAGGCGGGCAAAATCGAGCCGGAGGCTGCGCAGCGGTTGTGCGTTGCCGAGCAGGCGGGTGAAGTCGGCCGTAGCGGTGACATTCACCCCATAATTGTCCAGTCGGAAGTTGGTGGAGTGGAACTTGTCTTGGGCGTCATACATCACCCAGTCGAGCACATTGGTGCCGCGGTTGTAGAAAGCGGCGGCTTCGACGGTGATGCCACAGGCCGCACGGTGGGTGGCGCCGAGTCGGAAGGCGCTGTTCTCCTCCGGACGGAGTTGGGTGTTGCCTTCCTGCGAGGGGTTCTTATAATAGAGGTCGGTGAAGGTGGGCAAGCGGAGCGATCGGTTCCACGAGGCGGTGAGTCGCCAAGCGGCGTTGGGACGCCAGGCCACGTCGACGCCGGGATAGAAACGCAACTGCTCGTCGATGCTCGAATTGCGCTGCGCCATGAGTCCGAGCGACACGGTCCAGTGGTCGAAAAGGAGATCGTGTTCCACAAAGTAGCTCACATTCGTGCGTTCGGCGCGTTTGGTGTAGTAGGCAATGCTGCCGTCGTTGTCGCGCCACACGCCTTTTGCGTCGCGGCGGTCAGCTTGTTTGCCGCCGATGGGGATCCAGTGGGTGGAGTCGAGGTCGCGTCCCAGATTGCCCGAGTAAATGAGCTCTTGTCGCATTTCCGCGCCGAAAGCGGTGCGGCCTGCTGCCCAATCGGTCCACGCGTTGAGGCCGAGGTTGAAGACATCGCCGCGATTAAAGTTCTCGTAGATGGGCGTGTTGCGCACAAATTGGAAGTGGTCGGCATTGCGCAGCCACGACACCTGGGGGGCAAGGTGCAAGCGGCCTTTGGTTTCGGCGCGCACGCCGGCCAGCAGACGATGGGTGCCCTCCCATTGGTTGGCCGACTTGGTCGAATAGAAGGTGTTGGCACCAAAATCCGATTGGGTCCAGCCGAAGAGGGCATCGACGCGGAAATCGGGGGCGTCGGCGCGGCCTTGCCAAAAAGCTTTGCCGTAGCGGAAATCACTGTTGCGCACGGCGCCGTCCGAACGGCCGTAGCCGAAGCTGAGTGAGGAGGTGAAGTCAATGTCGCCACGGCGTGCGTGCAGTCCGGTGCGGGCGTCGGCCTGCGCCGTGCCGTAAGATCCGCCGGCAAGGGAGAGCGCTGTGCGGGCATCGTGGCGGGTCACGATGTTCACGGCGCCCGAAAAAGCTTGGGTGCCGAACACGCGCGAAGCAGCGCCCTCGAGCACTTCGATGCGCTCGATGTCACTGAGATTGAGCGGGAATTCCGCCGCGTTATGACCGGTTTGGGGATTAGAAATGGGGAATCCGTTGACAAGAAGCAGGATTTGGTCAAAGGTTCCTCCGTTGATACTGATGTCCGTCTGCATTCCGAAACTTCCGCGCTGCCGGACATCGACACCGGCGCAGAGTTTAAGTACGTCGTTCACGCAGGCGACTCCCGCCGCCTTCAGTTGTTCGTGACTGAGCGTCACCACTTGTCTCGCGGCGGCTTCGGCTGCGAGGGGAGCGCGCGAGGTCGTTGTGACGGCCTCCGCGAGTCGGTGCGCATCGTCGGGCTCGTCGGACACTTCCGTACGATCTTCCGCGGCGAGGGTGCGTGCCGTGCTGTGTGCGTTGGCGGCCAGACAAGGGGCGGCCGTGGCCAACGTGGCAACGGTGAGGACACCGATTTTCACCTCGCTGCCTAGTGCGGCAAAGAGCGCGAAGCCCTTGCGCGAGAAGCGGCGGAAGGTGAAAACTGCTCCCTGAGGAGTTGTTTTTTGATACATTGATTTTGGGATTTGTTGAGTAAAACGCCGCAAAGGTACGAAAAAGCGGGGGGATTTGCCGCGGTCTCATGGGAAATGTCGTATTTTTGCATCCTAACCAATGCAGACACGCCGGACGTGTCGAACTTAAATGGATTCGCATTTACTGCTTCTAATTTTCTATCTCGTACTCTCTCTTTCTCTCTCGTCTCTTTGTTCGGTGCTCGAAGCCGTTTTGCTGGCTTCGACCACTTCTTTTGCGTCGATCAAGGAACAAGAAGGCTACAAAATCGCCTCGACGCTCAAAAAGTATAAAACCGACATCGATCGCCCCATTGCTTCGATCCTTTCGCTCAACACGATCGCGCACACCGTGGGAGCGGCCGGCGTAGGCGCCGAGGCCACTGCGCTTTGGGGCAGTGAAGCTGTGGGCATCGCCTCGGCTGTGATGACTTTGCTCATTCTGATCATCTCGGAAATCATACCGAAGGTGGTCGGAGCCACCTATTGGCGGCAAATGGCCCTGGGGGCTACGCGCGTGATCCGCGTGCTCATTGTGATCACCTACCCCTTGGTGCTGCTTTCTGAACTGATCACGCGCGTGGTGGGCAGCGACAAAGCACAACTCTCCATCAGTCGCGAGGAAGTGCAGGCCATGGTCGACGTGGGCGTGGAAGAAGGGGTGTTCAAAGCCAAGGAAACCAAGGCCATCCGCAGTTTCCTGAAGTTGGGCGAGGTGCATGCCGAACAAATCATGACGCCTGCCACTGTGGTGGCCACGGTGCGTGAAGACATGACGTTCAAGGATTTCTACGAATCGGAGGATGAGCATTTGCACTCCTACAGTCGCATCCCTGTCTACGATGAAGCGGAGGAATACATCAAGGGGTATGTGCTGCGCGCCGATGTGCTCGAAGAACTGTCGGAAGATCACTTCGCGCAGCGCATAGGCGATTTGATTCGTCCGATATTGACTTTCCGCGACGACGAACCGGTTTCGAACATCTGGGAACTGATGCTCGAAAAGAAGGAGCATATCTCGGTGATCATCGACGAATACGGCACGATGCGCGGCATTGTGACGATGGAAGATGTGATCGAGACGATGCTCGGTGTAGAGATCGTGGACGAAAACGACGAGGCGGTGGACATGCAAGACATGGCGCGCGAAAAATGGCAGCAACAACAATTGCAGCAGTCTGAAATATGAATAAAAAGGTGGTAATGAAAGAATACGCCAATCGGACCATGTGAGCAGATCCTGAAATAAGGTTGACTATTTGATGCTTTTACCGTGCGATTTTTGGCAGAATGTAGGGTAAAACCTATATTCGCAAACAGACCACTTCGTGTATCACCGAAAAACTACCCAAGTTATGCGTCCTTTATTCGGTATTCTCACTCTGCTCGCCCTGCTCACCGGTTGCAGCTCGCAATACACCATCGACGGCAACTCTTCTTTGTCTTGTCTCGACGGAAAGCGACTGTATCTGCGCGTGCCGCAAATGGACACTCCCCGCGCTCACTACCAGACGATCGATTCGTGTGAGGTGGTGCACGGGCGTTTTCGTTTCGGCGGAAGCTGCGATGGCATTGTGATGGCCGAGGTGTATATGGGCAACGACGTACTGATGCCGGTGGTCTTGGAGGGCGGTCCACTGTTGTTGCAGCTTGACACCTACGGACAGTCCGTGAAAGGTGGGCCCCTCAACGAGCGGCTGACCGATTTCCTCAGTCGGCGGGCGCGTTACGACAATGAACTCTGGGATCTCGACCGCGAATCGCGGCAAGCCATCTTCAGAGGGGAGAATATAGAGCAGGTCATTGCACGAGGAAAGGCGAAGCGCGAGGCGCTCACCGTGAAGATCGAAACGCTCGAAGAGCAGTTTATCTGCGACAATGCCGACAATGTGTTGGGTCCGGGCTACTTCATGCTGTTGGCCCAAGAAAATGGCATGCCGGTGCTGACGGATCAGTTGCGACGCATCGCCGATCGCGCCCCGCGTCGGCTACTCAGCAATCCCTCGGTGAAGCGTTTTCTCTCGGTGGCCGGCTATCTGCCTCGGCAAGTGCCCGGCAAGAATCCCGTTGCCACGCGCCAACCGCGAGACACTACGCGAGGCGACACCTATTGAAGCGCACACCGAAGCGAAAAACGACGATATAAAAACAAATCATCCCCCGCAGTCGGAAGGACTGCGGGGGATGATTCGTTGTGATAGGGGGGAGGGCGATTCAACGCCAACCCAATGTGGGCGAAACGCTCGCGGCGAAGGACAAAGCGCCTGCGGGGAGCGGGCGAAAAAGGCGAGTGCACGCGAGCACAAGCGGAGACAATGTGCGGGTCAGCGGTAGCGTTCGGCCGTGAGACGCGCAATGTTGATCACCACTTCGCAGGCCTTTTTCAAGTTGGGCACGGGAAGCAGTTCGTGCGGACCGTGGAAATAGAGTCCGCCTGCGAAGATGTTGGGGCAGGGCAGCCCCATGAAGGAAAGTTGTGCCCCGTCGGTGCCACCGCGGATGGCTTTGATCTGCGGTTCCACTCCGACCGCTTCCATGGCCTCACGCGCAATGTCGATGATGTGCATGACGGGTTCCACCTTTTCGCGCATATTATAATAGGTATCGTCGAGTTGCAAGGCCAACGCTTCGTAGCCATATTTGAGATTCATGCCCTGGACGAGGCCGCGCAACATGGCTTTCCGCGCTTCGAAGCGCTCTCTGTCATGATCGCGGATGATGAAATTGACCGTGGCGCGCTCCACCGTTCCGGAAATTCCCGTGAGGTGGAAGAAACCCTCGTAGCCCGTGGTTTCTTCGGGGACTTCTGCGGCAGGCATCTTCTGTACAAGTTCCGTTGCCAGGCGGGCTGCGTTCACCATCTTGTCTTTTGCGAAGCCCGGATGGACGCTGACGCCGGTGATCTCGATGCGGGCCGACGCGGCATTGAAGTTTTCGAACTCCAGTTCCCCCATTTCTCCGCCGTCCATGGTGTAAGCCCATTCGCATCCGAAGCGTTTCACGTCGAAGTGGTGGGCGCCGCGTCCGATCTCCTCATCGGGATTGAAGGCCACGCGCACCCGTCCGTGTTTCACCTCGGGGTGCGCCAGCAGGTAGGCCATTGCGGTGACAATCTCGGCAATGCCTGCTTTGTCGTCGGCGCCGAGCAGCGTGTGCCCGTCGGTCACGATCAGTTCCTCCCCAACGTGGTGGCGCAACTCGGGAAATTTCTCGACTGTGCTTACGATTCCCGCCGCGGCATCGAGCACAATGTCCGTTCCGTCGTAGTTTTCGATGATGCGCGGGCGCACTTCCGCTCCCGACGCGTCGGGACTGGTGTCCATGTGGGCGATAAAACCGATGGTCGGCACGTCATAGTCCACATTGGCGGGGAGAGTGGCGTAGACATAGCCCATGCTGTCCATTTCCACCTCTTGCATTCCGATTTGGTTGAGTTCCTCCACGAGATATTCGGCGAGTTTGAACTGCTTCAAGGTGCTCGGTGTGGAAGATGAGGCTTCGTCGCTCTGCGTGTCGAAGCTAACGTATTTGAGAAAGCGATTGACAATTTGATCCATGCGAATAAGGGATAGATTAGATGGCTTCGCCCAACTTTTCGCCGGGACGATGTGGGCGGTTGCTGTGGATGTATCGGTGACAAAAGTAATGCATTTATTTGGGAATGCGCCTACTTTGCGCTATATTTGCAAGTGAATGTTACAAATAAACCGACAATGAAGAAGACATTTCTCTCCTTTGCCCTATTAACCCTCCTGTGCGGCAGTGTGTCGGCGCAGGTGTCGAATGTGAATCCGCGACCGCAGACGGTCAAAACAGACGGAAAGTTGTTCCCGGCTCCCAAGCAGTGGAAAATCTCGACGAGCTATGCGCTCGCGAAGTCCTATGCCGTGGACGCTTTGGACGAACTGGGTGTGGCGCGTGCGAAGGGAGGACGTGCCGACTACCGCATCACGTTGGGTGTGGTGGGCGAGAAAGGAATGGCCAAATACGAGAAACTCGTGCCCTCCCACGCCGAAGGCTACTACCTGTCCGTGGAACCGAAGGGCGCCGTGGTGGTGGGACGTGACGAACGCGGCCTTTATTATGGTGTACAAACCTTGCGCGAGATGATGGCCAAGGGCCAAATGGAAATTTGCACCGTGCAAGACTGGCCCGATGTGGCCTATCGTGGAGCCATCGAGGGCTTTTACGGTCGCCCGTGGAGCCACGAGCACCGCCTGCGCCAGCTCGATTTCTACGGCCACAACAAACTGAACGTCTATATCTACGGTCCGAAGGACGACCCCTATCATCGCCAACATTGGCGCGACCCCTATCCTGAGAAAGAGGCCAATCAACTGCGCGAATTGGTGGACCGCGCCCACGCTCGCGGAGTCAATTTCTACTGGGCCATACATCCCGGCGGAGACATTCGTTGGACGACGGAAGACCGCGACAATTTGGTGAACAAACTCGAGAAGATGTACGGCCTCGGCATCCGTTCGTTTGCCGTTTTCTTCGATGACATTGCCGGAGAAGGCGCTCGCGGAGAGAAACAAGCCGAATTGCTCAACTATGTTGACTCCGTGTTCGTGAAAAAGCACGGCGACATCGCGCCCCTATTGCTGTGCCCCACCATCTACAATCGCGCATGGAGTGGCAACGGCGACCAGTATCTCAACGCTTTGGGCCGCTCATTGAATCCCGGCATCGAGGTGATGTGGACCGGCAACTCGGTGGTGCACACCATCGACAAGGAAAGCATGGACTGGATCAACGCCCGCATCAAGCGCAAAGCCTACATCTGGCTGAATTTCCCGGTCAATGATTTTGTGCGCGACCACATTTTGCTCGGTCCCACCTACGGCAACGGCCTCGACATCGCCAACGACGTGAGCGGATTCGTGAGCAATCCGATGCAATATGCCGAGAGCTCTAAGATCGCTCTCTATTCCATTGCCGATTACACCTGGAACATGAAATTCTACGACTGGGCCACGTCGTGGGATCGCGCGCTGAACGATTTGCTGCCCGGCGATGCAGCAGCCCTGCGCGTGTTTGCTTCTTACAATGAGGATCTCGGCCCGAACGGCCACGGCTTCCGCCGCGACGAGAGCCGCGATCTCAAACCGCTGTGCGATCGCATCGCTCAAGGCGACGCCAGTGCTGTGTCCGATCTGCGTGTGGCCTGCCAAGAATTGGGCACGGCCTGCGACTTGTTGCTCAACAACAAGGAGAACAAATGGCTCATCGAAGAACTCCGCCCGTGGTTAGTGCAAGGTAAACTGGTGGCTCAATACGGCGAAACCGTGTGCGATGCCGCCCAAACCAAGGCCGAGAATCCCCAGTCGCTGCAATCGTTCCCTCAGCTCTACCGCCAAGTGCTCTCGTTGCAGAAGCAAATGTACGACAACGAGGTGAATCCCGCGCTGCTCCACGAGTATCAAACCGGCACGAAGCTCGGCACGTTGCGCCTCCTCCCCGCCATTCAGCGCGTGCTGGCCGATGCCACGAAAGCCTACAACGCAGCGCACGGCACACACTACGAAGCCGTGACGCAATACTCTCCGTTCACCATCGAGAGCACCGTGCCTCAACTGGCACAACAGCCGATCTCGACCTACGGTGGCGAAGTGAAAATCGCCCCCTCCAACGAAGTGGTGACCTGGCCTGCCGGTTCGCAGTTCACAGTGCGCGGCGACCGTCCCTTCACCCTGCGCGGCATGGATTTCAATTTCGGACAAACCGGTGCCGCAGCCGCTTTCCTTCTCGAATGTCAGATGCCCGACGGCACGTGGCGCGAGATCTCGCTCTTGCATTACAAGGAAAACGATCCCGTGATCCACACCGGCAACGAACTGGGCGGCTTGCGTGTCAGGGCCTTCCGCCTAACCAACAAGAGCGGCCGGGAACAGCAACTCTATTTCCGCCACTTTAAGTTCGTCAAAGATTAAACGCCTTCGAGATTTCCCGTTGAAAAGGCGGTCGAGTCGGAAATAAAACAGTATTTTTGCAAACCGATTCACCCTCAAACTATTGCAATAAGCAACTCAACATACACATGCAAGAAACTATTCTCGCCATCTCCGGCAAGCCCGGTCTCTACAAGCTCATCGCTCGTGGCAACGCAAGCCTCATTGTTGAGGCCATTGACGAAACGCACCGCCGTCAACCCGCCGGCGCCCGCGACCGTGTCACCTCACTCGGCGACGTTACGATGTACACAGAAGCCGACGATGTGCCCCTCATGCTCGTGTTTCAAAACATCAGCGACGCACTTCAAGGCGGCGTAACGCCCTTCAACTATAAACAAGCCAGCGTCGAAGAGCTCGAAAAGTTCATGGACGAAACGGCACTTCCCGCATGGGATCGTGAGCGTGTCCGCGTGAGCGACATTCGCAAGCTCGTGCAGTGGTACAACATCCTCGCGAAAGCCGGCTACAAGGACTACTATGTGAAGGCCGAAGTCAAAGTTCCCGCCGCCGAAGCTCCCGCTCCCGCCGAGGAAGCCGCCCCTGCGGCCGAAGCAGAGAAGCCGGCAAAGAAGCCTGCCGCCAAGAAACCCGCTGCCAAGAAGGCAACGACGGCCAAGAAGCCCGCGGAGAAAAAAACAACCGCCAAGGCTACGAAGAAAGCCGACAAATAAATGCACTGCAAGCAGCGCAGCTGCTCGCACAAAACAAGCGACCGCGACCATCCTTCGGGCATTGTCGCGGTCGCTTTTTGCGGGGAAATCCAAGAAATTTCCCCGTTCTCTGAAAATAATCGGGGGATAATTTGGCAAAGTCGGGAGGAATGCGTACTTTTGCACCGCAATCGAGAGATTAGCGTTGCCGAAATAGCTCAGTTGGTAGAGCGACGCATTCGTAATGCGTAGGTCACGAGTTCGAGTCTCGTTTTCGGCTCTCAGTGAAGCGAAAGGAAAACCTTTCGCTTCTTTTGTTTTTTCCCGTTTCGTCCTGTGCGTGTCGCATTCGCGCGCTGCGGTGGTTGAAATGAGCCGCCCGCGTCTGCTTTTCGGCGTGCCTGTGGTTTGTGCACGGGCATTTTCGCCATGAAAAATCGGTTGTGTTGATTTTTGTTTGAAGATAATTGCGGAATGTGTTGTTTATGTCGACAAAAATGACGAATATTGCGTTGCGACAAGATCGCTAACCACCATTTATCCTTTCACTATTAAATCTATTGTGCGAAAAACAGTAAGAACCTCCTCGGTTCGCGCTCGCCGATTTCCTTCAAACCGCCGCTGTGTATGAAACCAACTGCAAAAGCCGCCGTAGTGCGTGTGATCCACGACCTCATTTTAGCCGATGGCATTCTCGATACGCGTGAAATGGAGCTCCTTAGCACGCTGTATGCCGAGTATGGTGCCAAACCCGTCGACGTACTGTCGGCCGATGAGTGCACCCTGGCCGAAGCCTTGAGCATTTTGTCCGAAGCCGATCCGGCGCTTCGCCACAAATTGCTCACCGACTGTTTGCGCCTGTCGATGTCTGACAACATCTGCGCCCGCGAAGAAGCCATGTTGTTGCTGGCTCTGCGCAGCAGCCTCACGTTGAATCTCACCGGCCACGACGGCGTCATTTCGGTGCGCGGCAGCCAGCGCATCCAGCTGGAGAATTTCCAAGTGCTCTACGTCGAGAGCGAATACGATGAGGAGGTCAACGCGTCGATCAGCGAGCAGTTTCGTGAAATCTGCACCGAACTTCGCTTGGCAGGCTTCGATTTCGTCTATCTCCCCCAAATCGCGAGCAACTATCGCGACATGAGCGACGGCGAATTACTGAAATTGGGTCATTTTCTCTATCCACAGGTCAACGAAGAGCGCTTGCGCACCCTCATCCTTCAGTTGCGCGATTTGTCGACGGCGCGTTTTTGTCGCGAGCAACTGGCCACAGCGCTCGATTTCAAGGGATTGGTGGACGTCGGTCCGTCGTTGCTGTTCAAAATCAATGAGTCGCTCGTGGGCAACGAGCCCGTGAGCAACTTCATGTTGCTCGAGATCGGCGACGACGCTTTGGAGAGCGTGCGCGAAATGATCGATCTTTTCGGGCAATATCACCAAAACGCCCATATTCGCTACCTGCGCGAAGAGAGCGGCCGTTTCATTGTGCGCGGTCTGCACAAACAGATTTTCGACATCCTGATGTTGCGCAAAGGTATCCGGAGTAGGGTGGTGATCGACCCGAGCCGCGAAAGAATTTATTTTCCCGATGCCGATGTCGAATTGGAAAAAGTGCACCGTCGCGAGAAGGCGCTCTACGCTCTCCTGCTGTTGGAGAGCCAAAGCGGCGGGGTGAATCTCAACAAACCCGCCGGCGCCAAATTGCAACAGCGTCACGCACAGCGCATGCAGCGCATCCAAGAAAAATATGCCATCATTTATCGCCTCTTCGGCGGAGATGCCAACAAGGCCCCTTCTCTTTTGAATTCGGAGTCGCGCTCGCCGATGATGAGTCTCCTCCGGCGTCAACTCATCAACCTGAACGGCATTTTGCACCACGCCGGCAACTACGTGGCCGAGCGCAACATTTACGGCAATTACGCCGTGAGCATTTCGCCCGAATTGATTTGTTGCTACGATGCCGGCAGTGATTCCATCCGTCAGTTGAGCGAGGTCGAAGAGTGGCGCCGCATCTTGGCGCTGTAAGATTGCACCTTGTCGATCACCTCGCGCACAAAACGTAGCGCAATCTTGCAATTTCCAATCGAAATTGGCAGAAAATCCGCTCCTTTGCATCATCGAAACGCCCCCCACGGCGACAAACATCGATCGCCCCCGGCTCGTGATCCAGTTAGCGAGCGTGGCTTCCCCACACCATATATGTAATTTCAAAACAACACCGATATTATGGCAATCAATCTCTCAAAAGGCGACAATGTCAGCTTTTCGCGCAGCCTGACCAACGTTTGCGTCGGCCTCGGCTGGGACCCCAACGAAGGGGCCGGCCATGAATACGATCTCGATGCCTCAGCTTTCATGCTCGGCCACAACGGCCATCTCATCACTGACGAGTTTTTCGTGTTCTACAACAACCAGCTTTCGCCCGACGGCGCCGTGCAATCCACCGGCGACGACCAGACGGGACGAAACAGCGAGGAGGGCGACGACGAAACACTGATGGTCGATCTCGCCAAGGTCGATCCGCGCGTTCAAGAAATCCTGTTCACCGCAACCATTTACAAGGCGGAGGAACGTCGCCAGAACTTCGGACAGGTGAGCAACGCTTACATTCGCATTTACAACAGCACCAACGAGGAAGAGATCGCCCGCTATGATCTCAACGAAGACTTCTCGGTGGAAACCGCCGTCGAGTTCGGTCGTCTCTATCGCAGTTTCGGCGAGTGGAAGTTCGAAGCCCTGGGCATCGGCCGCAAAGGCGGACTTCAAGCATTGGTAGACAAATACAAATAATCCAACAACGATGAGCATCAATTTAGAAAAAGGCCGTTCCATCAACCTGGAAAAAGCGAGCGGCGAACGTCTGACCCATTTTTGTGTAGGTTGCAACTGGGGAGCCGTGACAAGAAACTCCTTCTTCGGACTCTTCAAATCGAAAGTTGACGTCGATGTCGATTTGAGTTGCCTGATGTTCAACGCCGAAGGCAAGCCCGTCGACCACATCTGGTCCGATCTCTATCGCTTCGGCGATCACAATGTGGGACTCCCCAACGGTAAGTTGACCTCGCTGGACGGCGCGTTGCACCACACCGGCGATGATCTCCACGGTGACGCAGACGGCGACGACGGACTGGACAACGAAATCATCACCGTCGACCTCGATCGGGTGAATGCCGCCGTGCAATCCATCGTCTTCTTCCTCAATATCTATAATAACAACGAGTACAGCGGCGATTTCTCCGGCATCCCCTACGCCTACATCCGCATGTTCGAAGGCACGCCCGACCGTCCGCCACGCCAAGTCTTCGCCCAATACAACGTGGCCACGCAACAAAACTGCGTCGGCATGCGCGCACTGGTCATGGGACGCCTCTATCGCGTGGGGAACAACTGGCAGTTCTGCGCCATCGGCGACGCCTTTGCCGATCCAAGCATACTCCAAATCATCTCGCGCGTCATCAAGGACTACTCCCGCTAAGCCTTATCTTGTCACCTTCATCCCGATTTCTCTCTACTATGCGAAAACTTCCGATCTACCTCCTGCTCGATACCAGCGGATCCATGCACGGTGAACCCATCGAAGCCGTGAAAAACGGTGTCGATATGCTCGTTTCCACTCTGCTCAGCGACCCCTACGCTTTGGAAACAGCCTATCTCAGCGTGATCACCTTCGACAGCGCCGCGCAACAACTCGTGCCGCTCACCGAATTGCCCAAATTCCAAGCTCCTCAGCTCCAAGCCGCGGGATGTACGGCCCTGGGCGGCGCGCTAGCCCTGCTGGCTCAGCGCATCGACACCGAGGTGACCACCACCACGGCCGAACAAAAAGGCGACTGGCGCCCGTTGGTGTTCATCATGACCGACGGCAAGCCCACCGATGATCTCCAATTCGGTTTGGAACAGTTCCGCCAACGGAAAACTGGTATGGTCGTGGCCTGTGCCGCCGGCCAGGGAGCAGACACCGCCACGCTGCAACAGATCACCCCCAACGTGGTCCAACTGGCCACCGCCGACAGCGGCACCATCAAAGCCTTCTTCAAGTGGGTGTCTGCTTCGATCAGCACGAGCAGCAAGGCCGTGGAGAATGCCGCCAAGGAGACCACTTCCTTCAGCGAACTGCCGCCTCCTCCTCCCGAGGTCAACATCGTCATTTGATCCCCGTTCAGATTTTCTCCTAACAAAAACGAGTGGCAACGCCGCATCGGTTGCCACTCGTTTATTCTCTTCCCATGAGTAGAAGACTGCCCGTTTACATCCTCATCGACACGAGCGGCTCCATGCGCGGCGAACCCATCGAGGCCGTCAAAGTCGGACTGTCCGACATGGTCGCTTCGTTGCGTGTGGACCCCTTCGCCCTGGAAACCGTTTGCATCAGCATCATCACCTTCGATCGCAGCGTGCAGCAGGTGTTGCCGCTGACGGAATTGGCCCGATTGCAGGTCCCCGACATCCAATGTCCCGAATCCGGACCCACCTTCCTGGGGGGCGCGTTGCAATTGTTGTGCGAGCGTTACGACAAAGAATTGCGTCCCGGTTCGCCCGAACGGAAAGGCGACTGGATGCCGCTGCTTTTTGTGCTCACCGACGGAAAACCTTCGGATGTGCAGGAGTATGCGCGCGGTGTGGAAGCCGTGAAACAGCGCTCGTTTCTCAACATCGTGGCCTGTGCCGCGGGACCCAAAGCACAAGTCGAGCCGCTCACCCGTCTCACTGAGCATGTTTACACGCTCGAGACGATGGATCCGGCCACTTTCAAACGCTTCTTCCAATGGGTGACCGTCAATGTCCGACAAGGCGGCCGCACTGTGGGCATCACCGGCAACACGAGTTTGCCTGCCCCTCCTCAGGAAGTGAATATCGTGCTTTGACCCATCGGCTGCCCGTTCGCTCCTTCTGCGAGCCGTGTTGCACCATCCTTTCGAAGGGAAGCGCCCGCACTGCGCTTCATGCCTTGTTAATCCCATTCCCCCCTTTCACCTCACCATCGAATTCTCCCCTTCACTCTGATTTCCTGCCGGCAATGGCAAAGGCCGAGGCGCCCATGCGATGCCCTCGCGCCACTGCGGAGTGATCTCAACACAATGATCTTATGGAAAATACCCCTGTCCGGAAGCTCATGGAGCTCAATAGTTCTATTGACAGCATTTCTTGGCACGTTCGTCTCCCCAATGCCTTCGAAAAGCAAGATTACCGGGGCGAAGTCAGGCTGCCCCCTTGTGATAGCGCCCGTTTCGTCTTGACCGGTGTCACCGGAGTGGACGAAAGTCAGCACGGCCTGAAGATAGAAGTCGACGAAAACAAATTTTCGATCACCGGCACGCCCGACCTTTCGGCACTCCGCAAGGACGGACAGCCTGCGCCGTCTGAGTTCACGCTCACGGCAAAGTATCGTCTCGAAGTCGACGGGGCGTCCGGTGGAGCTTACGAAGGGGAAAAGGAATTCAAGCTGGTCATCGTTTCCTCCATCGATAAGTTGTGGAGAGACGAGCCCGTCAACTGGGAACAAATGCCCGAACCTCGTTACCGAAACGAAAAACAAGCGACCGACTCTGCAGTGCTCGACGGCGAAGAGAAACACATCGTAGCCGCCAGTCTGCGAGGTCGCAGCCATGCACAGGAAGGAAAACCGCGCGACGACGCTTTCCGGTTCGTGACGACCCACGGCTGGCAGGTGTTGGCCGTGTCCGACGGGGCGGGTTCTGCATGCTATTCCCGCGAGGGGGCACGCTTGGCTTGTGAAAAGGCGGTGGCTGTTTGTTGCGAACGCCTCGACAACGAACCGTATCGAGCCGGCTTTGAAGCACACATCAAGGCCCTGAGCGCCATTCCGGACGAAACGGACAAGCGCAAACCGGTGGGCGACAGCCTTTACACCCTGCTTTGCCATGCAGCCAACCAAGCGCGGCAAGCCATCGCACAGGAAGCCGCCCTACAAGGGAAGGAAACGCGTACGTATGCCGCCACCTTGCTGCTCTGCGTCGCCAAACATTTCCCGTTTGGTTGGTTTGTCGGCTCTTTCTGGGTGGGCGACGGCGCCATCGCACTCTATCGTCGCGACACCACGCCCCACACGGTCTATCTGATGGGCGAACCCGACGAAGGGGAATACGGCGGGCAGACTCGTTTCCTCACCATGCCCGAAGTGTTCAGCGACGCCTCCGCGCTCTATCGTCGCCTGCGTTTCCGGTTGGTCGATGATTTCTCCGCCCTGTTCCTCATGACCGACGGCGTGAGCGATCCGAAGTTCGAAACCACCAACAATTTGAAAAACGCTGAGAAGTGGGATGCGCTTTGGGACGAACTGACCGCTGCCCATGCCCTCACCAACGCGGCCGAGTCGAAGCAGGCTTTATTGGAATGGCTCGGATTCCCTTCGCCCGGCAACCACGACGACCGCACCCTGCTGGTACTCTGCGGCAACACACCGACCGCAAGCGAACCCGCTGACGATGCGTCGGCAGCAACCACCGCGTCGCCGGACGAAGGCGAGTCGACGTCGCCGACTCCGGAACTCACACCCTCCGCCGAGCCGACCGTTTCAGCGCTTGCCCCATCTGCTCCCGCTGAGTCCTCAGCAGACGTTCCGGTCGTAGCCAAGGACGAGCCGACCGTTTCAGCGCTTGCCCCGTCTATTCCCGCTGAGTCCACAGCAGACGTTCCGGTTGCAGCCAAGGACGAGCCGACCTCAGCGCTCACGCCTTCCGACACTCCTTCCTTCCTGCCGATGGTTGCCGAGTCCGACCCCGAGTCGACCCCGAACACGCCGGAAACCACTTCCGAATTGCAGCAAACTGAGATAGAGCAATGGTCGGACTCAAGCGTCGTTCTGAACGGCAAAGGGAGCGAAGCCCAACTGAAAGCATCCAAAGGCAAGAAACACAACAAGCGCAACAAAAGACATTAGTCCGTCTCTCTATGGCAAACATCATCACGCTCACTGCCACCGATGGCAGCACGGTCGAGTTTTACGACGAAATCAAAGCCAGCGGCGGCGTCAAAGACGTCTATTTCTCCACCGATGGGACTTATGTGGTCGGCTTTTACCGCAAAGCCCTCAGTGCCAACGATCGACAGCGCATCGAAGACATCGTCAATGTGCACCGCCAGCGCATCTTCACACCCGACGCAGCGGGCCAATATTGGGAAAACTTCTTTGCCTGGCCCACGAAAATCGTGGAGTGGAACGAAAAGGTGGGGCTGGTCATGCCCTTCTACGACAAAAAGTTCTTCTTCTCCGGCATCGATCCGCGGTGGCCATTCATGAAAGACGGGCAAGAGAAAAACGGAAAGTGGTTTTCGTCGGCCAAACTCTACAATCGTTTCGTGCCCGACAACCAGAAAGGCAACTTGCTCACCCGCCTACACATGTGCTTGAAAATCGCACGTGCCATCCGCCGCCTCCATGCCGCGGGGTTGGCGCACTCCGATTTGTCGTACAACAATGTTTTGGTCGATCCGCTTACCGGCAATGCCTGCATCATCGATTGCGACGGTCTGGTCGTGCCGAAGAAGTTTCCGCCCGAAGTGGTGGGCACGCCCGGTTTCATCGCCCCCGAAGTCATGGCCACACGTGCCCTTCCGCTCCAAGACCCGAAGAAGAACCTGCCGCAGATCTCCACCGACCGCCACGCCTTGGCCGTTCTCATCTACACTTTCTTGCTCCAACGCCATCCGCTCGACGGCGGAAAAGTGTGGGACGTCAACGACACAGAGCACGATGACGATTTGCGCTACGGCGAGAAGGCGCTCTTCATCGAGCACCCCTACGATGCGACCAACCGTGTGAAGCCCTCACAGCTCGATCCGCACGAATTGCCACAAGGCGACCCGCAACAGCGCCCCTACACCCTGTGCGGCCCCTATCTCACGCGGCTATTCAATCGGGCCTTTGTCGAGGGACTCCACGCACCGGCCCGGCGCCCCAGCGCAGCAGAATGGGAAGATGCCCTCGTCAAGACGTGCGATCTCTTGCAGCCCTGCAACTGCGAACAAGGTTGGTACGTCTTCGACAACACCACGCAGCCCAAATGCCCATTTTGCGGTAAGCCCTACGCCGGTCAGCTGCCGGTGCTCAATTTCTACTACGCTCCCTCGCACGGCAAGTTCATTTCAGAGAACTATCGCCTCATGGTCTATCATCATCAGACACTCTATCGTTGGCACACGAACAATCTCGTTGTTCCCAACGAAAAGATCAGCGACGAAGACCGTCAGCCGGTGGCCGATTTCCATTTCCACAATGGCCAATGGATACTCATCAATCGCCGCCTGCCCGGTTTGCGCGATGTGACGGCCGGTTGCAACGTCCCCGTCGGTCAGTTCATCCCGCTCACCGAAGGGCGCCAAATTCTCTTCGATACGAACCAAGGCGGCCGCCTCGCCGTGGTGCAACTGGTGCAAGGAAAGTGACCCCGTGCCTCTTCCTCTCCCTCATCCATCCCCTCGGAAACTTCACCGAGGGGATCTTTTTTTGTAAGTAGAAGTCGCCGATACGGACAAGGGGGCGGGGGATCATACGCCATCTCTACAATACTCGCTGATCTGTGATTTCATTTGGAGCTCATATCATTTCTGCCGAACAGCCTGCATGATTAGCCTGCATTGTTGGGTCAGTAGTGGTGTTTTCCATCGTTTCGGCGGTGCCGATAGGTAGGATCTTTCGCCGGATCTGAAAAGTCTCTTCGTTGTAGTCGGCGGGCATGCACGGAGTGGGCAAAGGCCTTACGAAAAGCCTCATGGGCTAACGTTTCGTTCTTTCGCTGTCCATAGTCAAGGCGAAAGGAAAAGGTAGAATAGACCTGAGTTCGATCTAAGCAATTCTCCTTTTTCTTTCGATGATTTCTATATTAAGCGAGGGCTTCTTGGGCAAGAAACTGTATGCTGCCACGAGATTTGCGGCAAATCCTCTGATGCTCCTGTGGCCCGTGTGTTCAATCTGAACGCTGTTCTTCAATTCGTCGTTTACCGTCTCGATCAACGACCTTTTTCTCAGTAGAATTTTATCGCGTAGATGCATCAACGAGTTCTTCATTCCCATATGAACAAGTTTCCCACCGATTAAGCTACGTAGTCGGTGGAATTATTTTTAGAGGAAATGCTTAGACCGAACTCATGTACTAAAAAGAAAAACCAAAGGAGTTGTTGCAGAATTCAAAGATAAGAACTAACTTTGCGGCACATTTCAAATATTGTACGCCAATGTAACATCACGAATTAAAGACATAAGATAAAGAAGCGTTAGCTTGTATTCTTGCTTTCTTAAAATCGCCAAATTGAAAGAATGCTGCAAGGAGTAAAAGTTAATGCTCACGCCTCACAACGGCGTGGGCTTTTACTCGTATATAGCAGCACGGTGTTTGGCGATACCTAAGAAAGCGTAGACGAAGTTATTAGTCCACGCTTTTTTATTGTCTATACCTCAGCACCTGGACCTAAACAAGTAATCGACAATCAAGTCACATTAACAATGAAGAAAATAATATTCTTATTCATGGCCTGCATGATCACCCTTAGTCTTGCAAGCTGCGGAGGCAATACCAACAAATCAAATATGATTGCAGCTGATGAGGATTCTGTGACATCTGAGGATTCTGTGGCATCTGCGGATTCTATGGCATCTGAGACAGTAGAAGCATCAACCATAGAAACAAATCAATCAGAGAATGAAGAGTCTCAAAAAGTTGATTTTATTCGCGGTGGAGTAACGTATAAAGGATTGGAGGTTAGAGAAACCGCGGGTTTTAATATGAATGAGCACTCTGAAACAGAATATACCATACAATGTTTCAAGGATGGAACTTTAATTTGGACGGAAAAGCATACATTTCAGGGTAAAACAACCAAGAGTTCATATCAAGGCAGGTGGGATAAGCAAACAGTTAGCAAGTTCGATGAAGAGTTTACAGGATATAACTTTTGGGCGGACACTTATAGTGGCGGAAAATCACCATTAGGATGGGCTGATAATGATGGCAATTTGCATACTGCAATGTCGAATGAGAGAGTAGCATGTAAATTGCGCGCACAATAGTAATACTTATAGAACAAACTCCTTCTTCAACCGCTGAACCGTGCTGATGGAAACATCACACAGTTTGGCGGTTTTTCTTACGCTTGTGCCGCTCTTCAACTCCTTGAGTACCCCAAGCCTGGGGGGAAGGAGGAACCTTACACACTTTTTCGAATATTACCGCGAAAGCAGGGAGAAATGGCGAAATATGTAAGACGTACACGACAGTTATAACCATAAGCATACGATGATAACGCAACTTCGCACTCCGATTCGCCCGACATGCATACAATGGAACTCGCGTCTGCAAAAGAATCATCTGATTTTGCACTTGCTGGTTGACTCGATGAGCCTTTGTCAGCTACAAGATTACATAGACATCAACCAACAAACAACATTCCTACCGATCAAGTCACTTAATCGGTGGGATAATTTGTAAAGGAAAAGCTTAGCTCCAACTCAAGTTTTCAATAGCCGACCACGTTTCGGAGTAAGTTGAAGAAAAGTTGGCCTGTTTCGTCTCACA
>CAJPJR010000033.1 GCA_905369775.1 Prevotellaceae bacterium UBA1746
GGGCACGCAACAGGCGGTATTCGCCGCTCCACTTGCCGGATTTGAGTGGCAGTGCACTCAGTCTCTGCAAAATCTTACGAGCGGACGCTACGTCCTGCTTGGTGGGATAGGCCCAATCATGGGGATGCAACGTTTTGGAAGCGTAGAGGTAATCGACGAGATCGCGCAAATAGGCGATGGTCGGAACGTCTCCACGCTGACGCGCGGTGTGAATGATGATGTTTTTCGACTGGGCGAAGTCTTCGGGCGACAACAAGGAGAGTTCGGCCAGCGCAGCATCGGCGTCTTCGAGCGAGATGCCGCCACAGTAGTCGGCCCATTTGCGGATGCTGCCTTCGTAGAGCGAAGGACCCGACGCGGCGTCGTCGGCCGGGACGACCTTATAAATATAGTAGTTGGTGACGGGATAAAAAACACAGGCCCACCCCACCCCGAAGGAGAGTATCAAGAGCAGGCTAAGGACGATAGATTTCTTCATAACGTGAGGAGGTATGACGTTGAATGTTTTTGGCATCAAGTGGATAGAGGATGACTTGCCGGTGCAGATCGGGACGTCGGCGCGAGAGTTCGGTGCGGACGGCGCGGATCTCGTCGAGGCGGCTGTCGTGGACGAAGACGGAGTCGCCGGGTACGAGCAGCACATCCGACTCGCGGCTTCCGCCCACCACGGGACTCACATAGCGCGAGGAGATAACGACATAGGCATCGGAGCGCACGCGCCGATAGACGGTGGAGTCGTCGAGCCGTTCGGCGTAGAGCAGACCTTTGTAGCGACCGCCGCCCACGAGGCGCTGCCAATGGTAGTCGGGATAGGCGGCACAGAGCGGCAGGGGATAGTCGGCGATGCCTCCAACGAAGGGTTTGACGTCGCGCAGGCGGAGGATGGGGTTGGGATTGTGCACATCGCGCGGGTCGCCGGTGTTGTAGAGCATCAAGACGCCGTAATCGACGGGGGGCGCGGCTTGACTGAGCTGGTGGAGCCGGATGGTGGCGGAGAGGCCGAGGCCGTGCGCGGTCAAGGTGGTGCGCAGGCGGCGCAATAAGGCGAAATAGGCCGAAGCCGTGCGCGCGGTCCAGTCGCAGTCGATCTGCACTTCGCGCACGTGGCTGTCGCAATCGTTGGTGATGCTCATTTGCTCGACGCGGCGCGCGATGCGGTCGGCCAGGGTGTCGAGCGAGGCCGGAGCGGCGTCGAGACAGGAGTTTACAATGAAGACCACGGGGACGATTTCGATGCCGCCGGGAACGGAATCGCGCCACTGCAAGGTGGCAACGGGCACGGGCTCGTCGGTGATTTGATCGGGGGCGACGTCGAAATAGCGCAGATAGACTTTGCCGATGTGGTGCCGGCGCAAGAAGGCGCGTTCCTCGGGAGAGAACGTCAACACAGTGCGCCAATAATAGACCGACGGCGCGGGACGCGGCACGGCCGGAGGCTGTTTGCGGCAGGAGGCAAAAAGCAGTACCACCCAACAACAGCAGACGAGGAGGGGGAAGAGACGTTTCATGCGCACAAAATTAGACTTTCGACCGGAAGTGGACAAATGCCGGCTTTTGATTTTCCTGCGAATTACTATTTTTTTCGCGGATAGGACGAATTTGCGAAGCAGGAGTTGGCGAAACGCAGGATCAAGATAGGAGAATCGGAAAAACAACTGCACACAACAAGCATTTTTGCGCAGTAAAGTCGGCATTTCTCCGCCATTTGCACGACACAACTACAAATTCAGTCTATAAAGTTTGGCACAAAAGCGCGAAAGTCGTACATTTGTATCGCATGAGATAAAATAAATTATCACATGCCGGACACGGTCCGTCCCCCCTACTATTCATCTTCAATAAATACCCGAACTATGCAACTGACCGACATCGCCGGCAGCTTCGACGGAAACATTTGGAAAGATGAAGTCAACGTTCGCGACTTCATCCAGTTCAACTACACCCCTTATGAGGGCGACGACAGCTTCTTGGCTCCGCCCACCGAAAACACCCTCGCGCTTTGGGACAAGCTCAGCGAGATGTTCAAAGTGGAACGCGAGAAAGGACTCTACGACGTCGAAACGCGACTCCCGCAAAGTGTAACCACCTATGGTGCGGGCTACATCGACAAGGACAAAGAGGTCGTTGTCGGTCTGCAAACGGACGCTCCGCTCAAACGCGGTATCTTCCCCAAAGGCGGTGTGCGCATGGTGGAAAATGCACTCAAGGCCTACGGCTACGAGCTCGACGACTGGACGAAGGAGATCTTCACCAAATATCGCAAGACGCACAACGAAGGCGTATTCTCGGCCTACACGCCCGACATTCGCCGCTGCCGCAACAGCCACGTCATCACCGGTCTGCCCGACGCTTACGGCCGTGGTCGTATCATCGGTGACTATCGCCGCGTGGCTCTCTATGGCGTGAACAACCTCATCGAGGATAAGCAGAAGTTCTTGGCGCGTCTGGAGATTCAGGAGATGAATGACAAGACGATCCAGCTCCGCGAAGAGACAACAGAGCAGATCAATGCGCTGAAAGACCTCATCAAACTCGGTGAAGCTTACGGTTTCGACCTTTCTCGTCCCGCAGAGAATGCGCGCGAAGCAGTGCAATATGTTTACCTCGCTTACCTCGCAGCCATCAAGGACCAAGACGGTGCTGCCATGTCGATCGGCCGTGTTTCGACCTTCCTCGACATCTACATCGAACGCGATCTCCGCGCCGGCAAGCTCACGGAAGTGGAAGCACAGGAACTCATCGACCAGTTCGTGATGAAGCTCCGCATTGTGCGCTTCCTCCGCACTCCCGAATACAACGCGCTCTTCTCCGGCGACCCCGTTTGGGTGACCGAATCGATCGGCGGTATGGGCATGGACGGCCGCACGATGGTGACGAAAACCAGCTACCGCATCCTCCACACGCTCACCAACCTCGGACCGGCTCCCGAACCCAACCTCACGGTGCTCTGGTCGACTCGTCTGCCCGAAAACTGGAAGCGTTATTGCGCGAAGATGTCGATCGCAACGTCGGCCATCCAGTACGAAAACGACGACCTCATGCGTCCCGACTACGGCGACGACTATGGTATCGCTTGCTGCGTGTCGCCCATGCGCATCGGTAAGCAAATGCAGTTCTTCGGCGCGCGTGCCAACTTGGCGAAGTGCTTGCTCTATGCCATCAACGGTGGCGTCGACGAAATGAACGGCAAGCAGATTTCGCCCCTCTTCCCGCCCATCACCGGCGAATACCTCGACTACGAAGAGGTGATGCAGAAGTTCGATCAGATGATGCAATGGCTGGCACGTGTTTACAGCAACGCGCTCCACATCATCCACTACATGCACGACAAGTATGCCTACGAGGCATTGGAAATGGCACTCCACGACGGGGACATTCTCCGCACTCGTGCCAGCGGCATCGCCGGTATCTCGATCGTGGCCGACTCGTTGGCCGCTATCAAGTTCGGCAAGGTGCGCGTGATTCGCGACGAACGTGGTCTGGCGGTCGGCTTCGAACAGGAAGGCAGCTACGTGCCCTTCGGTAACAACGACGACGCTACCGACCAAATTGCGGTGGACATCACTAAGACGTTCATGAACTACATGCGTCAGCACGAAGGTTACCGCGATTCCGAACCCACGCAGTCGCTCCTCACCATCACCTCGAACGTGGTCTACGGCAAGAACACGGGAGCAACGCCTTGCGGACGCCCCGCCGGCGTACCCTTCGCCCCCGGTGCCAACCCCATGAACGGACGCGACACCAAGGGTGCGGTGGCTTCGCTTGCTTCTGTGGCAAAACTCCCCTTCCAGCACTCGCACGACGGCATCTCTTATACTTGGGCCATCTCCCCCGCCACGCTCGGTAAGGACGACGAGACGAAGATCAACAACCTCGTGGGTCTCATGGACGGTTACTTCACGCCCGACGGTGGTCAGCACCTCAACGTGAATGTCTTCGACCGCGATCTCCTCTACGATGCAATGGAACACCCCGAGAAGTACCCGCAGCTCACCATCCGTGTTTCGGGCTACGCCGTGAACTTCATCAAGCTCACACGCGAACAACAACTCGACGTGATCTCGCGCACCATTAGCAGCAGCTGCTAATCCTACGCGCGTAGAATTCATCCCATAAAAGCAAGACACTCAGGAACTCCCCTTCGGACGGCTCCTGAGTGTCTTCAGTTTTCAGGTGTGTGCTTGCTCGCAGATCTACCCTTTTCGGTGAAAGTGCCGTACCACAAGCTCTCCTCCGGTTCTTCTCGCAGCGCGAACTCCAGCCCACACGCACTTCCCGCCTTCCGACCTAACAAACAAATTCTCTATGACGTCAACCGATTCACCTATCATCGGACGCATCCACTCTCTCGAATCGATGGGCACCGTCGACGGCCCAGGCATTCGCTTCGTCACCTTCCTGCAAGGCTGCCCCATGCGTTGCAAGTTCTGTCACAATCCCGACACGTGGGACGTCGGTGCAAAAACCAAATACGAACTCACCCCCGAAGAATTGCTGCGCGAAGTTCGCAAGTACAAAAACTTCATCAAATCGGGCGGTGTCACCTGCACCGGCGGCGAACCGCTGATGCAAGCCGAGTTTGTCGAGGCCTTCTTCAACCTCTGTCGTGCCGAAGGCATTCACACCGCGCTCGACACCGCCGGTTCTGTGTGGACGGAAGCCGCACGCCGTGCCGCGGCTGCAGCCGACCTCGTTCTTTATGACGTGAAAACGGTCGACGACTCCATTCACAAGGACTACATTGGCGTCACGCGCGACCACAACGCGCGTTTTCTCGACTACCTGCAAGAGATCGGTAAACCCGTTTGGTTGCGCCACGTCGTCGTTCCCGGCATCACCGACGACGACGCGCGCCTCAATGCCTTGGCCGAGTATCTCAAACCCTACACCGTCATCGAACGCATCGAAGTCCTCCCCTACCATACCATGGGTGCCTTCAAATACGCAAGCATGGGCTTGCCTTACCCGCTCGAAGGCGTAGAACCGCTCTCTGCTAAGCGCAAAGAAAATGCGAGAGCCATCTTTGCCCGACACCTCCCGGGTATCAAAATTCTTTGATACACGCCCGACACTCGTCGCGGCCCACATCAAAAAGCGCTCCGTCGTCTCCCACGAGATACGACGGAGCGCTTTCCTCATTGATCCGAACGGTACAAAAAAGAAACGCCCCACAATCTTCGATTGTGGAGCGCTTGCTCTTGTACTCCGAGCCGGGGTCGAACCGGCACAGGTTTCCCTATCGGTGTTTGAGACCGACGCGTCTACCGATTCCGCCATCGGAGCAAATCTTCGGAGCCACAGCGATCGACCGAGACAGTCGTACACTGTTTCACCGTGATTCTTTTGCAAAGGTAATATATTTTCGTGGCATGAACAAATTACAGGCTCAAAAACTCGCACTCCTTTTCGAAAAGTACCCTCTCTGCATTGATTTCAAGCAAAACACTCGCTCATTCGAAAGCGAAATTGTATATTCGCCCTTACAAAATAATGTCTCTTGCCATGACAAACCACAACTATTGCATTCTGCTTGCGGGCGGCGTCGGGAAACGCCTCTGGCCCGTGAGCCGCGAACGGAAGCCGAAGCAATTCATCGATTTCTTCGGCATCGGGAAAACACTTCTACAACTCACCTTCGAGCGTTTCGCGGCCTTCCTTCCCGTCGAACACATCTTTGTCTCCACCTTCACCCCCTACGTTGACACCGTTCGCGAACAACTTCCGCAGTTGCCCCCGCAAAACATCCTGGCCGAGCCCACCCAGCTCTCCACCGCACCGGCCGCTGCCTGGGCCACTTGGCACATCGCCCGCTTCGACCCCGAAGCCTGTATCGTCGCCACCCCCGCCGACCAATTCATCACCGGCGAAAACCTCTTCGCCCGCGAAATCACCGCCGGACTCGAATTTGTCAGCTCCCACAACACCTTCCTCGCCATGAGCGTGGCGGCTCACGCACCCAACACGGCCTACGGCTACATTCAAAAGGGCGAAGAACTCGGCGACCAACGCTTTTCTCTCAAAACCTTCACCGAAAAGCCGCCGCTCGATTTCGCCCGTCAGTTTGTGGCGAGTGGCGAATTCCTGTGGAACACCGGTCTCTTCCTTTGGAACGCACGCACCATGCTTCCCCTCGTCGGCCAACTCATCCCCGGACTCCCCGCAGCCGATGCGCCCCTTCCGGAGAATGAAAGCGAGAGCTCACTCTTGTCGCAGTGTTATCCCGCGGCCGAGCATTGCAGCCTCGACCACGTCGTGCTCAACAACGGGCACCCCACCGTCGTACAAGCCTGCACCTTCGGTTGGAAAGACGTGGGATCGTGGCCCGTCATGAAAGAAACCCTCCCCGCCAACGTCGACGGCAACACCACCATCGGCAGCAACGAAGTGCTCTTCCAAGGCACGCGCCAAACCCTCGTCAGCCTGCCCAAAGGCTACGGCGCAGTCATTCGCGGACTCGACGGCTATCTCGTCACCCTCCAAGACAACATGCTGCTCATCACCCCCAACGAAGACGCCTCGCGCACCCGCCTCATCGCCGGCGAGGTACAAATGAAACTCGGCGAAAACTTCCTCTGATCGTCTTTCGCCTGGACTCAACACTCCCCTCTGCTGTCTGCACAACAGAGGGGAGTGTTCTTTTTTATTGAGTCGGCTGACTCGAGAAGCGTCGCAACTCAAAGTCGGTGGTATTGTTCTTCGAAGGGCAAACGCACGCGCTCACCAAGCAGACGTCCCTCATCGCGAATGCCGCACGACACGATCATGTTCACCCGCGCCGCACGCGGCAAATCGAGCACCTTCTTCACGCGAGCTGAATCGAAACCTTCCAGCGGACAGGTGTCGTAACCCGCTTCACTCATGGCCAACATGAAAGTCTGCACAGCCAGCGCACAACTCTTGTGCAGAACGGCCAACATCGCGCTTTCGGTGACTTCACGCGGCATCGGGCGGAAACAACCCACCACACATGAAATCAATTTACGACAAAGCCCCCACACGCCGAAGCCGCGCGAATAGAGGAAAGGACAGATCTTTCGATAATACGCTTGTTGCAGACCGGCATACTTTTCCCACTTCTCTTGCGGGTACGTCTTGCGGATGTTCTCCACCGCCCCACTCAACACCTTCTCGGCATGGTCTTTCCACAGGTCGGGGCGCACGACGAACACCACCAACTGCTGCGCGGTCTTCACCGCCGCCTGGTCCATGCAGGCCGGCACGAGACGGTCTATCGTGGCACGGTCGGTCACATGGTAGGCCTCCCACAATTGCATGTTCGAACTCGTGGGCGCCAAGGTGGCCAAACGCACGCAGGCCTCCACACGGTCGGCGTCGATGGGTTTCGACGCATCATAATAACGCACCGCACGGCGGTGTTCGAGTATCTCTTGTAAGTTCATCGTAATAATTGAATCTGTTCGTTGTATGTTGTTTGGAGGATCGGAGCGGGAGGCTCCTCACTTGCGTCGCCCCGAAGCCGAGTCCCCGACTGCACGCACGCTCGATGCAACACGCGGTCGATCACTCGGTTCAAATTCCTCAAGAAGCATGCAGCTCCGTCACCCGCCGCTCCGTCAAAAGAGTTTCAGCTGTCCCGTCAGGTCGTCCATCAGGTCATCTTCGGTTTGCGAAGGGGGAGCCACATTTTGCTGCGGTTCCTCAGAAGCAGCGGCCGGGGTTTCCACCGTGGGTTCCGTTCCCTCGCCGCTTTCTTCCGCCTCTTCGACCTCATCCTGTGGTTCGGGATCCGGGAAGCGCGTCGGCTCCAGTTCCGTCACCTTCGCCACATTGAGCGTCGTCACGCGTTTGCCCTTCGCCTTGTAGCTCTTCACACCGATAAACTCTTCGGCATCGATGATCAGCGGATCGCGGAAATCATCCGGCGCGCCGTAGGTCACCTCAAAGCGCGGGAACGCCTGACTCGAAAGCGCCACAAAACGGCAACCCGGGTTTTCGCCCATGAAATTCAAGTGGCGCGCCTGACTGGCACGTTCGAAGGTGAAACGCTTGATGTACAAATTGTGGTCATTGTCCGCATCGAAAAGCACGGCCGTCCACACCTTGTCTTCCGAAAACTTCTCCACACGCAGAATGCCGGTGGATTCGTAGTGGTTGTTGGGATCAAAATTCGTGGTGTAGAAATCGCCGTTGTCCAGCACCACCAGCACGAGATCGTCCGTGTGGAACTCGCCGAGGTAGTTGCCGCGTTCGTCAAAGTTCAGGCGCTGCACATCGGGGTCGAACCACACTTTGCGACCACCCAGCGTGGAACCGCCGTGCGATTTGAGGGTGATGCGGTGCACCTCCAAACGGGTGAGCAAATTGCCCTTCGAGGCGCGGCCCTTCACCGCCAGTTCCGAGAAATTTTTGTCGAAGAAGATGCGGCGCAACTTCGGGTTCGGCTTCAGCGTCACCTTGATCACTTCGGCCTCGCCGTTCGGGTTCGCCGTGAAATACTGTATCTTCGACCCCTTCTCCCCGCGGGTGAGGTCATACTCGCGGTCGTGCGTGATGCTCGTCACGTTGAAGCGCTTGATGTAGTAAGCACCGTCTTTACCGTCGCGGTACACCACATTGTAGATGGTGCGCTGGTCGTTCTTCTTGAACACGGCAATGTGCACAATCTCCGCCTTTTTCTTCTCGGCCTTCGAACGTTCCGTCTCGCCGATGTACACCTTCTCCGCCACACGCGTCACCTTGTACGTGCCGTCGCGATAGAAAATGATCACATCGTCGATGTTCGAGCAGTTCTCCACAAACTCGTCTTTCTTGAGCGAGGTGCCCATGAACCCGTCGGCGCGGTTCACATAGAGTTTCTCGTTCGCCTCCACCACTTTGGTCGCCTCGATCGTGTCGAAAGAGCGAATCTCGGTGCGACGCGGATGCTCGTCGGCATAACGGGCCTTGATCATTTCAAACCACTCGATCGTCACCTCGGTCATGTGCGCCAGGTTGTAGTCGATCTGTTCGAGCTCGGCCTTGATGCGCGCAATGAGTTCGTCGGCCTTGGCCTTGTTGAACTTCAAGATGCGGGCCATCTTGATCTCAAGCAAGCGCAACAAGTCGTCGCGCGTCACTTCGCGCACGAAATCCTTTTTGAACGGCTCGAGACGCCCGTCGATGTGCGACAGTGCCGCATCGATGTCGGGCGCATTCTCATAGGCCTTGTCTTTGTAGATGCGCTCGTCGATGAAGATGCGTTCCAGCGAAGCGAACATCATGCTCTCGAGCAGTTCGCCGCGGCGGATCTCCAATTCGCGACGCAGCAGATCGGTCGTGTTGCGCACATTCGTGCGCAGCACCTCGCTCACCGTCACAAAACGCGGGGTGTCGGTGTCGATGATGCAGCAGTTGGGCGAAATACTCACCTCACAATCCGTGAAGGCGTAGAGGGCGTCGAGCGTTTTGTCGCTCGACACGCCCGGCGACAAATGGATGAGAATTTCCACCTGCTCGGCCGTGAAATCTTGGATCTGTCGTATCTTGATGCGCCCCTTGTCGGCCGCCTTCTTGATGCTTTCGCACAGCGAATCCACCGTTTTGCCGTATGGCAATTCGGTGATCGCAATGGTTTTGCTGTCGCGTTTCTCCACGCGTGCGCGCACTTTCACACTGCCACCGCGCAAACCGTCGTTGTAGCGCGAAACGTCGATGAGTCCGCCCGTTTGGAAATCGGGATAGAGGTGAAAGGCTTCGCCGCGCAGGCAGGCGATGGCCGCATCGCACAACTCCCCGAAGTTGTGGGGCAGGATCTTCGCACTCAGCCCCACGGCAATGCCTTCGGCTCCCTGCGCCAAAAGCAGCGGAAACTTCACCGGCAGAGCCACCGGCTCCTTGTTGCGGCCGTCGTAGGAGAGTTTCCACTCCGTCGTTTTGGGATTGAACAGTACATCGAGGGCAAATTTCGTCAATCGGCCTTCGATGTAACGCGGAGCGGCCGCCTCGTCGCCCGTGAGGATATTGCCCCACGAACCCTGGCAGTCGATGAGCAAGTTCTGACGTCCCATTTGGGTGAGTGCATCCACGATCGACGCGTCGCCGTGCGGGTGAAACTTCATTGTTTCGCCTGCAATGTTCGCCACCTTGTTGTAGCGGCCGTCGTCCATTCGCTTCATCGTGTGGAGAATGCGGCGCTGCACGGGTTTCAAACCGTCGTAAAGGTGAGGAACGGCGCGCTCCAAAATCACATAGGAGGCATAGTCCAAAAACCAATTCTGGTACATCCCGGTGAGGGGATGCACGTTCACCTTGTCGTCCTCGACGCCCTTCGGATCGAAATCGCTGTGGGCATCGGGCGCGGCCTCGGCGTCGAAGTCGTCGGCCGAAGTGGATGTGGGGGAATCAGGAAGGACATCGTTCTCGTCCCGGGGATCTTTTGTGCTGTCGCTCATCGTCGTTAATTTGGGTGTGATGCGAAGTGAATACCTCGACTCGCAAAGATACAAAATTATTGCCCGATGGTCGAGCCTTTCCCTTCCTTTTTCGATCCGCAATTTTCAGACTCACGTGGAGGTGAAGCGCTCACGCGCGCGTATTGTGCGCGCGTCAGCCACTTTTCGTTTTTTACCTTCACGCCTTCACCCACCTCGTCCATTTCATTATCCGTCAGTCGATTAGGGGTGAAGGCTTTTGCTTTCGAGCCTTCACCCGAGAGCGGAGAATGTTTCGCGAAAATCGCCTCCACTCCGTGAACACAAAACGGCAAAAACCTTCACCCCTAATGCAATGAGCATCTGCAACTTACAGCCGGCAGGTGAAGAAATGAAGGCAAAAAACGAAAAACAGCTGACGCGTACGCGCGCGTAAAGGGCACAAAGGGAAAGTCTTCACTCCGTTCGATTCGATCACCGACAAGCGGAACCTTCACCCGCAGGATGCCTCAAAAACAACGGGACTTTTGATCGACGGTTCCCCGTTTTTTCCACTTCCCCACCCTGTTTTTGTGTTCCACTGCGTTCGGCCACGGCGGATTGGGCAGAAAAAGTGAACTACGGCCTTCCACTCGATGAAATCGGGCAAAAACGAAGACAAAATCAGAATTTGGCACAAAAAACCCGATTTCATCGGAGCTGCATCGCACAAACGCGAAAAAGGCGTTCCGAGAAAATCAGTTCCTTCGCGCGCGTATGTCGATAGAATTCAGTAAATTCGCACGTTAACAAAACGCGGCGGCGTGCATTCGACGAACCGAAAACGCCTGCCGGCAACAAGAATACAAACAGACCCTACAACTATGCAATATGAAGTGATGGCTCCCGTGGGTTCGCGCGAATCGCTCGCCGCGGCACTCAAGGCCGGAGCCGACTCCATCTATTTCGGCATCGAATCGCTCAACATGCGCGCGCATTCGGCCAGCCGATTCACCATCAAAGACCTCCACGAAATCGCACAGCGCTGTGATGAACTCGGCGTGAAGAGTTATCTCACGGTCAACACGATCATCTACGGAGAAGACCTTGCCCTGATGCGCGAAATCTGCGACGCCGCCAAGGCAGCACACATCTCGGCGGTCATCGCGGCCGACGTAGCGGTGCTCAGCTATTGCCGAACCATCGGACAAGAGGTGCATCTCTCCACCCAACTCAACATTTCGAACGAGGAGGCGCTTCGTTTCTACTCGGCCTTTGCCGATGTGGTGGTGCTGGCGCGCGAACTGAAATTGGAACAAGTGAAAGAGATTTCCGATTTCATCGAACGCGAAAACATCTGCGGCCCGAGCGGTGAGAAAATCCGCATCGAAATGTTTTGCCACGGCGCACTCTGCATGGCCGTGAGCGGCAAGTGCTATCTTTCGCTCGACAACCAAGGCCGATCGGCCAACCGCGGCGAATGCATGCAGCAATGTCGACGCAGCTACACCGTGCGCGACAAGGAAACGGGCGTGGAACTCGACATCGACAACGAGTACATCATGAGCCCGAAAGACTTAAAAACCATCGGTTTCATCGACAAGATGATGAAAGCGGGCGTTTCGGTCTTCAAAATCGAAGGGCGCGCCCGTTCGGCCGAATACGTTTACACGGTGGTGCAGTGCTACAAAGAGGCCATCCGTGCCGTGCAAGAGGGCACCTTCAACGAAGAGCGCGTCAAGGAGTGGGACGAACGTCTGGCTTCCGTCTTCAACCGCGGATTCTGGGACGGCTACTACCAGGGGCGCAAGCTCGGCGAATGGACCGAAAAATACGGTTCGTCGGCCACTGAGAAGAAGGTCTATGTGGGCAAGGGAATGAAATATTTCTCCAAACTCGAAGTGGCAGAGTTCCTCATCGAAGCCGGAGAAATTGAAGTAGGCGATCGGCTCGTGGCCATCGGACCCACCACCGGCGTGGTTTACCTCACTGCCGACAGCATTCACGGCAACGACGGGCCGGTCGAGAAAGCCGGCAAGGGCATGTTCGTGTCGATCCCCTCGAAAGAAAAAATTCGCCCCAGCGACAAACTCTATAAACTCGTAAAGCATGATTCCGGTCTTTGACTTCGGCGGCGTCATCGTCGACCTCTACAAAACGGCCTCCATCGAGGCTTTCGATCGATTGGGTTTCGACATCCGTCCCTACCTCGGCACGTACAAACAAGGCGGAATCTTCGAACAGTTTGAAAACGGCGATCTCTCCACGGCGGAATTTTACGATGAAATCAGGCGATCGGCCAACCAGCCTCAGCTGACGAACGACGAAATTCGGCGCGCATGGGAGGCTTATCTGGTGGGCGTGCCGGCCGATCGTTTGGACTGCTTGCGCCGAGTGAAACGCCACTACCGCACTGCGGTGCTTTCGAATACCAACCCGATCCATTGGCAGCAGGGCGTACGCGACTTCTTCTGCGCAGACGGTCACCCGATTTCCGATTACTTCGACACACTGTTTCTCTCCTGCGAAATGCACTTGCAGAAACCCGATCCGCGGGTGTTCGACCATGTCACTGCGCAGCTGGGTTGCGCACCGGAGGAGATCATCTTCTTCGATGATTCCGAAGAAAATTGCCGCGTGGCGGCCAAAAAGGGCTGGAATGTGCGATTGACACCCGCAGGGGGTGCCTGGGTGAAGGAAGCCTTCGACACCGAAGGAAGATTACGCCATGAATGATTTTAGCCTCATACCATTCGAGGAGAGGCCGGGCGAACGACAAAAGGCCGTTTCCATCGGTTTCTTCGACGGGGTGCACCGCGGTCATCGCTTTGTTTTCGACCGACTGCGCGAAGAGGCTCAACGGCACGGGGCGGCTCCGTGGGCGGTGACCTTCGATGTGCATCCGCTCGCAGTGCTCGCACCGGGACAGCAACCGCCGCTGTTGACGACGCTCGACGAAAAGATCGCGGCGCTGCGACACTGCGGATTGGCCGGTGTCATCGTGCTCCACTTCGACCGAAAAATGGCCGGACTCACCGCCGAACAATTCATGCGCGAACTGCTCTTGCAGGCCTTCGACGTGGATTGTCTCTTGGTGGGCTACGATCACCGATTTGGCCGCCCGCAGCAGGGCGATGGATTCGAACGATATCAAGAAATCGGCGATTCCATCGGCATCGCCGTCGAACAATGTCCTCCCCTACCGGACGAGACTATTTCGTCTTCGCACATCCGGTCGCTGCTCGAAGCAGGCGATGTGCTCGAAGCCGGTGCCGGACTCGGACGACCCTACGCTTTGACGGGAACCGTGGTACATGGTTTCCAAAATGGGCGAAAAATCGGCTTTCCCACAGCGAACCTCGAACCGCAAAGTGCCGACAAAATCGTACCGCGGCGAGGAAGCTACGCCACGTGGGCACACATCGGCGGACAACGATACGCGGCCATGACCAACATCGGGCAAAGGCCTACGTTGGACAACGGCAGCCGTGTGACGATAGAAACGCATCTGCTGGATTTTGATGCCGACTTGTACGGACAACAGCTGAAGATTGAATTCGTGCAACGACTGCGCGACGAACGAAAATTCGATAATCTCAACGCCTTGAAGGCCCAACTCAACGAAGACGCACGACAAGTGCGCAGATACCTATAACCCCGCACCATGATGTTTCGCAAATTCACCCCCATTCTGGCCGCTAAAATAGCGGGACTGCTGATCTTCTTTCTCATCGGCAACGCTGTCATCAGTTTACTGGCTTCCTTCTTCACCCTCAAAACGGGAATGGGAGGCCGACTGGTGTTGGCAGATGATGGTTCGCTCCTGCTGACGACCACCGCCTTCGCGGTCGCTTCGCTCATTGGCTATGTCGGGATCGGGGTCGGCGCGATCGCCATGAGCTGGTCCAGGTTGTCGTTCAATTCCGGTCGGAGCATCGGCTTCGGGCTACCCTATGTGCGGGTTTTGCACTTCGCCGGTTGTTTGGTGGTGGCGTCGCTGGGACTGCAATGGCTGATGGCGCCCTTGCACATCGAACTGAGTCCGCTCGAAACGAAGACGTTCGATGCGATTGCGCACGATGGATTCGGTATTTTTATACTGGTTGTCGTCGGTCCGTTCATCGAAGAACTGGTTTTCAGAGCGGGCATGTTTCGCTTGCTCCAGAAAAAAATCGGTGTGATCCAAGCCATGGTGCTTTCTTCTCTGCTTTTCGCCATCGTGCACGGGAATTGGGCACAGGGCATTCCGGCCTTCATCATCGGCATGGGACTGGCACTGCTCTATTTCCGTTCGGACGACCTGCGGCTGTGCTATCCCGCACATGCGGCCAACAACGCGCTGGCGGTTGTAGGGATGCTTTGTCCCACGGTCGGCGCCTGGGGTGACAACTGGCCGGCTGTCGTGCAGGTTTTGCTCGGACTGCTGCTGCTCGTGGCCGGGTTTGCAGGACTGATGATGCGCGGTTCGCTCTTTTCAAAACAACGCAACAACTCATGAAAATACGCAATATCGATTTGGGCTCCCGCCCCGTGGTGCTCGCTCCCATGGAGGATGTAACCGACATCGGCTTCCGCCTCCTGTGTCGACGGCTCGGCGCGTCGATGGTCTACTCGGAATTTGTGGCCGCCGATGCTTTGGTGAGAATGGTCAACAAATCGCTCCAAAAACTCACAGTTTGTGACGACGAACGCCCCGTGGCGATCCAAATTTACGGACGCGATCCGGGCGCTGTGGCCGAAGCAGCAGAAATTGTCGTCGAAACGGCGCATCCGGACGTGCTGGACTTGAATTTCGGTTGTCCGGTGAAAAAGGTCGCGGGCAAAGGAGCCGGCGCTGGCATGCTGCAAACGCCTGATTTGATGCTCGACATCATTCGGGCGGTGGTGGATCGCGTCAGTGATCGCGTACCGGTGACGGTAAAAACGCGGTTGGGATGGGATCACGAACACCGCATCATCGTCGATTTGGCCGAACGCATCCAAGACTGCGGGGCGGAGGCGCTGACCATCCACGGACGTACGCGCTGTCAAATGTACACCGGCGAAGCGGATTGGGAACTGATCGGCGCGGTGAAGCAGAATCCGCGTATGCACATCCCCATCATCGGAAACGGCGACATCGATTCGGGTGAAACAGCGCGAAAGGCGTTTGAAAAATGGGGAGTGGATGCCGTGATGGTGGGACGTGCCACCTTCGGGCGTCCGTGGATTTTCAAAGAAATACGCGATTCCATCGACAATGCGCCCTTTGAAGTCGGCGACGTCGTTCCTTCCGACCATCAACCCATGACGATCGATTGGATGCTGGATGTGCTCAAAGAACAAGTGCGGCAAAGCGTGGAACGCATCGACGAATACCGCGGTATTCTCCACGTCCGTCGTCATTTGGCGGCCACTCCGCTCTTCAAGGGAATTCCGAATTTCCGAAACACGCGCATCGAGATGCTGCGTGCCGAGACAGTCGAATCCTTGTTCGAAATAATGGAACGCATTCGCCCGATGCTCCACGAGGCGAATGCGTCGCTGAATTGACGCTTTCCGCCCACGCTGCAAAAATTCCCCATTTTTTCGAACAATCGGCCGCAAAACGTCGGATCTACCGCAGCTCTCTCTTCTCTCCAACAGTTTTTCTGCCATCAATAGCTCTTTACTTGCCATGAACAGATCTGAACTCATCACACAACGCCTTGCAGCCTTGCGAGCTGCGATGAAACGGCACAATGTGGACTGCTATCTCGTCCCGACCGCCGATCCACACAACAGCGAATACATTGCCGATCACTGGAAATCGCGAGAATGGTTCAGCGGTTTCCGAGGCAGTGCCGGAACACTCGTGGTTGCAGCGGAAAAGGCGGCACTTTGGACCGATTCGCGCTATTTTCTGCAAGCAGCCGAAGAACTTTCGGGAACGGGCATCGAACTAATGAAAGACGGATTGCCGGAAACGCCCGATGTCGCGGAGTGGATGCGCGCACAACGCCCCGCTTCGTCCGCAAAATTCACGGTGGGTTTGGATTATGCCACTTGCAGCACCGCACAGTTCGGAACGGAGCTATCGGTTTTCGCCACGAAAGACATCGATCTCTCCGCCGAAGTATGGAAAGACCGACCGGCGCTGCCGAAACGTCCCATTGTTCGCCATCCTGCCGAGTGGACGAGCAAAAACGCGGGAGAGAAAATCGAAGTCGTTCGACAATTGCAACGCGATCTCATCGAGCAAGCGTTGAAAATCACAGAGCCGGCGGCTGCAACTTCCGCGAAAGTGGACGATGAAACCGTAGATACTTATTTCTTCTACAACGATATTTCCGAAATCGCGTGGTTGCTCAATCTCCGTGGCGAAGACATTGAATTCAATCCCGTCTTCCTTTCTTACTTGTTGGTGGGCGAACGCGAAACTCACCTTTTCGTTCATCTCGAAGCGCTCGATGAAAGCGCACAAAAAGAGTTGACTTCGCACGGAATCTCGCTGCATCCTTACGAAAGCACCGCACAATTGCTGCGTTCGCTCGACTTACAAAAGACACTCATCGGATATGCCGGAAGCATGAACCGACAAGTCGTGGAACATTTCCATCAATTGGGTTTGCGCTCCGTTTGCACCTCGGCCGTCACCCCCATTCCCGCTTTGCGCGCGGTGAAAGACGAACGCGAGATCGCCGGTTTCCGTCGTGCGATGGAACTGGACGGCGTGGCCCTGGTGCGTTTTCGCAGAACGCTCGATGAAATCATCGAAAAAGGCGAGATCGCACAAGAAACGGAACTTTCCATTGAACAACGACTTACCGCGTTTCGCGCAGAACACCCCGATTTTCGCGGTCTTTCCTTCGGCACCATCGCCGGATACGGTGCCCACGGTGCCATCGTACACTACGAAGCGGACGAAAGCAGCAACGCGCCGCTCGCTGCCCGGAGTTTCTTGTTGCTCGACAGCGGCGCGCATTATATCAGTGGAACGACCGACATCACCCGTACCCTCCCGCTCGGACCACTCACCGACGAAGAACGAAAAGTCTACACCCTCGTTCTGAAAGGTCACATCGCTTTAGCGCGCGCCCGCTTTCCGGAACGCACACAAGGTTTGGTGCTCGATTTCGCCGCCCGCTACGCCATGTGGCAAGAGGGCATGGACTTCGGACACGGCACAGGACACGGCGTGGGGAGCCATCTTTGCGTGCACGAGGGACCGCAGCAAATTCGCAAGAACACCAATGCCGCCAGCACCACGCCCTTCGTTGCAGGAATGACCATCACGGACGAACCGGGCATCTATGTAGACGGAAAATTCGGGGTACGACTCGAAAATGTGTTGCTCACACGCGAAAGCCGGCAAACGCCCTTCGGGAAATTCCTCGAATTCGAACCCCTCACGCTCTGTCCCTTCGACACCACCCCGATTGTGATGGAGTTGCTCGATGAAACCGAACGCAACTGGCTCAACGACTATCATCAAACCGTACGTGTGCGGTTACTCCCCCTGCTCACCGACGAGAAAGATCGCGCTTGGTTGGAGCACGCGACGCGCCCGCTCTAAATCCTCCTTTCGTTCCGGCAACTGTTCCGGATGTGAGCATACGGCGCCCGATGTTTTCGGGCTTTCCGGACGCTCCACTTCGATTTCACCGACTGAAAAAAACATCGCCGCCTGTCTTCCTTAGGAAGCAGGCGGCGATTGTCGTATCCTTTCCATCGGCGTGCGGCCAATGGAAGAAGAATTTATTTCAGCGGCGTGATGCGCAAGGTGAATTGCTGCGGCGTGTTGGGAACCCAATAAGCTTTACGCGTATCGACTCCTCCGCAGGATGCATTGCCCACCCCACGATAAGCAGCATCGAAGTGCAGCACCGTGTAAGGACGCGCCTTCAATTCCCAACTGTGGCGCGCATCGGCCATATCCTTTTCGGTGTAAGGCACGGCGGTGAAGCTCACCTTGCCTTCGGCACGCACCAAGATGCCACGGCCGGTCGCGTCGGCAAACGAGACTTCGCGCAAACCTTCGCGGTTACCGGTGCTTTGCGGCTTCATGTACCGCTCCATCGAAGTGGAAGGCGTCATGGAATAGCGACCGACGGTCACACCGTCGATGCGGTCGTTGTAGTTTTCCCACGGACCATACGCCCAATAGTTCACGCGGCTCAGGGTGGAATCGAGTCCCACTTCGAAGCCCAGACGGCGCAGACCGTCGCGTTTCGGGGTGAATTTCGCGGTGACATCGAGCACATTGCCCGCGCGCAGGGTATAGACCATCGTCAAGTCGCAGAGCGTACCCGTGCGATGCGTTGTCATCACGTAAGTATCGCCTTTGCGTTCGGCCGAGAACGTTCCCAACGAGTCCATACCGTTGTCGGCATTGCTTTGTCGGTCGTTCTCGATGAAACGGAAGTTGGTGTAATCGAGATCCAGTCCGTCGCCGAGCACTTTCTTTCCGTCGATGAGCAACGCGTGGAGTTTCGCGCTCCGTTCGTTGAAGACCAATTTTATGCGTCCGGCGGTGATAATGGCCTTGCCGTTTTTGTGCACATCGACCACTTCGAGCGGACGTTCGGGCACAGCCGGCAAACCTTTGCGCGCAGCCAATTCGAATTGCATCAACGCCTCTTCGTGGTGTTTCGCGCTCCAATCGGTGGCCGCACGACGATCGGCATAGACATTGAGCATCACTTCATCGCCCTCGCGAGCGGTGCGGCCGTTCAAATCAGCCTTCGCCAACTTCACTTCCACCTCTGCGCTGTCACCGGGAGCAACAGCAGGCATCGGCATGCGGCGCGTACTTACCACGCGACCGTTGCGCAGCACCGCGGTGCGGAGATCGAAATCGCGCAGGTTGGTGAACGCATAACCGTTGCGCAACACCAGACGCGCCACATTGCGCTGCGGGTCGACGTTCGCCAAACGGAACTTGACAAACTGGTGTGCCGCCTTCACCTCCTTGAGTTTCGCACTCTCTTCGCGCGTACCGGGCAAGATACCGTTGCTCATGAAGTTGCCTTGGTGCGGGCCGGGATAGTCGTAGCCCGTGTGCAAACGGCGGAGGCCCTGCTTCATTTCTTTGGGATCGTAGATGCTCTGATCCACCCAGTCCCAAATGGCACCACCAACACACGAATTGCTCGCCTCGATGGCGTCCCAGTATTCGCGGAGGTTACCGATGGCGTTGCCCATGGCGTGGGCGTATTCGCAAACAAACATCGGTTTGTCCATGTTGTTGCAATATTTCTCCATCCAAGGGATGTCGGGGTACATCTTCGAATAGAAATCCGAGAAGCGTTCGCCACCGAAGGGACGACGAATGCGCGTTCCTTCGTAGTGCACGGGGCGCGTGGCATCCATCTGCTTCGCCAAATCGTAGCAGGCACGGAAATTCTCACCGTTGCCGCCCTCGTTGCCCAAACTCCACATCACGACAGAGGGATGGTTGTAGTCGCGCGCCACCATTTCGCGGATGCGGTCTTCGAACGCCGGAATCCAACTCTTCAGGTCGGAAATAGATTGGTTGGCGTGGTCTTCCAAGTCGGCCTCATCGCAGGTGTACAGTCCGAAATGATCGAACATGGCATACATGCGGGCGTTGTTCGGGTAGTGCGAAGTGCGAATCAGGTTCACATTGTTCTGCTTCATGAGCAGGATGTCGCGCAGCATCGTCTCGTTGGTCACAGCACGACCACGCTCGGGATCGGTGTCTTGGCGGTTCACGCCCTTGAAAAACACGCGCTTGCCGTTGACATACAACAAGGAGTTCGCCAATTTGATTTCGCGGAATCCGAATTTCGTGCTCCAGGCCATTTCCTCGTGTCCTGCCGCATCATACTGACGGAAACGGAAGGTGTAGAGACGGGGCGTTTCGGCCGTCCAGGTCGTCACGTTCTTCAAGTCGAACTTCACCTGTTGGCGTGCCAACTCCATATCCTTGCCGGCCGGGGCGCTGAGCTGCCAACGCTGCGAAGCCACTTTCTTGCCTTCGGGGCTGTACACGTCGAGCGCTACTTCCTTGGTTTCTGCCTGTTTCGTGGGATTGCGCAGACCGAAATCGAGGGTCACGGCCGCATCCCGATAGTCGTTGGACAGCGCCGCGGTGATGTGGTGATCGTAAACGGCAGCCGCGGGCACACTGTAGAGG
>CAJPJR010000034.1 GCA_905369775.1 Prevotellaceae bacterium UBA1746
AATCCGCCGTCAGTTACGGGAATCTCGATACGAGTACCGCCATCTTTGTATGAAGCGATCAAACGATAGGTCTGCCCATTGACCACTTTGAAATCTCTTGCCTTCATGAAGCCAAGATTAAAATCAAGGCTTTGGTCTCGCTTCATCGAGCAGGACAGGAATCTTCCCACATCGATGCGGTCGCCCGATTCAATATTTTCCCAGAAGAATTCGACGACACCCGAGAAATCTCCTTTATTGGCATAGAGGTTTCCTTTGATGGAAAACGTTTTGCCGGTTAAGTTCACGTAGGGCGAAGAAACCGGTTCGTCGCCTCCGTCGTAGATGCCGAATCTCGAAAGACTGAGAACCGTAGTGTGGACCGGTTCCGTGACATTGATTTCGAAGAACTCGCCGCCTTCAGGGTTGGGAAGCGAAATGGGGGCGCGTGTTTCGTCGAGGAACACCAACGAGAGTCGGGTGTTGTACTTTCCGGTGTGGATGTTTTCGTTCGTAGTCAGGACGATGGGCACATTCTGTTCGTCGAAGGCGTCAAAATTAAGTTGCTCGCTTTCAACAGTTTGTAGCACGCGTTTGTTCTGATCGAGAATCTCCATCTTGAGACGGAAGTAGGGGGTGATGCCGCTGAGGCAGTGCAAAGGAACGCGCAATACAGTGGCCTTTTCGGCCTGCACCTCATTGTTTTCCATCGGACCCGTCACGCGGAAACCGGCATCGGGGTAGTTTTCTTCAGTCACCTTAATTTCTCGGTCGTCTACTGTGAAGGTCATGCGGGGAGACAGGCTCATTTTGACCCAAGTTCCGAGTCCGCCGTTTTGCTGCGTGGCACTCATCGGCACGATCGTGTATTCGCCCGGTGTGAGTTGGCGCGTGTCCAGGTGCATGTTGAGGGGCTTCACCCATGTGCCGCCATTGGGCAGATAGCCGTGCTTGTCGGTGAAGGTCTGCTTGCTGCCGGTGTCCGCATATTTGAAGAGCGCCACCTGACGGCCGTTTTGATCTACAATTGCCATGCCGACATCTCCGTAAAAATTATACGATAGATTGGTGAAGTAGCTCATGGTCACATCGAGACCTTGCGTCAAGGCGAACACTTTGGTCGTTGTGTCGACCAACCGGAGCGTTCCTTCGCCGGTGAAGGACAAACGGCGATTGCCTTCTGCCCAGGCTGCGGGAATAGGCTTCTCATTGGCGCGGTTGGGATGAGCCAAGACTGCTTCGAGCTGTCGGTTGAAGCTCAGCGGTCGGCCGCCAAATTCACTACCGGTTTGTCCAACGGACATGGATTGCAGGTTGTAGTAAGCATTGGCTTGCCCATCCCAACCGAAATTGATGTGCAGGAGCCCTTCACTGTTGATGCCGTCGACCACCATGGCGTGTCCACTTGCGCTTCCTTCCGCATTGCCGGCAATGTACACGGGATAGCCGTTCTTCAATTCTTCGTAGAACATATTGACAAACCCGCGTGCCCCTTCGTTGGATTTCGTGGTTGCCCCTACGTTGTAGGAGAAATACTTCTTGAGGGCTTGTTGGGCAGCATAGCTCGTGGCCGAACTTGCACCTTTCGTGTAGCGCATGTCAACCGCAGCACCGATGTCATGGTGCAGTTTCCCGATCGCATTTTGTTCGTCGTTGGTGAGATGACGACGATCGTAACTGTCGTGCATGAGATTCCATGCGTAGCGCGACTGGGAGAAATCGATCTGGGCCGTATTTCCATCGTAGGTTCGATAGGTCTTCGTGCCTGTGCCCTGTTCGGGCCAGCGGTGGAAGTACATGATCTGCGCTACTGCCGTAGCCACACAGCCGGTGGGATATCCGCCGACACTGTTATTGTAGGGATAGCCTTGCCCCCACTTGCTTTTCAGCAGCGGAGTCACAGGGGTATAGCTGTTGTTTGTCGCGAAGGTGGTGAAATAGCGCTTGCGGTCGGCGGCAGACAATTTCTGCACGGTCTGAAAGCGTTCGCGGTAGGCTTCGAGCAGGTATTGCAAGCCTTCGGGGGCGTGAAGTGTGTCGAGTGGTGCTTCGGTGCCCACAGCCAATATGGAGCCCATGGCTTCATTGCCGGCCACCAGCACGAAACCGTTATTGCCTGCGTCGTTGAACAGATAATAAGGGGCGCCGGTCCGGTTAGAAAGCGTGCGACTTTTGAGTGTGCGTTGCGCTGTGGTCGAAAGTCTCACGTATTGTTTGGCGATGGCCGCGGCTCTTCTGAAACTGATGTCACCGTCGGCAGCCGCAATCGGGGTGATTCCGGCTGTCACGAGGAGGGCAAACAGCGAAGTGCGTAAGGAAAAGGAAGGGATGAACGGCATATTGATGTTGAATGCTCGCAATAGGTTCGTCTTATTGCGCTTGTGATCCGCCATTCCCGGGGAGGAGTGGCGAATCACAGGCAAAGATAGTAAAAAGACGGGGAGTAATGTGCGAAAAGTGGGGAAGTTTTCCGACAAAGGCGGGAAGTTTTACCGGAAAACGCCCACTTTATTTTATTCTGTATAGAGGAATCGTTTTATGGAGCGCTTGGGCGTCTTCTCAAACTCCTCTTTGTGGAGCTTTACGCTGACGATTTGTTCGTAGGCATTGATCATCGTGTTGAGCATGCGGCGGTTTTCCTCCATTTGCCGGTTGAGGGCATTCTCATCGAGCCCGGCCTTTTCGGCCTCTTCGTAGTCGGGGTGAATGAGTGCGTGGAGTTTCTCCCCTTTCTGGATGACAACACTTTCCATCACGTAAGGCAGTGTGTTGAGTTTGTCTTCAATTTCCTCGGGGTAGATGTTTTGACCGTTGGAACCGAGAAGCATGTTTTTACAGCGCCCGCGAATGTAGAGATTGCCCTCTTGATCCAGCACGCCGAGGTCACCTGTGTGGTACCATCCCTCGTTGTCCAGCGCGGCAGCGGTGGCTTCCGGGTTTTTGTAGTAACCGAGCATCACGTTCGCGCCGCGAGTGAGGATTTCGCCTACGACGTGTTGCGGATCGGGGCTGTCGATGCGCAGTTCCATGCGGGGAGCCACTTTTCCACACGAACCCGGAACGAAACGGCTCCAATCTTCGTAGGCGATGATGGGGGCGCATTCTGTGGCACCGTAGCCCACGGTGTAATTGAAGTTGATTTTGTGCAAGAATTGCTCCACTTCCTTGTTGAGCGCCGCTCCGCCGATAATGACCTCGTAGAATTTGCCGCCGAACACCGATTGAATTTGATCGCGCACCTTGTGCAAAATCTTGTCGCTGATCATCGGGACGCGCAAAAGTAGCTTCATCGAGGGAGTTGCGAGCTTGGGCATCACGTTTTTCTTGATGATCTTCTCGATGATGAGGGGGACACTGATCACCACTGCGGGTTGCACCTCGCGGAAGGCCTCGATAATGACCTTGGGGCTGGGCAGACGCGTGAGATAGTGCACGTGTATGCCCTGAATGAATTCGAAGATAAACTCAAAGGCCATGCCATACATGTGCGCCATGGGGAGCATGGAAATGATGCGCGAACCGGCCGGTACCTTTGCCCCCAAGACTTCAATGGCAAACTGGTAGTTGCTCCAGAGCGCGCGGTAGGGAATGAGCACACCTTTGGAGTTGGAGGTGGTGCCACTGGTGTAGTTGATCATGGCCAGAGCCTCTCCGTTGGGAGCCGGGCGGTAGTTGACGTGCTCGCGGCGGAAGTATTTGGGATGGCGCTTGCCGTAGTATTCATTCAAGCGCTCTCGAGCTTCGGTCAGGGCTTCGTTGCGGCTGATGAGCAGCATGAAATCGGGGATGTGTACGATACCTTCGAGCTGCGGCATGGCTTCTGCATCGAGTGTGGGCCACACCATGTCGCCGGCAAAGAGGAGACGAGCGTCAGAATGGTTGACGATGTTGTGCACTTGTTCGGCCTTGAACTCGTGAAGGATGGGGACAACGATGGCGCCATAGGTGAGTGTGGCCAAGAAGGCCACCGCCCAGTGTGCACTGTTGCGGCCGCAGATGGCAATTTTGTCGCCCGGCACTATGCCGGCCGTCTCAAATAAGATGTGAAGCTTTTCGATTTTGCGAGCCACGTCCTTATATTGAAGTGTCACGCCTTTGTAGTCGGTGAGTGCATTCAGGTCCCAATGCTCTACAATGCTTTTTTGAATCAGCCCGACGAAGTCTTCGTAATGGTATTCCATGAAGAATAAAAGTGGTTGGCGGCAAGTGGCGTGGAGGTGGCGATGGAAGAGGAAAAAGTGGGGCGCACTTGCCACGTCGCTTGCTCAAATTCTTTAGATATGTGCGAAAGTAATACATTTTCTTGAGCCACGGAGAGAATGCGCGGCGAAACTTGCACATACAAGGGGATTTTTGTGTAATTTCGCCCCCGCATAGTGGCTCAATGCCCTTCAGTTCATCATTATGACCGGTCTCTCGTTGCCCAATCGGCAGTACAGGGGCCTAAGGATTACAACCTTATGAAACAAATTCTTCGTACGCGGTGGACAGTTGCCGCAGTTGTGGTAGGGGTTCTCCTGCTCGTAGCACTCTACTCTCTTTTTTCAAGTCTTACGGGGAGTGGGGAGCGCATTGTTTATCTGGACGACGATGACAATATCGACTCGGTTTACAACAAGGTGTGCAGCGACAGCCGTTTCCCGGCCAATTCCACTTTTCACCTTCTCACTTCTGTGTTTAGTTATGACAAGCACATTCGCCCCGGCCGCTATGATGTGGGATCGGGTGCGGGTGCTTTGACTGTATTTCGCAACTTGCGCAACGGCAATCAGACGCCTACGCGTCTCACGATCCCCGTGTTGCGCACCACGCGCGATTTGGCCGACCTGTTGGGCCGTGAATTGCACGCCCCGGCCGACTCTTTCTATGCGGCGTTGACCAACCCCGAATTGCTTTCGCTCTACGGAAAAACGCCGGAAACAGCAGTTTGCCTGTTTTTGCCCAATACCTACGAGGTGTATTGGACGCTTTCGCCCGCGGCGCTGTTGGCACGAATGAATCGTGAGAGCAAGGCGTTTTGGACACCGGAGCGCTTGGCCAAAGCGCAGGCCGACAGCCTCAACCCCGATCAAGTGATCACGGTGGCCTCCATTGTGGAGCAAGAGACGGCCTACAATCCGGAGAAACCAATGGTAGCAGCCATGTATCTCAACCGGTTGCACAAGCACATGCCGCTTCAAGCCGATCCGACGGTGAAATTTGCGCTCGGTAATTTCGGGTTGCGCAGAATCATGAATGAACACCTCAAGGTAGATAGTCCTTATAATACATATAAGCGAACCGGTTTGCCTCCCGGCCCCATTTGCATTCCGTCTCTTTCGAGCATCAATGCTGTACTTGACCACGCACACCACAATTATTTCTACATGTGCGCGAAAGAAGACTTCTCGGGAAGCCATAATTTTGCGGAAACGTACGGCGAACACCTGAAGAATGCCGCAAAATATGCGCAGGCTTTGAACGCGCGCGGCATTAAATAAGTGCCGCCGCCGTTCGCACTTTGCCTATCGGCGCGTTTGCGTTTACCGACTTCGACGAATGAGCGTCCTGTCGGAATTGTCCCTTTCTTTCTCTCCTCTCACACGCTGAACTTTCCCCATGCACCGAATTTTCCTCTTGGCTTTGTTGGCTGTCACCGCTCCGGGGGTGCTGCGCGCACAGACTGCGCGCCGTGCTCATCGCAGTGCGCCCCACCCTGCGGCCGATTCCATCACACTCATCGCAGATGCTTATGCCCATCGACTCGACAGTTTGTCGCGGGCGGCGCAAACACCGGCTGACGATAGTGACGACGTTCTCGAAAATCCGTATTATTTCCCGCTTTTTGCCGGGAATACGCTTTATGATGCGCAGCTTCATACGGCGTTGGGGAGTTTTTCCGGAGAGCAGACGGAAGTTTCCGGAGCGGTTTCGCGCGCTTTGCTTGACATTTATGGGCACCGCCCCGACCTTGTTTCGCGTGTTTTGCCGATTGCTGCTGTGAGCAAATCGGAAAAGACGGCAGTAAAAAGGGACGTCGCCCCTGCTCCCGCCGTAGCTCCGAAAGCACCGGCCGGTGCCCCCAATGTGCGCACCTGGACCGACGATGCGGCGCTGAATATCAAGGTGGAACGCCCGAACTTCTGGACCTTCAAGGGGAATTTCTCCCTGCAGTTCATGCAATATTATGTGACAGAAAACTGGTACAAGGGAGGAGAAGATCACAATTCGCTGTTGGCGTCGCTCAATGCCGAGGCTAACTATGACAACAAGGACAAGGTGACCTTCTCGAACAAACTGGAAATGCGGCTGGGCTTCCAGTCTTCGCAATCGGACACGCAGCATGAGTATAAAACGAACGCTGACCAGATCAGATTGACCAACAAGTTGGGACTTCAAGCGGCGAAGCGGTGGTATTACACTGCGATGTTGCAATCGTGGACCCAGTTTTATCCGGGCTATCATGCCAACGACCCGCAAGTGTATTCCGATTTCATGTCGCCTTTTGAGTCGGTGCTCTCCTTTGGTATGGACTATAAGTACAAACAGGGGGCTTTTGAGGTGTCGGCCACGTTGTCGCCGATGGCAGCCGACTTCAAATACGTAGATCGTTTGGCGCTTGCGGGACGGAATGGCATCGATGTCGGAAAGCATTCGCGCTGGAATTTGGGTTCGACCGTGACGGTGAACACACGTTGGGAATTGATGAAAGGATTGCTGTGGACGTCGCGTTTTTATGCCTTCACCAGTTATTCTCGCGTCCAGGCAGAATGGGAAAACACCATTGCACTCAAGGTGAATAAGTACCTTTCTACGAAGATCTTCCTCTATCCGCGATTTGATGACGGAGTGAAGCGGAAACCCGGACAGAGTTTCTTGCAATTCAACGAATATCTTTCTGTGGGATTGGATTTGGGATTCTGAAACCATCGCAACCCCATCCACACTACTGCGGACAACAACAAACGGAGCAGACATCCAACGATGTCTGCTCCGTTTTCAATTTGTGCGCTCTGCATGTTGCATGCAAAGACGCGCATTGCACTTGTGCTAAGTGCTTTACTTGTTGCGTTTTGCCTTGGCTTTTGCGTCGCTAAGTTCCACGGTGAAGGAACGATTGAGCCCACTTTGCGTTTTTGCACGGATCCAAAGCACGCGGTCGCTGCTTCTATTGGCCGCTTTCACGGCTTCTTCGAAGTCTTGCGTGGAATTCATCACGCGATCGTTCACTTGCGTGATGATAATTCCCTTTGTGATGCCGGCATCTTGGAGTTTTCCTGCTTTGATGCTGCTGACCACGAGTCCATTTTTGAGCCCCAATTCATTTTTCTCCGCATCGGTAAGCGCGCGCAGGGCGGCTCCCATTGATTCTGTGTCTACGGTTTCGAGATTGGTGGTGGTTCCTTGTTCGTTGCGCAGGGTGAGTGTGGTGATGTGCTCCTTCTTCTTGCGCAGATAGGTGACTTTCACCTTGTCGCCGGGGCGGTGCATGGCCACAATTTCCTGGAGTTGTCCGAATTTGTCGATCTTCTTATCATCGATGGCGGTAACGACGTCACCCTTTTGGAGACCGGCTGCATCGGCTGCGCCATCTGCAGTGACTTCAGCCACGTAGAAGCCGGTCAACGTACCGAGATCAACGTCTTTGCCCTTGTCTTTTTGTTCGTCGATGTAGTTGGACACAGAAGTACCGCGGATTCCCAGCAGTGCACGCTGAACGACGCCGAATTCGCGCAGGTCTTTCACAACTTTGTTCATAATTGTGGTCGGAATCGCGAAACCGTAGCCGCTGTAGGAGCGCGTTTCCGAATAGATCATCGAGTTGATTCCGACCAATTCGCCCGCAGCATTCACCAGCGCACCGCCGGAGTTGCCCGGATTGATGGCGGCATCGGTCTGAATGAAGCTTTCAACCGGATTGGCAGACTGCATAGAACGCGCTTTGGCACTGACGATTCCGGCCGTAACAGTGGAGGTGAAACCGTAAGGATTGCCGATGGCCAAAACCCACTCGCCGACTTTGAGCTTTTCGCTGCTGCCCACAGTGATGGGCTGGAGGTTTTTGGCTTCGATCTTGATCAATGCGAGATCCGTGTCCTTGTCTTGTCCGATGATGCGGCCTTTGTACTCACGGTTGTCGTTGAGTTTGACCAGAATCTCGTCAGCATCCTTCACAACATGGTTGTTTGTCACGATATATCCGTCGGAAGTCAAGATCACGCCCGAACCTGCGCCGCTGCGTTTGGGGGCTTGACGCGGTTGTTGCTGGCGCGGTGTGCCTTGGCCGAAGAAGTCGCCGAAGAAGTCTTCGAAGGGATTGAAATACTGCACATTTTCCTGAGGTGCAGTGGAGGAAACTTTTATGTAGACGACTGAGTTGATGGCTTTGTCGGCGGCTACGGTCAAGTCAATCGGCTGGGCGGGCGTGCTTGCTTGGGCTGCAATTGAAACGGGGGAGGCCGCAACACTTTCTACGGCCATTGCTTTCGGTGCAGTTCCGATGGCTGCTGAAAGCATGAGAGCAGAAATGATTTTCATGTCCATATGTAAAGCTTGATTGGTTAGTTCTGGAGCAAAAGTAAGTTTTAGACGAGCAAAAAGCAAGATGTGGAAGAAAAACGATCCAATCGTTTAAGTTTGATTTCATCCTTTTTGCGCGTGTGTTGTGCGATTCGGCAAGTTATGGGGAAGGCTGCGGGTACCTGCGCGCATCTATTCTTCCCACATGAGGTCGGACATCACGTCGTCGGAGACGAATATCCCGGAAGCGGTGAGTCGGAGGTGATTGTCGGCATCTAATTCCAAACGCCCCCCGTCTATATGTGGACGGGCCATGCGGAGCAATGCACTTCGGCGAGATGCCGGGACTTCTTGGAGGGAAAGGCCTTCGCAAGTGCGCAGTCGGGTGCAGATGAGTTCGTCGTAGCATTCATCTGCACTGAGCTTTTCGAGGGTGTGCGGCACATCTGTGAAGGTTTTTGCGCATCCGGCTTCCATATAGCGCCGTAAACTGTAGTCATTCACGCGTCTGCAATTTCTGCCGTCGTAGGAATGGGCTCCCGGTCCCAAACCGAGGTAGGGAATGCCGTGCCAGTAGGAGGAGTTGTGGCGCGATCGATAACCGGGACGCGCGAAGTTTGAGATTTCATACTGTTCAAATCCGGCGCATTGTGCGGAGGCGCAGAGCATTTGGAACATGGAAAGCGAAGTTTCTTCGTCGCATTCTTTCACTGCTCCCCGTTCCCGCGCATAATATAATGGAGTTCCCTTCTCGTACATGAGGGAGTAGGCCGAAAGATGGGTGATGGGTAGTTCGAAGGCCTGGGCTAATTCCTTATTCCAATCTGCCAATTGCTGTCCGGGTAGCCCAAAGATGAGGTCGATGCTGATGTTTTCAATTCCTTTGGTCCGTAAAATGTCGATGGCATCGAGGGCTTGTTGTGCTGTGTGCCGTCGATTGAGGAAACTAAGGCGCGTATCGTCGAAACTTTGCACGCCGAGACTGATACGGTTCACGCCGAGCTGTCGGAGGTGGGCTACTTTTTGCTGAGAGATGTCGTCGGGATTCGCTTCGAAGGTGATTTCTGCATGGGGAGATAGCACGCAGTGGCGGTGAATAGCGGAAAAAATAGATTCCATTTCCTCATCGTCGAGCTGAGAAGGGGTACCTCCTCCAAAGTAGAGCGTGGAAATGGGAGCGCCATTGTGGCGGAAAGCCAATTCTTTGGCGAGGGTGCGGACGAAAGCATCACGTTCCTCTTTGCCATGTACGGTGCTGTAGAAACTACAATAGACACACCGCTTTTCGCAAAAGGGAACGTGAATGTATAAACCTGTGGGACTGTGTTGAGTTAGTCGATCCATGATTCCGGTAATTGCCGGCAGTTGTAGCTCGATGCCATGATTTCGCCGTAGGCACCCGCACTTTTGAATGCAATGAGGTCGCCGCGTTGCGGAGAAGGCATGGTATAGTCGGAAAGAAACACGTCGCTGCTTTCACAGATGGGACCTACGATGTCAAAGCGGGCGCTGGGGGCTTCGGGGTGCGAAAGATTGCGTGCTTGGTGTGCGCTTCCGTAGAGAGCGGGGCGCAGTAAATCACTCATTCCTGCGTCGACGATGACGAAATCTTTTTTGTGTCCGTGCTTAACGTAGAGTACTCGGCTGATGAGCGCCCCACATTGTGCGACAACGGAGCGGCCGAGCTCAAAATGTACCTGTTGCCCGTCTCTTAGTTCGAGATGGTCCTTGAATATGCGGAAATAGCTTTCAAAATCGGGGATGGGGTTCGCCTCCGGTTGCGCGTAATCTACGCCTAAGCCCCCGCCGACGTTGATGCTCTCGGTTTTTATGCCCGCAGCATCGAGACGGTTCTGCAATTCGTTGACACGTTGTGCCAATTGTTCGAAGGGTTCGAGGTCGGTTATCTGGCTGCCGATGTGAAAATGCAGGCCAACATAGCGCACAGCCGGCAATTCTTGGGCACGATGTATGGCAGGTAGCATGTCTTCCATCGCCAAACCGAATTTGTTCTCGTTGAGCCCGGTGGTGATCTTCGCATGGGTGTGCGCATCGACGTTGGGATTGATGCGAAAGGCCACATTGGCGATTTTCCCTCTCGCAGAAGCCAGCGCATTGATGACTTCCAGTTCGGGAAGACTCTCTACGTTGAAGCAACTGATCCCCAATTCAAGCGCAATCTCTATTTCTCTATCTGATTTTCCCACTCCGGCGAACACAATATCCGAAGGAGAGAAACCACAGGTCGCGGCACGCTCTATTTCGCCTCCGCTTACGCAGTCCGCTCCGAGGCCGGATTCAGAAATGATGCGCAACACGCCCGGTGTGGCGCAGGCTTTCACAGCGTAGTGTACGTGAAAGTGCGGAGTATCGGCTGTGGCATCACGAATGGCGGAAAGAGTTTGACGAAGTAGGGCTGAATCGTAAGTGTAGAAGGGAGTGCGGCGTGTAGAAAAGCGCTTCAAGTCCATAGGGAAGTGCGTTAGAATGAAAAGGCCGGCGCACCGAAATCGATGCGCCGCGATGAAATGAGTTTCTTATTTGAAGAGTCTTTGTTGTAATGCCTGCAGGGCGGCTTGTTTGTCGTCCATGCTCACCAAAAAAGAGATGTTGTGATCTGAACCGCCGTAGCTAATCATACGAACCGGTATGTCTTTCAAGGCCATAGTTGCCTCACTTTCGAAGCCTTCATTGCTCCAACGCAGATCGCCCACCACACAAATGATGCACATGTTCTCGTCTACCACAACGGTGCCCACTTCTTTGAGCTCGTCGACGATGGCTGCGAGCCGACTTGTATTGTCTATGCTCAACGAAACGCCTACTTCGCTGGTCGTGATCATGTCGATTGGGGTGTGATACTTGTCGAAGACATTGAACACCTTGCACATAAAGCCGCAAGCCAGGAGCATGCGCGAGCTTACGATCTTGATTGCCGTGATATTGTCCTTTGCGGCAACTGCTTTAATCCCGCCGGTTTCCATTTCATTGTTGATGAGTGTGCCGGGGGCCGAAGGATCGAGAGTATTCTTGAGGCGAACGGGGACGCCTGCGTAACGTGCCGGTTGAACGCAGGTGGGGTGAAGGATTTTAGCTCCGAAATAGGCCAATTCGGCGGCTTCTTCGAAATTGAGCTGGCGCACAGGCGTTGTTCCCTCCACAAAGCGTGGGTCGTTGTTGTGCATTCCGTCGATGTCTGTCCAGATCTGGATTTCGTCGGCACGAACAGCGGCGCCGATCAGCGAAGCTGTGTAGTCAGAACCACCGCGTTGCAGATTCGATACTTCCCCGTCTGCGTCTCGACAGATGAAGCCTTGTGTGATATAAATGTCGTAACCGGGATGCTCACGGCGGAGTTCGTCAAGATGCTCACGGATGTAAGCTGTGTCAGGTTCCCCGTTGCGATCCAAACGCATGTAGTCTAAAGCCGGAAGCAGCACCGCTTTGATGCCTTGTTCCTTGAGATACTCCGTAACCATGTTGGTACTCATGATTTCTCCTTTGGAGAGAATCTCTTTTTCTACCACTTCGTCGAATTCGCGTGTGCGATAATCGTGAAGTTCCAGGAAGATTTCGTCGAGTAGGTGGCGCACACGATCTTGTGTATCGCTCTTTTCGAAGAGTTCCGGCAGGTGACGGCGATAGGTGTTGTGGAGAAGGTTGATCACATTGCTGGCGCCTTCGGGATTGGCTTTGCTGAAATAGTCAGCGATCTCCACCAAACTATTGGTGGTGCCGCTCATGGCCGAGAGTACTACGATTTTGGGCTCGCCGTCTTCGGTGATCAGTCGGCACACGTCCTTCATGCGTTCGGGAGTGCCCACTGAGGTGCCACCAAACTTGTAGATTTTCATGCTTATGTTGCGTTAAGGGTCAATAGAGTTGTTGTTGGAGATCGAGGATCGGAGGGGCGACGGTCGGACCTATATTATATTGTGCCGAAATGTCCGTTATCTTACCCTCGGCACACTGGATTACTCGACCCGGATAGCGTGTCAGGAAACCGGCATTGTGGGTTACCATCACAACGGCCGTACCTGCTGTGTTGAGTGCGCGGAGCAATTCCATGATTTGCGTACCGGTCTCTTGATCTAAGTTACCCGTCGGCTCATCGGCCAGGATCAATTTCGGATGGTTGAGGAGTGCGCGCGCGATACCCACGCGTTGACGTTCGCCACCCGAAAGTTCATGAGGATAGCGTCGACGTTTATCCGCCATACCGACTTGTTCCAGCACTTCGACGATACGTTTTCGGCGCTCTTTCGCATCTTTCCATTCCGTGGCGCGCAGAGCGAAGTCTAAATTGTATTCTACGTCTTTGTGTGCCAGGAAAAGACTTTCTTGAAACACGATGCCCAGTTGTCTGCGGAGGGCTTGCACTACTTTGGCACGTGCTTTTTTCAGATCGCACCCGAGCACATTGAGACGCTCGCCCTTGCTTTCCAATTCGCCGTAGAGCATTTTGAGTAACGTGCTTTTTCCACTGCCCACGCGGCCAATGACGTAAACAAAATCCGATTCGTTTACGCTGAGATGCATGTTGTCCAGTATCGTACGTCCGTCAATGAATACTTTTGCGTTGTGAAGGTCTATGAGCATGCCGAAGATCTATGATGTTGCAACGGAGCGACCGCCCGAAATTTCCTTCCGCAACTTGCCTATTGGGCGTCGAATGGAAATAACCGGTGCCGATCTGCTTACAATTGCTGCAAAAATAGCCATTATCTTCGACATATCCGTGTGTACGAGTCTTTTGTTTTGCGAAAACACGCGAAATGTGATAAGGGCCTCCGCTCGTTGGGGAGCAAAAGTGCGCGCGCCAATCTCAATCGACGGTGGGCGATGTGTGTTTGAGCCAATCGGCTACGACAAACGAGCTGCCTCCCACGAAAATTGTGTCGTCCTCTTGGGCTGACTTGAGGGCGGATTGCACCGCTTCCGGAACATGGGAATAGACGGTGCCCGATAGTCCAAAGGATGCGGCGGCCTGTCGGAGTTGCTCTGCGGGTAAAGCACGTTTGATTTCCGCATTTGTAAAATAGTAGGTCGCGGATTTAGGGAGTAGTGGGAGTATTTCTGTTAAATCCTTGTCTGCACAGACACCAATTACGAGATGTAGTGGAGAGTGCAGGGATTCTAATTGCGGAGTGAGGCTACTCCATGCATCAGCATTGTGCCCGGTGTCTAAAATCAGGCGAGGATGCGTTAGAGTTTCCTGCCATCTTCCGCACAGTCCGGTACTTTCTATTACTTGGGAAAATGCTTTTTGGACAATTTCTGGCGATATCTTCTGAAATACGTCCTTCGGTAAGTGAGCTATCGCTGAAAGTAAGGTGCGAGTATTGTATATCTGGTAGGCACCGCCCAGTTCCCCCACGACTGCTCCCCAGTCTTTAGTTATATAGTGGTATTTCCCGTCCACATATTCGGCTTCCACTACTCTACTCTCTTCTTCCGACCAGAAGATGGGGGCATTGACCGAAGCGGCCGCCTGCGCAAAAACTTTACGCGTGCCGGGTGTCGTTTGCCCCACCACAACAGGAATGCCCGGTTTGATGATTCCCGCTTTCTCCGCCGCGATTTTCTCAAGACTGTCCCCGAGAAATTGCGTGTGGTCGAGTGAGATGTTGGTAATGACACACAGTTCCGGCGAAATGATGTTCGTGCAGTCCAGTCTTCCGCCCATTCCTACTTCGATTACGGCAAAATCCACTTCTTCCTCGGCAAAGTAGGCGAAAGCCAAGGCCGTTGTGAGTTCAAAAAAGGAAGGGGCCAGCGGTTCGAAGAAGGAACGTTCTTGTTCCACGAAGTCGACGACGCGTTGGCGCGGGATGGGGCGACCATTCACGCGGATGCGTTCGCGGAAGTCGACGAGGTGGGGCGAGGTGTAGAGGCCTACACGATAGCCAAGCCCTTGAAGCAGCGCCGCCAGCGTGTGTGAGGTCGAGCCTTTCCCGTTGGTGCCCGCAACGTGGAGGCTGCGGAACTTGCGGTGCGGGTGTCCGAAATGTTCGTCGAGGACGTGCGAGGTGGAAAGCCCGGCCTTATAAGCACCTGCCCCGATGTTTTGAAACAACGGGGCAGCGTGATAGAGATAATTGAGGGTCTCTTCGTAGGTCATAATCAGCTGAAATAGGAGCGGAACGATTGGAAAATCTTGTCCTTGATGCTCTTGTTTGGCTTCAGGTTGTCGCTGTCTTTCATCTGCTCAAAGGCTTTCTTCTCGTCTGCCGAGAGAGTTTCGGGTACATAGACGCTCACATTGATCACAATGTCGCCGCGTCCGTAGCCATATCCTTGCAGAGCAGGCAAGCCTTTGCTGCGCAAGCGCATGCGTGTGCCGGGCTGAGTGCCGGGTTTAATGTGTACGCGTGCCTTGCCTTCGAGGGTGGGCACTTCGACCGTGTCGCCCAATGCTGCCTGACTCACGGTGAGCAGCAGGTTGTAAATCAGATCATTGTCGTCGCGGATGAAGTGTTCGTGAGGAATCTCCTCAATGAGCACCTGAATATCGCCGGGCACACCGTTGTGCTTGGCAGCGTGGCCCTTTCCGGGGACGTTGAGCACCATGCCCTCGGCTACACCTGCCGGAATGTTGACTTCCACGACCTCTTCGCCCTGGACTGTTCCCTCGCCGTGGCACTTTGTGCAGGGATGAGTGATGATTTTTCCCTCGCCGTGGCACGTGGGACAAGCCACTTGTTGCTGAACGGTGCCGAAGATGCTGCGAGCGTTGCGCACCACATAGCCCGATCCGTGACAGGTGGAGCAGGTTTCTGCGGCATGTCCCGCTTCGCTGCCACTGCCGTGGCACGCATCGCAGGTCACTTGCTTCTTAATTTTGAATTTCTTGGTCACACCCGTGGCGATCTCCTCGAGTGTGAGGCGGGTTTTAAGCCGCAGGTCGCCGCCGCGATATTGTTGCGGAGCCGGCTCCTCGGCACCAAAACCGCCGAAACCGCCGAAACCGCCGCCCATTCCACCGAAAATGTCGCTGAAGTGAGAGAAGATGTCGTGGATATCTGTGAAACCTTGGCCGCCGCCGAAGCCGCCTTGTCCGTTTACGCCCTCTTTTCCGAACTGATCGTAGCGTTGGCGCTTCTCGGGGTCGCGCAGTACTTCATAGGCTTCTGCGGCCTCTTTGAATTTCTCCTCGGCTTCTTTGTCGCCGGGGTTTTTGTCGGGGTGATATTTCATGGCCACCTTGCGGTAAGCCTTTTTGATTTCGGCATCGCTTGCCCCTTTGTCGACGCCTAATATTTTATAGTAATCAAGATCTGCCATGTTGTCGTTTGATGATGTTGTTGTGTAGCTCAATTCCTCGGTCTGCTTTTCTCAGATTGAGCAGCGCACGTCAAAAATGCCCGGAGGCACTTGTGCAGAGGGGGAATTTGACTCGGAAGTTGCGAGCGCATGAGTTGGTGTGGCGGCCTTGTTGCAGTGCAGTGGCCGACGGGGCTCACTGTCCCACCACAACCTTGGCGTGACGAAGCACTTTGTCGTTGAGCAGGTAGCCGGTTTGCACGCAGTCTATGACGTGGTTCTTCTTTTCCGCCTCGTCTGTGGGGAAAAGTGCCACGGCTTCGTGGTAATCGGTGTCGAAGGCGGCATTGTTCGTGTCCATCTTCTTGAGACCTTGTTGCTCGAGGGTGCGGTGCAACTTCTGGAAGATGAGCGACAAGCCTTCGCGGAGCGTGTTCACATCGTCGCTTTGTGCCATGTTGGTCTCGGCACGTTCCATGTCATCGAGGATGGGAAGCAGCTGTTCGATCACTTTTTTTCCGCCGTTGAGCACCAAATCTGTGTGCGTGGCCATGCTATGTTTGCGGAAGTTCGCAAAGTCGGCGGCCTGACGCAGAATCTTGTCTTTCAGTTCTGCGATTTCGGCCTGAGCTGCTGCGAGTTGCTCTTCCACACCGGGAGTGGCGTCGGCAGCTTCCTGTGCTGTGTCCTCGCTCTCCGGAGTGGGGGCCTCGGTTGTGCCCTCGGTTGCGGGAATGTCTTGAACTTGTTCTTCGGTTTGAGTGGTATTGAGGTCCTTTTCTTCCATAATTGTATGATTCGTTTGACCCTCTTTCGTGCAATTTCTGTGCCGAAAGAGGGTCAAAGTGTCAATAGATCAATGTGTAGTGCGATGTATTGAGGAATTTCAGTCGATTATTCTTCGCCATAAAGCTGGGCGCGCAGGGCTTTGATGCGGTCGTCGTGCATATAGTCCTCGTAGCTCATGAGTTTGTCGATGGTGCCGTTGGGCGTCAGCTCAATTACGCGATTGGCGACGGTGTTGATGAACTCGTGGTCGTGGGAGGAGAAGAGAATGTTGCCGCGGAAACCCTTCAAGTTGTTGTTGAACGCCTGGATCGACTCCATGTCGAGGTGATTGGTGGGCGTGTCGAGAATGAGACAGTTGGCATTGCGCAGTTGCATGCGGGCTATCATGCAGCGCATCTTTTCGCCACCCGAAAGCACGTTGACTTTCTTGAGGATTTCTTCGTCTTTGAAGAGCATGCGGCCGAGGAAGGCTTTGAAATACACCTCGTTGCCTTCGCCATATTGCGAGAGCCAGTCGAGCATGTTCAGGTCGCAATCGAAGAATTCTGTGTTGTCGAGAGGCAAATAGGCGGTGGTGATGGTCACACCCCAGCTGTAGGTGCCGGCGGCAGCTTCCTGGTTGCCGTTGATGATCTCGAACAGCGCAGTCATGGCGCGAGGGTCGTGGCTGATGAACACCACTTTTTCTTCCTTCTCAATCTGGAAATTGACCTTGTCGAAGAGCACAGTGCCGTCGTCGGCCACGGCTTTGAGGTCTTGCACCTCGAGGATTTGGTTGCCGGGTTCGCGGTCCATCTGGAAAATGATGCCGGGATAGCGACGGGTAGAGGGCTTGATTTCTTCGACGTTAAGCTTTTCGAGCATCTTTTTGCGCGAAGTTGTCTGACGGCTTTTTGCCACGTTGGCAGAAAAGCGGCGGATGAATTCTTCCAATTCTTTCTTCTTTTCCTCGGCCTTTTGGCGTTGGTTTTGCGCCTGGCGCAGGGCGAGCTGCGAAGATTCGTACCAGAAGGAGTAGTTGCCCGAGAAGAGCGTCACTTTACCGAAGTCGATGTCGACAGTGTGGGTGCAAACCTGGTCAAGGAAGTGGCGGTCGTGCGAAACAACCAGCACGGTGTGTTCGAAGTTGCCGAGGTAGTCTTCGAGCCATTCGACGGTTTCGAGGTCAAGGTCGTTGGTCGGCTCGTCGAGAAGGAGGTTGTCGGGCTCGCCGAACAGGGCTTGCGCCAGCATCACGCGCACTTTTTGTTTGTTAGACAGTTCGCCCATGAGTTTACCGTGGAGGTTCTCTTTGATGCCCAACCCCGACAGCAGTGTGGCTGCGTCGTTTTCGGCGGTGTAGCCCCCGATGGTGGCAAACTTGTCTTCCAATTCGGCCACTTTGATGCCGTCTTCGTCGGTGAAGTCGGCTTTGGAGTAGAGTTCATTGCGCTCTTGCATGATTTGCCACATCACGGTGTGACCCTGAAGCACCGTGTCGAGCACGGTTTGATCGTCGAATTTGAAGTGGTCTTGCGAGAGCACCGACAAGCGTTCGCCGGGGCCGAGTTCCACCTTGCCCTTGGTGGGCTCGAGCTCGCCGCTGATGGCTTTGAGCAGGGTGGATTTGCCGGCACCGTTGGCGCCAATGATGCCGTAGATGTTGCCGTTCGTGAATTTCATGTTCACATCCTGGTAGAGAATGCGCTTGCCGAACTGAACGGCTATGTTGGAAAGTGTGATCATTAGGGAGTTATAATGCTTTTGTGGCGACAAAGATACGACTTTTTTCGCAGAACTTGCCCTTTGCCGGGTGGGACGGTGCAAAAGGCGGGACGTTTTCCTGAATTACGCGGGGTTTTCGCATATTTCTTCCCTGTTTTTGAGACAAAGTGTGGGCGAAACAGCGTGAGCGTGGAAAGAGCGGGCTCATTGTGTGCCGAGCTTGAATGAAGCAAGGGGCTGATCGGCCGGAAAGGGGGAGACTGAGAGAGGAAGCGCGCAACCTGAAGGAAAGCACAGGGGGGAGGGACAAAAAAACTCCCCGTACCGGTGGGCGGTGCGGGGAATGCGATCGATGGCGGGGAGCGGAGTGGAAAAAGCCTCCGCCAATGGTGGTGCTACAGGTCGCTGATCAGCTCTTCGTAGGTCTTGTTGGGATCGAAAATCGCCATTTCGTCGTGGGCGGGCCAATAGAAAACGTAAAGTTCGACGAACCGATCATAGAAGATTTCGATGGCATCGTTGGGAAGTACGTTTTTGAGCAGACCATTTTGCACGTTGTCGAAGGCAATGTCGCGCGTGGTGCCTTCAAAACAGATACTGACGATCATGGCTTGGCGGGTGCGAGTGACATCAATCACCTGCATTTCGTTCTCGTCGACGGGGAAAAGATCGGCCATACTCATTTCGAACTCAAAGGCTTCGCGTGCCAATTGGTTTTCGCCCTTCTTGTCGATGAGTCGCTGCCAGAGTTCGCCGGCATCGTCGTGTGCAGCGTTGACACGGTCGAGGGTTTCGGGCAGGTAGCCCTCCGCTTTTTCTGAGCAGGGGGTGAAATGAAACTGAGTGTCGGTGTCGTTCAGGCTGTAGCTGTAGGTGGAGAATTCGAAAATCTCGTCGCGCCCGAATTGTGTGCAGATGAGGCGCCTGTTGCTCGCACGGAATGAAATGCGCGCGTGGCGATAAGGATGAAGTGAGGAGCCGTTGAGCACGAACTCGGTGATGGTGTAATATTTGGGCGTGAGTATGCCTTCCGGACTGCGGGTTGGTTCGCGAATGATCCAAAGTGAGCGGCCGTTTTCGGGCGTCTCCCCTACTCTATGCCAGCAGCTGACGGGGCCGAGACGGAGGTGAGAGCCCATGCGCGGGTTGTGTTCGGCGTTGGGATTGCTATATTCGCCGATCATCAGTTCGGCCAGTTGCACATAGTAGCAACGCGACAGGAGTTCGTCGCTCTGATTGGGAAGGCGATCGGCGAGGATCGGATAAATGTTGCGGCCGTAGCGACGAGGATAGTGATTGGACAGATGGGTGTCGAGGGCTTCGAGCGCTTGGATGAGTTGTGGAATCTCATTCTCCTTGCCTTCGAAGTTGCCGACGGCTTTGATGAAAAAATGGGCCAGCACAAGGCTGAGCCAGGAGAAGGCTGAGGTGCGAGCCTGCAGCAGATTTTCCAAATCTTCGCGTTGTTCCTTCGGAAAATTGGGCGGCACCGTGCCGGACGACAGGAGGGTGACCCATTCGCAGGCCGAAGTGAGCGAGCGCTGGGCTTGCGATTGCCAGGCGTCGTAGAGCATTTGTGCAATGCCGAACTGTTGCGGGAGCGTGCGGAACATTTCATCACTCATTTCGTAGAAGTTGATGAGGTTGTCGCAAATGTTGTCGAGGGTGCTGGGCGTGGCGGCATAGCCAATCTCCCCGACGTCTGCATAGCGCGACAGCGTTTTTTTGCTTAGCTTCAAGTGGAGCTCCAGTTTGTTCAGGCTGGGGGCAAAAAAGTGCTGACGCAGTGCGGATTGCAGTGCGACAAATCGTTCGGTTTGTTCGGGGGAGAGCCGCAATTTGGCCATATTGTGTAATATATGTTGTTGAATTGTGGAGCAAAGATACTATATCGCGGCGTTGGGATGGAATATATAGATGACATTTCACGGAATTCCGCGGCGAATGTGTCGTGATGTTGTATTTGTGACACAATGTAATTTCTCGGTAGTGGTTTTATCTGTCGGTTTTTGTCGGGGAAGGTGAAGACAAGTTATATCTGTACACAGTTAATAC
>CAJPJR010000035.1 GCA_905369775.1 Prevotellaceae bacterium UBA1746
CTGTAGAGGTAAACGTCGCGGAAAATGCCGCTCATGCGGAACATGTCCTGACACTCGAGATACGAACCATCGCTCCAACGCATCACCTGCACCGCCAAGCGGTTCTCGCCGGGACGCAGATAGGGCGTGAGGTCATATTCGCTCACGTTGTTCGAACCCTGACGATAGCCCACTTCGTGACCATTGAGCCAAATCGTGGCCGCCGAATACACGCCGCCGAAATGAATGATCGTGCGGCGTCCGTCCCACGAAGCCGGGAGGGTGAAGGTGCGCACATACGAACCCACGGGGTTGATGCCATAGTTCGCGCCGCCGTCGTTGTAGCCGGGCCGCGCCATGATGTAAGGCGGTGTGTTGGCGTGCGGATACTCCACATTGCAATAGATGGGGTGGTCGTAACCGAGCATCTCCCAGTTGGAAGGCACGGGAATGTCGTCCCAGCGGCTCACATCGTAGCTGTCTTTGAAGAAATCCATCGGACGCTTCGAGGGTTCGCTCACAAGGTTGAACTTCCACGTGCCGTTGAGCGAGAGATAACGTTCGCTCACGGGCACCGTCCACGGTGTGGCGTAATAGGCCTTGTCGGCCAGCATCTCGCGTTCCGAAGCGTAGGGCTGATAGGTGGTGTGTCCCGGCAGGCGGTTGATGGCAAAGATCGTTTCGTCTTCCCATCGGGGCGACTGGATTTTGGGTTTGTCCACTTCGTCAAACGCCACCCAGGCCGTGCTGTCCTTCACATTGAGCGGCACGATTTTCATCTCGTTGCCGCGCAGGGCAAACATTTTGCCCTTTTTGTTGTAGGAAGCAATGACAAACGCGTTGGCTTCGCCGGGCACGGGCACAATGGTCAACTGCGCATTGCCGGGATGGTTCATCTGCGCCGGCCATTGCAGCAGGTAGTCGATCGAGGCATTGTTGCCGCCGTCGTCGAAGTGCTGGGTGAAATAGGCATTGCCCACCACGCGCCGGTTGAGGTCGAGCATCTTCACGTTCCAATACTGACCACGGCGGAGCGAATCCTTCGGTTCGGCCACGATGTGTGCGCCGTTCTCGGGCAATTCGCCATTGCCCAACACATAGCCGGGCTGACCGACAAGGCGCAGGCGGTAGGTTTGCGCATCGTCGAAGCCGGAGACTTCTGCCGGGTGGGTGCGAAAAGCCGAATGCTTGTCATGCCGTGCGGCAGCAAGATCTTTGAGCACGGCTTTGCCCGTGGCGTCCAAACTCAGGCACACCGTGCGGCGAGCTGCCGGCACGAAGAGGTAGCCTCCGCCCGGCAGCGCTTCGACGCTCCACATTTGGTTCTCGTCCGAACCGTTGATTTCGCCGGTTTCAACGCGGTCGCCGGCAAAACGCAGCGCGCGTTGCGTGAAGGGATTGATGATGCGCCAGGCCCCCGAGAGCGGAGCCAGCGTCCAGTACTGCTCGCGGCGAGCGGCATCCACCTCGGCAGTGCGCACCGCGCCGTCGCGCACATCGAGCACCTTCGCACCCGCTGTGGGAGGCGAAAGCCGATAGAGCGCACCTTTGCGCCACTGGGGCGAATCGGCGCTCAGCCCTAAGGCGAAGGCACCGAACAAGAGCGTGCAAAGAGCTTGTTTGATCACGTTCATGAGATTTGAAAACTTGTATGTTGTTGAGTTGATATTCCGATTTGGGGTGTTGCAAGCAAAGATACTACTTTTTTCACGACGCACCGCCTATTTGCGCACCGGATATGACAACCTCGTGCGGAAAGTTGCTGTGCGCTCCCGTCGTTGTCGGGAAACGATTTTCGTTTGCCGGTCGCAACTTGTGCGCGTTGCGAAAAGCTCGACGCGCGCCGCTTCATCCGATCGGCGAATATGCGCTTTTGAGTCCGCACGCCCCGACGGCAGATTGTCGCGAACGAACCGCTCTCTCGAAGCGACTTACGAGAAGTAGGGAGCTTTCCGCACAAAACGCCCTTGTTTGGATTCGAGGGTTCCGTGTTTTTCGCCTCTTCCTCGCGCGCGTACCCGTCAGGTGGTTTTCGTTTTTTTCCTTCACCTCTTCACCCACCTATTGCAACGCAATGATTGTCAATGCGTTTGGTGTGAAGGTTTTTGCATTTTGCCTTCACCCTCTGCCTCTCACTCCCGGTCTCCACCGCACCGCACGAAAAGTCTGCTTTTCAGCGGAATTATTTTCAAAAGCCCGGGAGTACCGAACAGAAACAGCCGACGGTGAAGGTAAAAGTCCAAAGCCTTCACCCCCAACAAACTCTACATCAACCGATTGCGCACAATGGGTGAAGGAGTGAAGGGAAAAAACGAAAACCTCCTGACGCGTGCACGCGCGAGAAGACGTCATTCACAGCGGTGCAAGGGTGGTGTTTTGGGCTCGCGGCGGACGGTCGCACGGCCGCGAGCCGACAAGCGAAAAACAGCGGTATTCGTTCGGCATCCGCAGGAAGACAAGGGGAGATTTCAGTTCTGCATAAAACATCGCATAACTGTATTTTTTCGTCGAATTGCGCGTTGCGCGAATAGAATGCGCGACGTAGCTTGTACAGGCGGAAACAAAGTCGTAATTTTGTGCAAGCTAAGCGCGCGCAACGCCGCCCCCGCGACGGGCGCCCGCCTCGGCCCATTTGTTCACTCCTATCTTTTCCCCCATGACCCCAATCGTCCGCTGGTTGTCCGGCCTCGTTTTGCTCCTTGTGTCCTGCTTTTCTCTCTCGGTCAGTGCACAGGAAACCATGGCTTCGCTCAAAGATGGTTACTACTTCGTGAAAAACGCACGAACCGCCGAAAATGCGCTCTACATCGGTCGGCCGCGCATCCCCAAGCAGCTGCCGGGTGCCGCGTTCAACCGCGACCCAATGCGCGCCTGCTGGACCTTCGACAGCCGCATGCCGCTGCCCGACGTCTTTGAGGACGACGCGCTTTTCTTCCTGTTCAAAATCACCCGCATCTCCGACGACGGGCTCTACACCTTCCAAAACGTGGGAAGCGAACGCTATCTGGCGGGCACGGACCGCGAGGGAGCGAGCCTGCCCACCATTCCCTTTGTGTTCGACGATGCGTTTTTCTACATTGAGCACGATGCCACAGACCCGAACTATGTGAACCTGGTCTCCTTCAAACAGCTCGACCACAAAAACAACGCGGTGAGCACCAGCGAACACAACAACGGGGTGGTGATGTCGAGCACTGCCGATGCCGGTGCACGGTGGTTGCTCATTCCGGTCGACGAGCGTCGCGTGCATTTGTGAACCACGCGTCGGTGCGAGCGAAAAAAACGTGTCGGCCTTTGACATTCGGAGTGCAAAGCGTAACTTTGCCGCCAATTTGAAACTTCCACTTTTCAGAATCCACCACACTATTCCATTTGCGCCGACGGTTTGTGCCGGAGCGGATTGAGGCTGGGGGAACTGAAAAGACAACGCACAATAAAACCCTGTAATCTGTTAGGATTTCAATGAAAAAAATTCTGGTCATCGGTGCCACCGGACAAATCGGTTCGGAACTCACCATGAAACTTCGCGGCGTTTACGGCAACGACAATGTCGTGGCCGGCTACATCACGGGTGCTGAACCCAACGAAATGCTGCGCGAGAGCGGTCCCTGCGAAATTTGCGATGTGACCGACGCTGCCGCCATTGCCGCCGTGGTGCAGAAGCACAACATCGATTCGATCTACAACCTGGCTGCGCTGCTTTCGGTGGTGGCAGAGAACAAGCCCAAACTGGCTTGGCACATCGGTGTGAACGGGCTGTGGAACGTGCTCGAAGTGGCGCGCGAACAGCAGTGCGCCGTCTTCACGCCCTCGTCCATCGCCTGCTTCGGTCCCGAAACGCCGGCAGACCACACGCCGCAAGACACCATTCAGCGTCCCCGCAGCCTCTACGGCATCACCAAGGTGACCACCGAATTGCTCTCCGACTATTATTTCCGTCGCTACGGTGTGGACACCCGTGCCGTGCGCTTCCCCGGCCTCATCTCCTACGTCACTCCTCCGGGAGGCGGCACCACCGACTATGCTGTCGACATCTACTATTCGGCCGTGAAGGGCGAAGAGTTTGTTTGCCCCATTGCCAAGGGTACGTTCATGGACATGATGTACATGCCCGACGCACTCAACGCTTGTGTGCAACTCATGGAAGCTGATCCCGCGCGCCTCATCCACCGCAACAGCTTCAACATTGCGGCCATGAGCTTCGAACCGACCCAAATCTTTGAGGCCATTCGTCGACAGCTCCCCGACTTCAAAATGCGCTTCGAAGTGGATCCGCTCCGCCAAAGCATTGCCGACTCTTGGCCCAACAGCCTCGACGACACGGCAGCGCGTCAGGAATGGGATTGGAAACCGGCTTTCGATCTCGACGCGATGACGACGGACATGATCAAGAATCTGACTCCGCGCCTCAAAGCTTGACCCGGCGCTCCCTTGCTGAGCCCCGCCTAGTCGGTGCTCAGCAAGACTGCCCCACTATAAAAATGCCTCCTTCGGCTCATGCTGAAGGAGGCATCTTTTTGTATTGTACAGCTTCGGGACTCACCCGGTGGGTTGACGTAAGCATTCATTCTCAGCTGCGGCCGCGGACACGCCATGAAAGGGACTACGACCGACGCGATCCGAACACGTCGAGCAGTTCGATGGGGCGCGGCAGCGTTTGCTGCACACTTTCGCGATAGCGGGTAGGGGTCATGCCTAGCAGTTTGGAAGCATAACGACTGAAATAGGAGAGGGAATGGAAATTCATCTCTTCTGCTATCTGTGTCATCGGAAGTTCGGGCTGTTCCAGCAGTTCTTTGAGTGGGACGAGCGCGTAGGAGTTGATGATGGCTGTGGCACTCTTGCCGGTGACGCGCCGAATGGTGTCGGTGAGGAATTTCGGTGTCACGCCGATTCGCGAAGCGTAGTAGCGCACCTCGCGCTCTCGGCGGGCGATGCCGCTTTCGAGCAGATCGTAAAACCGTTTGACGGTGCGGGCGCTGCGATCGGTGGCGGTGTGCTGGGCAGCACGAAGGGCAAGCACATCGTAGACGAGAACGCGACTGAGGGCGGCGATCACCTCCTCTTGGTAAGGTGTCTGCGGCTCGCTGCGTCGCTGACTGATGCGGAGGAGGTCGTCATACAACCGGTTGGTTTCCACATTGGAGAGCCGCAGGAGTTCGCTCTCACCGCATCCCCATCCGGCCAACAGCTGTTTGGCAGCCAAGGCGTCTTGTTGTGGCGTACGCGCCGAGGGATCGGCGGGCAGAGACTCGGGCGTTCCCTCCGGAGCGTTTCCTCCGGGTGGCGCACCGGCCGAGGGATCGAGCAGGGGATGGATGTGCAATTGCTCCCAAAACTCGACGGGCGCCGCGACATATTCCACACACCAATCGGAAGAGGCGTTGTGCATCACGACGCTGCGCAAGTCGCTGACGATCATCAGATCATTGGCACCTACCGTCCAATCGCCGGTGGGGGTATGCAACCGTGCATCGCCGGAAAGTGCAAGCAGAAAAGCGACCGACGAGCGTTCCCGTCGTTCGATCTGCGGCTGCATTTCCATACCGCCGATGAGTTGATTACCACAAAATACTGTTGCCATGTCGCAAAGATACATGTTTTGCGAGAATTTGACAACGATACAAACAGGAAAATGCAATGAATCAGCGCTTTTTTGTGATTCATGCACAAAAACGGGCCGCAAAAGTGAGAATTGTGCTATTCGAGCTTGCATTTTTGCGTTACAATCTGCCCGTTCGGCCTTCAAACTTGTGCTTATGGCCATCTGTCAACGGGAATCCTAACGAGATAAGAATCCGGGAGGCGGTCGCTATGTGACGTATCCTCAAGGGCTTTCTGCCGGCCGTGGCGAACCCGCCGACGGTTCATTCACAATTACCATTCGTCAGGATATTACCATTCGACAGCGCATATTTTCAGCTGTTCCATCCGTTTGGATGGATCGTAAACGCGAACTCGTCGTCGCATTCGTCCTGCCGCTGTGCATTGTCCCGTGTTCCTTTTAAGAGGCATACGACTGCTTCCCCCCAAAAAAACTCCCCGCCACAGCAAGTGTGGCGGGGAGTGGCGAGCGGGTCGTCAAAGAGAAAAAGGTCACAACGCGCGTGGCACTATAGAGGAGGCTACCGACCGATCGGGACATCGGCGGGCAATCAGAATTTGTTGGAGGCGGGAAGTCCGCGCAGTTGGTGATCGGCCATCACCGGGCGCAGGCGGCGCAGGAAGTCGGTGTAGTCGCGACGCGATTGCGGCGTCCAACCGGCTTCGGCCAGTGCCCAAGCACGGGGGAAAGCCATATAGAAGATGCGTTCGGGACGCGGCATGCACTCGCTCCACAAGGTGCCGGTGACACCGAACATGTATTTGTCTTCAAACTCCTTGCCGCGTCCCCAAGCGGGATCGAGCGCGTAAGTTTGCTTGAGCGAAGTGACGGGCATGCCCCAGTTGACTTCGGGAAGATCGCCGGGAGCCATGGGATAGTCGAGATAGCAGTGTTCGCCCGGGCAGAGCATCACTTTCACGTTGTTGCGTTCGGCGGCTTCGAGGGCTTTGGCAGTCAGTCCGTTGCGCCAAGCGAAGGTGACACAGCCGGGTTGAATTTCCTTGAAGTCGGTTTCATACCAGAACATGGGCGTTTTGCCGAGCTTGTCGCGCAAATGGGCGATGACGCGGTCGAAGAGGTATTTCTGCAAGCGCCAATTCTCACTGCGGTCGCGAGAGGTGATGCCGAGACGGGCTTTGAGGGCGTTGCAAGAGGAGTCGTTCGTCCAACAATCGAGGGGCGGCATGCCCGCTTCGTCACCACCGAGGTGTACATAGGGGGCGGGGAACACTTCGGCCAGCTCGTCGAAGACGTCGAAGAGGAATTGGTAGGTGAACTCCGAAGCGGGGTTGAGCAACTCGTTCGATACACCGCAGGTGGTGCGAATGGGTACCTTCTTAGCTCCCGGGGTGAGTTCGGGATAAGCGTGAATGGCGGCGACTTCGTGGCCGGGCATCTCAATTTCGGGGATGACCATGACGTGGTGGGCAGCGGCGAAGGCGACCAGTTCCTTCATTTCGGCCTGGGTGTAGAACCCGGGACTGGAATAGAGCATGTCGTCCATGGCGGGACGGGTGCTGCTCTCGGCCACGAGGCGCGGATATTTTTTGATCTCGATGCGCCAAGCCTGATCGTCGACGAGGTGGAGGTGCAGGGCGTTGAATTTGTAGCGCGCCATCTCGGTGACGATTTGTTTGAGTCGGGCGAAGGGGATGAAGGTGCGACAGGGGTCGACCATGAGTTCGCGAACGGCGGTGCGCGGTGCGTCGGCGATGAACAGCGGCGCGAGTTGTGCGGGCTGCGTGGCGAGCAGTTGGTCGAGCGTCATGAGCCCGTAGTAGACCCCGGCAGGCGAACCACCGACGATGCGGATGCCCTTCTTATCGACGGTGAGCTGATAGCCTTCGGCGTTGCGGACAGCGCTGGTGTCGACCGAAAGTTGCAATGCGGCGTTGCCGCGCAACACATTGACTCCGGTGCGCTCACGCAGGATGCGACGCGCCACTCCCGACTCGTTGTGGAGGGCGGGGGCAGCTTCGATGCGACCGATGCGCGAAAGCACGAACGGGGCGCCGGAACGCTCCTCGAGCTGGGCGGGCAGGGGGACAAGCGCATATTTCTCGGTGTTCTTCTTCGCACGCAGACCGTCGGTTTCGGCAGGCAGATCGGCGGCGGGCACACCGTTGAAGGCGGCAAAACCGACCACCTTGGGGCGGGCGCCGGAGAAGTTGACTTTCTGCAAACGGGTGCAGCCGTTGAAGGCAGCGGAACCGACCTCTTCGACACTCGCGGGAAGGGTGATTTCGGTCAAACCGCGGCAACCCAGGAAGGCCTGGTAGCCGATTTTGCGCAGCTTGGCAGGGAGAACGATGCGACGCAAGTTGCTGCAGCCGAGAAATGCATTGTCGGGGATTTCGGTGACATCGGCTTGACTGAGGTCGAGCTCTTGGAGTTGCGGACAGAGGTCGCGCAACTGTCGGAAATCGCTATTGCCTCGCGCGGTGAGGGCTCCGCTGAGGGCGAGTTTCGTGATCCGCGGTTTCTGTGCGGGGGTGAGGTCTTTGAGTTGCTGCACGCTGACGAGTTCCGTGATGCGGTCGGGCATGGCGGTGGAAGCGGTCTGCGCACTGAGCGCCAGGGTGGCGCAGCAGCACAAGGCGAGAAGGATTCTTTTCATGGGAAGGGGCTTAGGGGAATAATGGGCGCGGCGCCCGGGGCGGGAAGGCGCACCGTAGCAGGTGGTGTGTCGAAAAACGGCACTTAGTCGGCTAAGGTGACGCGACGTGTGCCGTCGGGCAGTTCGTCGATGTCGACTCTCACGGCGTTGTCGGGGAGTAGTGGTTCGATGAGTTCGGGCCACTCGATGAAACAGGGGGCGCCGGAATAGAAATAATCGTCGGTGCCGATGTCGAAAGCTTCGTCGACATGCTTGATGCGATAGAAATCGAAGTGAAACACCGGACCATTCAACACCTTGCTGTGATATTCGTTGACGATGGCGAAGGTGGGCGAATTGACCACGTCGTCGACACCGAGCACGTCGCAGAGTGCCTTGATGAAGGTGGTTTTGCCGGCGCCCATCTTGCCGTAGAACGCGAAGACGTTGCGACGCTTGTCATCGAAATGTGCGGCGTCGGCAAAACGGCGAGCGGTTTCGCCGATGCGATCGATTGAGGGGATAATGAATTCCATATGGCGAAGATACGATATTTTTTGCGATGGCTGCGGCTCCGACCGGGTTTTAACGCGGGCACGGCGGGGTGCAGAACGACGGATCGAAGGCAGGCGAAGGGACTGCGAGCCGATCGACTGAAACGGAGCGGCACCTATATAATTAAGGAAGGCGAAGCGGGCGCTCCCCCACGTATCGACAACGGGAGGGGACAGCCACAGAAAAGGTGCGGGTGAACTCGCACGGCGAGTCGCCCGCACCGATTCGGTTCGTTGGGTGTTGCGACATTTCGTCCGCTAGCGTGTGCGCGCCCGAACGAAATGCGGAGAAAGCGCAGCGGCGATCAGGCTTTGGCGGCGAGTTCGCCGACGATGCGTTTGAGTTCAGAAACCAGGCGCTCGAGTTTCACGCCGGAACGGTCGCTCATTTTCTGCACATCGGCTTTGGCGGCCATGATTTTGCCGAAGGGGGTGCGCAGCATGGCGAAGAGCGGCGAGATCTCGGTGAGTCGCTGTTTCAAATCGGGATACTGCTGCAACAGTTCGGCGAGCGGCGTAGTGGGTCCGATGGCGTCGGGGGTGATGTGCGCCGACGAAGTGGCTGCGGCCGACGGCGTTTCGCCAACGGGCGGCGCGATCGGCTGCACACCGGACGGGGTGGGTGTGACCGCAGGAGCGGCAGGAGAAACGGCAGGGGCAGAGGGGGACTCGGCGGGGACTCCGGCTTCGTCGGCCCACTTGAGCAGGGTGCGCGAGCCCTTGAGCGAACGAATGTGGGTGCAGTCTTGCATCATTTCGAGCACGCCGCGGAAGCGTCCGTTCTCGTCGCGCACGGCAACATAGAGAATGTAGATGAAGAGATCGGGCTTCTCGATCCAGAATTCGGCCTTGTCTTGCTCGCCCGAACGCAGTTTGTCGATCACTTCTTTCACCACATGTGCGCTCTTGCGGGGGTGGCAGTTCATGACTTCACGCCCGATGACGTTGCGGCTGCGCGGGAACACGCGGTGGTCGGTGTCGGTGTAGAAGCAAACAAGCTCGTTTTCGTCGACGAACGAGAGGTCGACGGGCATGTGACGGTAGATGAGATTGATTTGCTCGAGGGTGAGCTTTCCGGTGGTGACGTCGAGCGGTTCGTTGGCGCCGGTAGAATAGCCGTATTTCGAGAGCAACTGTGCCAAATCGGCGGCGAAGCCTTCGGCGGGTGCGGCAGGGGCAGCGGTTTCGGCAGCCGCTTTGCGATGGTCGACTTCGATGTTCAGATAGGCATAGCCGATTTCGTGGTCGCCGGCTTTCATTTGCGCGAACTCGTCTTCGCTGATCATGGCGCAGGATGTGGGATAGAGGATGGTTTCCTCCTTGTCCATGAGGTCACGACCGTAGTAGACTAGTTTTTGACACTCGGCCACGAAGGCATCGTCGTCGCCGGCATCGAGCAGTCGGCGCGTTTCGCGCATCAGGTCGCGCACCATGTCATCGAAAGTCCACATCGTGGTGGTGGGACGATCGAAACCCTTCTGCTCCAACACGGGATAGAGTTGGTTTTGCTTGCGCTTGTAGTGAACGGGATATTCGTTGATGCGCTCAATGAGGTCGATCCATTGGTTTTTGATCACGGGGTATTGCACCAGATCTTCGACCTGCAGCAAGAGGCGTTTCAGCTCGTCGTTCTCTTCATAATAGTGCGTGATGGGGTGATCGGCGGGAAGTTGCGGACGCGAGTAGTCCATGAAGCCTTCGAAGAGTTTGATTTTCTGTGCCATGTTCTCGCGAATGCACTCGTCGTCGGTGTGTTCGGTCATGGTTTGCTCGATGAAGGCGAGATGATAAGGACGGAGCGAACCGACACGGCGCGCCACTTCTTCGCGGCCCTGCTCGAGGGCGATTTTTCCGGTGACGAAGCGTTCCTCGATGTCGAGAATGGCTTTCATTTTCTCCAAATCGACGGACGGGAGAAACTGCTTCATTTTATCGTTCATGTGCATGTGCTGTTTGTTGAATGAGGAATGAGGGGAGCACGCTCCCGTTGTGGCCTTGCGGCATGTACAAAGATAGCATTTATCGCGGGGGAAGCAAAAATCGCAGACGATTGTTTTTCCACTTTCTGCATACTATTAACATTAGTGCGCGCAAAAAGCCGCATTTATTGGAGCCAAGCCAAGGCGAAAAACGTATCTTTGTCTTTTCATCAACTTTGAAACGATTATGAAATCCAAGCTATTCACCCTACTCTGTACCTCTTGTCTTGTACAACTGGTGTCGGCACAGAATTTCACCCAATGGTGGAAGCAGGTCGATGCGGCCGCCGAAAAAGATCAGCCCAAGACGGCCATACAATCCTTGCGCCTCATTCGCCAAGAGGCCATTCGTTCGGGCAATGCTGCCCAATTGCTCCGCGCCCTCTTCACCGAACAGGTGATGCAAGAGGAGATTGCGCCGGACAGTGGTGCGGTGATGCGCCAACTCATCGAGACAGAATTGGCCAAAGAAAAGCGGCCGGTGGAACGCGCCTTGTGGCTCAACGCCCTGGGACGCCTGTATACAGAGAAAGCACGCAACGCCTGGAGAGGAAACGACACAGCCGACGTGAGAAAAGCGCACGACTTGCTGCTCGAATCGGTGCAACAAACGGCGCTGCTCGGCGGGGCCCAAACTCAGCACTACGCCACACTCTTTGCCATGGGGCGCGACAGTAAGCCGGTCTACAGCGACGATCTGCTCAGTGTGCTCACCGAAACGCTCGTCAACGCCTACGAAGACAACTATTTCCGGCCCATCAAGAAAGAAGAGCTGCGGGAGGTGCTGCAACGCAATCTCGACTTTTACCAACAACAGGGGCGAAGAAGGGCAGCACTCCACACGGAATGGAAATTGGCCGACCTGCTCGAAGGAGAAAAACGACTGGAGTTTCTGAGAAAAGTCTCCAAGTTTTACGAAGAACTCCCCGAGAATAGCGAAACCATTGCGCGTATTTGTAATTTGCTGCGCGACAAGCAGCTCGACGAGGCCGTTCAACTGGCAAAAGCCGGAGAGCAACGTTACGGCAAAGCGGCTGTCGGACTGCACAACTTCCTTGCCGACGTGGAGCAACCGTACATTCAGGTTGACTGGTCGTCGCCCGAGCTGAAGACGGAGGGCAATGCCTTCTATCCCGGTGCGACTTATCGCGCGCTGATCCGGTGGAAGAACATGAAGTCGGTGAAAATCAACTTCATTCGGCTCAAGGGAGTGGATGCATCGCTGAACGCTTTGCAGGCTTACGGCGTCAATCCCGACATGTACATCGGGAAAGAGGCGCTGGCTCGACTGGTGAGCAGAGCGCCACACGAAACGGCCTTGACCCTCCGCAAAGAATTGCCGACGCTACCGGCTCACCGCACAACGGAAGACAGCATCGAATTCAAAATGCCGGCCGCCGGTGTCTACGTGGCGGAACTTTGGGGCAATGACCGACTGATGGAGCGCGAATTGGTGCTCATGTCGCGCGGCACGCTGTTCGAACTCAAGACGCAGACGGTGAAAGGCAAGAAAACCTACGTCGACGTCATCACCGGGCAGCCCATCACCGATCCGCAAGAGATAGCGACCGTGCCGGACGAGCGAAAAAAATACGATTTTGGTTTCCGCAACGAGGGCAATTATACGCCCAATGCAGAAAAGGGTTGTCAAATCTACACCGACCGCCCGATGTACAGACCCGGGCAGCGCATGGAATTTGCGACGCTACTCTACTCGCGCAACGGCGACACCTACAATGTGGTGCCGAATAAGGAGGTGAAGGTGAAACTCCAAGACAGTCGTCACGAAGACCTCGACACGCTCACGGTGAAGACCGACGCTTTCGGCATGGCTTCGGGGCAATTCACCTTGCCCCGCTATTGCAGGACGGGAGAATTCAGCCTGGTGGTGAACGCCCCGGGACACGAGGCGAAGAATAGCCAATTTCGCGTAGAAGAATACCAACGGCCAAAATTTGAAGTGAAGTTCGACACACTACCCTCTCCGCTTCAATCGGTAGGCGAGGTGAAGGTGCGGGGACGGGTGCTGACCCTGAATGGATTGCCCGTACGCAACACGCGCATTGCATGGAACTGGAACCTGAAAAAGGTGTGGTATTGGGAAAGCGACGCGGATGACGACGACACCCGGCTGGACGGCAAGGGCGAAACGACGACCGACGACGAAGGGCGTTTCGAGTTTGCGGTGAACATGAAGGCCGATGTGAAAACCTACTACTGGCTATCGGTCAAAGCGACCGCAACGGCACCCGACGGTGAGACACACGACGCGACCCAAACGGCTTATGTCAACAACGATCGCGAACAGCCGACGCAGAAACAGCCGATGATCGCCACGACCACGGCGCCGAACGGAGACAAGGCCACGATCACCTTTGGCGAAGAGGCTACGGTGATCTACAATTTGGTATCGGCAAAGGGAGATATTGTGGAACACCGCGTGCTGAACGTCAAAGCGGGCACCGAACTCCCCGTGGCTTGGAAGGCCGAATGGGGCGACGCGGCCACGGCCTTTGTGAGCTACATGAAGAAGGGCGAGGAGCACACGGCCGATGTGACGGTGAAGCGACCTGAACCGGACAAGCGTCTCTTGCTGAAATGGCAAACGTTCCGCTCACAACTCACCCCGGGACAAGAAGAAACGTGGATGCTGTCGGTGACGACTCCCGACGGCCGGCCGGCACGAGCCAACGTCATGGCGCGGCTCTACGATGCGTCGCTCGACGCGCTGCTGCGCAACAAATTCCACAACCAATCGGACGAAAAAGACCGGTCGCCGTGGAGATTTTACTATAACTTCGTGCGGCAACTACCGCTCACCTACTATCAACGGCAGCAGTGGTACGACCCTTCGCTCAATGGAAGTTTGCCGGGACGCGCCACCTACGAAGTGCCCTCTCCGATCTTTACGGTTTGGAAGGAATCGATGTTCGATTACCGGAGCAACGACAGAATGCGCGTGGGAGGAGTGACTCCGCTCAGTGTGGTGAAGACCGAATGTTCCGCCGCGCAAATCATGCGGGAGGTGGAGATCGCCGTCGGCAACAGGGCGATGCCGGCTCGCGCCATGCGCAAGAAGGCTGACATGCTCGAGGCCGAGACACCGCAAGTTCGCACGAATTTCTCGGAAACGGCCTTCTTCCAACCGACGCTGCGCACAAACGAATCGGGGGTGACCACACTTCACTTCACACTGCCCGAGAGTTTGACCCAATGGAAGTTCAATGCCTTCGCACACGACGGGGAACTGAATTCGGGAACGCTCGACGAAACGATCATTGCGCGCAAACAGCTCACCGCAGAAGTGGCGGTGCCGCGCTGTCTGCGCGAAGGAGACGAGATGGAATGGCCCATCACGGTGCGCAACATCAGTGGAAAGCCGACCGCCGGAAACTACGTTTTCACAGTAGAAGACGCTACCGGCAAACGCGTTTTGAACACGTTCAACGGAAAATTCAGCCTCAATGACGGGCATGTGTTCACGCAGCGTTTTGCTATGCGCGTGCCCGATGGATGCCAAAGCCTGCTTGTTCGTGTGACGGCGCGCAACAATGAATTTAGCGACGGCGAGGAGCGCACAATTCCCGTACTCTCGCGACAAATTGAGGTGACGCGCGCCGTGCCCTTCACGATTAGACCGGGCGAATCGCTCAGCGAAAAGGAAGCGGAAGCGCGGCGTCGGCTCACGGCGATGCTGGAAAAAGACGTGCAACCCACCTTCAAGACCGACACGTGCAGAGACGCCCGCAAAGAAGTGGCCAAAGTGGTGCCGAGTTGGATGCAAGTGGTGGATGGTTCGGCCTATGAGCAAGCTGTCGCACTCTATGGCATTAAATTGGCGTCGAAACTCCGTGAGCATCTCCAACTCTCGGACTACGAGATCCAAGCCTACCGGGCTTCTGCCGCGGACAGACTGCGCGAGATGCAAAACGGCGATGGTTCGTGGCCGTGGTTTAGAGGATTGAGCGGTTCGAATTACATCACAGCGCAAATTGCGGTGCTCTTGGCGCGCGCGCAAACGATGACGGGGGCGCCGTACGAAGGACAAATGTGTCGCCAAGCCATGTCCTATCTGGATGGAGAATTGCAAAAAGCGGTGGAGGAAATGAAACGAGACAAGGTGGTTGCCAACGGGTTGCCCGAATGGATCTACAATTACCTCTATGCGGCTCACTTGCTCCGACGCAAGGCGACTCCTTCGGTGCAATATGTATTGAGAAAGTTTGCTCAAAACAATAAGGACCTCACGATGTACGGCAAAAGTGCTCAAGCGGTCGTGCTCAGCGGCACGGCATACGACAAGACGGCTCGCAATGCGCTGCAAAGTGTGGTGGAACACACCGTGACCTCACCGGAAATGGGTCGTTACTTCGACACGGAACGCGCATTGGGCGGTTGGGCCAGCTATCGCATCCCAACGCAAACTTTTGCCATTGAGGCCCTTCAACGTTTGTCGGCACAAATGCCGACAATCGACGGGACGCCCAACGCGCAACTGGTCGATGAGTTGAAATTGTGGCTTTTGCAATCGAAACGCACGCAGGTGTGGAACACGTCGCGCGCCACGACCGACGCGGCTTACGCCCTACTCTCTCAACCGGCGAGCGGCAACCAAGGCCTCACTTGGGGTGCTGTTTCGGCCAGCTACAAGGTGGATGCGGCCAAAGTGCAGGCAGCCGGCAACGGCTTCCGCATCGAACGCCGATTTGAGGTGCAGCGCGACGGGAAATGGGCGAAGGTGGATGGCGAAGTGCGCGTGGGTGAGCGCGTGCGCTGGGTCTACGACGTCACCGCCGACCGCGATTTCGATCAGGTCTCGCTCCAATCGACTCGACCTGCCGGACTCGAACCTCGAGATCCGCTGTCGGGCGTGGTTTGGACCAACGGCGTGGTTTGCTACCGCATGGTACACGATGCCGACAACGAGTATTTCATCGAACATCTCCCCAAAGGCAAACACACGTTCACGGATGAGTGTGTGGCTGTGCGAGCCGGACGATTTGACGGCGGTATTGCCCGCGTACAATCGGTGTTTGCGCCGGAATTCTCCGCGACTTCCACTCCGATGAAGCTCATTGTGCGATAAAACAGCGATTCTCGTTTCAAAATCAGCAGATTAACGAAGAGGAGTCTCCCTGACGTAGGGAGACTCCTCTCTTACTTTCTATGCAGAATGCAATCTCATACATTGCATAATCCGTTAAAGGATCGTTCATCTTCGGCTTTCAGCGTTAAATCGTTCACAAGCAAAACGGCATTTCGTATCTTTGCGGTGCTAACATGGCAAGGCCGAGTGTACGAACCGCTGACCACAGCCGTTCACCAGCAAGTTCAAGCCAAAGAACTCTATTGCACTCCTCGCTTTCGCGCGAGTGTCGCTTTCGCCTTCTTCCTGTGAAGATCCGGAGGTTGCCTTGCCGCAAAAAACAACCAATGCATATCATACACAAGATTGCATTCTCCTTCCTCTCTCTGTTGACTTTTGCCGCTATGCACGCGCAAGACAAGAACACGAAGGTGGGAAATGCTACTTACTATGGTGACCGATGGCATGGTCGCCGAACCGCTGATGGTTCGTCTTACCACAAAGATTCACTCACTTGCGCGCACCGAACGCTGCCTTTCGGCACACTGCTTCACGTGCGCAACCCGAAAAACGGAAAGGTTGTGGTGGTGAAGGTTACGGATCGTGGCCCCTATCGCGCAAATACGATTGTGGATCTATCAAAAGCAGCGGCGCAACAAATCGACATGATTCGGTCGGGCGTTGCACAAGTGGAGGTTACGCAAGTGTTGCCCACGGCGGCACCAAAGGCGACCGACAATGCTGCACCTACTATCCCGCAATTCCAACTCTATGACCCTGCCACCGGGCGCTACTACACTACGGTGGAATGGACGCAGCGCGAAAACAATCGTCGAGAGTTGGCACAAGCTAAGGCGAAGGCACAAAAAGAAGCGCTTATGGCGAAGGCTAAACAACCTCGCTACCGCGTTCTGCATAATAGTGCCATGGCATCGGCAAAGAAGAAATGAACGTTTCGATGCGCCGGACAAGGTGTTCAAACCGACATCGTGAAGTTTGAAATTGCAGTCCGCGACAGGAAAATGTTTCAAGACAAACATGCAAGCGCTATGACTGCGCTAAGATAAAGGGAAGCCCTATTGCATCTGCAGTAGGGCTTCTCTTTCCTATATATATAAGGAGTGCGATACAGCTCTCTCGTAAAAAGCATCAGCCCTCACGATAAAGTTATCGTGAGGGCTGAGTTCTTTTACCAATGCTGGTCGACGCGCTGGCGCAACTGGGGATTGACCATGGCGGGATAGCGGCGTTTGAAGATCACGGTGATGGGTTCGCCCTTCGTTTCGCACGTGCCCGAGCGGATGATGCGGCGGTAGTAGACCACGGGGGCGAGGCGTTGCGTTTCGGTGTAGGAAACGTCGGTGCCGACGTCGGTCCACGTCTTGCCGTCGAGGCTGCGCTGCCACACGTAGGTGCGGGCGGCGGGACCGGTGATGAGACCGGCGGTGAGCAAGAAGGGGTTCTTGTGGTCGATCACCACCCGACGCTCGGCCGCACTCATGGTGACGGTGATGCCGGGGTCGACGGTCAGGGTGCACAAACCGCCCACCGCGACGCAGTCGCCCAAGCGAGTGGTGCGACGCAGGTAGTAGGTGCCGGGATAGGCGGCGACGTATTCGACACTCTTCTCCGTGGCGCCGAAAATGGGCTTCCACGAGTTGGCGTCGGTGGGCGTCTTGGTGTACTGCCACTGGAACTCGAGGTCCTCTTGGTCGAGGGCTCCGCCGTTGAGCGTGGCCACCGGATCGGCCGGCGCGAAGACGGCGCTCTGACCGGCGCAGGTGCGCTGCGTGTGTGTGCCGGCGCTTTCGGTCAGGTGGCCGACGCCGAGCGTGTAGGTGCCGGTGATGGTGGCGTTGCAGGTGTTGAGCTGGATGTCGACGGTGTAGTCGCCGGCCTTGTCGGGCGTGCCCACGAAGGAGAGTTCCTGATTGTGGCTGTGGGTGCCGTCGGGAAGCGTCCAGGTGTAGGTGGCGCCGGGGAAATTGACGGCTTTGATGCGCACGGGATCGCCGTCGCAGACAAAGATGTCGCCGGCGATGCTGCCCGAAATGGCGGCAGGGTCTTGCAGCAACACGTCTTGGTGCACGTGCGTGAGTCCGCAGGAGTCGGTGGCTTCGATGCGGTAGCGAGAGCCCAGACTGCCGTGTTCGAAGGTGACGGGGCCATGGGCGCTTTTCTTCTCCACGAGGGTGCCGTCGAGCGTGCGCAGTTCGTAGATGTAGGGCTTGTGCCCGCCTTTGAGGCCTACGTTGATTTGGCCCGAGTGGGCGCCGGCACAGAAGAAGCTCACCGTGTTGGAGCGGTCGAAAGCCAGGGGTTCTGAAGTGTAATTGTAGTATATGCGGCGTTCACAAGTTTGTCCATTCGGCAGGTCGAGTTTGTAATAGACGATGCCCGAGGGTTTATAGGTTGCGCCTTCGTCTCCCCAACTGTAAGTGGTATAGTTATCACCATCAATACGGTAGGTCGAGAAGTTGACCGGGTCCGTACTATTGGGGAGTGAGGCTGTTCCGGTCGGGGTAAACTTGATTTTACCGTCGCAGTCTATCTGAACATTCGTGAGTTTAACGTCGGACTCTGCCGGTGCTTTGTAGGTGATATTGAACGTCGAGGTCTTTGTACCGCAGGAAGTATAGACTTCAAGGGTATATTCTCCCGGTTCGAGCGAAGGGGAAATGTTTTGTTTCGATACTTGGCCTGAAGGATCAAGCTCGTCCCAACTTATTATTTTCAATATGGGATGACCTTTTTCCCCTGTGGATGGGCGTACGTTGATAGAACCTTTTTCAAAGCGCCGAGATTGGAACGTTTTACCGGTGGCGTTGTTGCGTACGATTACTTTTTGTATATTATCACCAAATAATCGCGGGCCTTGCCCGTTATCCCATTCAACGTATATATTATTGAGTCCATTTCCGGGACCTACCGTTTTGGGGGCATCGGCATCGCACAGATTGTCCAGATTGAAGTCGTCATAAACGAATCTCTCCGCTAGATTGTATTGTGGGGTCCAAGCACCTGTGCCGATTAAAGCGTTGGCTTCATCATAGATCTCCATCGAATACGTTTTGTTGCGCTCGAAATCATACTCGGTCACTGTGAATTGCGGGTTGTTATTTGCGTCGTACCACTGATGGAGACGTGCCACTTCAGTGCCGGTTGCTTTGTCGCGGATGATCATCCATTGTTTCTTATGGCAACCACCGGTGGCCCACGCAAATTGGTATCGTGCTGTTGTGCAGGTTACGTTGTCGCTGCCATAGGGAATATAGTTTGGTGCGTCATATACTCGGCCATAACTCGTTGTGTATACCGTCATGGGTTCATTGACCGAGGTTATCTCAAACTTGTAAGACGAAGTTTTGGGCAGTATGATTTCGTTTTCGAGCTGCTGCGGGAAATCGGGATCGTAGGTGAACGTCTTTACTTGATTGTACACCTCTTGGTTGTCCTCGGTTCGGATAACACGTATCCGGTAGGGATGACCGGTGTCGTAGCTGGTGAGGACATACCCGGTTTTTTCGCAAGTAGTCGTTGTAGAATCAATGCTGACGCTAAATGGGTTACAGAGTTTGTGAACTCCTTTGACTTGGTGATATCGTTTCATTGAACCGGGGCATCCTCTGAAGCGATAGAGAATGTCGAAGCCTTCGGAAATGTCGAAACGAGTTGACCAGGAGGAGTAGTGAAAGAGAGTATTGTCGTCAGTTCTATCAAAGTATGGACGCCAGTTGGATTCATCGGGTGCAGCATTTGGAGCCACAACCTGTGTCTCAATCAATGTGGCTATTTTCCCACGCAGGTGTTCCGGGTAGTCCTTAAGATCGATTCCGTAGCTGACATTCATCGGATGATGCTTCGCATAGATGGCCGTTCCGCTGTAGCCTTTCTTGTCGGCATAGTTCCAATAGCTCTCATATCCATCGAACTGCAGGTCGAGTTGTCCGGCCTGCATCTTCGTTTCCTGAAGACAGAAGAAATCGGCATTTAAATCGTTGAAATAGGCTTCAAAACCCTTGCTGGTTACGTTGCCTTCGTCGTCAGTTTTTACCTTGACACAAGCGCGAAGGCCGTTGACATTACATGAAATGAACTTCATATTCTGATGTAAATCGGTTGGAAAAACTCATTGAAGAAACAGTATTTGTCGCGAAATGC
>CAJPJR010000036.1 GCA_905369775.1 Prevotellaceae bacterium UBA1746
GAACACCATGAAGGGACAAGGACGCAGCATGGCTCGGGCGATACAGATGCGCCTGGCTTGCCCTCCCGACAATCCCCCACCCTGCTCGGTGCAAGGGGTGTCGAGTCCTTGCGGCAATGTCAGCACAAAATCGGCTCCCGCCACCTGCAAAACGGTACGCATCTGCGTTTCGTCTGCTTGCGGATCGGCCAACAACAGGTTCTCTCTGATCGTTCCCGACAACAAGCTGTTGCCTTGCGGCACATAAGCGAACAGATTTCGGTGCTCTGCCATGACAGCCATCGTCGATCCGTCCTCAAGGACAAAATCCATCGACCCGCCCACCGGTCGGACCAGCGACAAGAGCAAACGAACCAAGGTGGTTTTTCCCACCCCCGTTTCGCCGAGAATGGCCGTGACACTGCCGGGAGCGAAATAGAATGAAAAATCACGCAATACGATACGCGAAGTGGGCGTGTAGCGATAAGTGACGTGACTGAATCGCAGTCCCGTGGGCGCAATGCGCCGCGAACGCCCCTCCCCTTGTCGACTGACCGTCGGGGTGGCCAACGCACGTTTCATCGCAGCTCGGTCGGCCGGCATCTGCTCCAATTCCATGAGCCGTTCGCAGGCCGTAGCCGCATTGATAAACGTCGGCACATAGCCGGAGAGAGCCCGCAAAGGGCCTTGTATTTGCCCTACAAGTTGAATAAAAGCCAATAACACGCCGTAGGTAATGGCGTCGCGCTGGAGTTCAAAAACACCCCATGCAAACGTCACCAGATAACCGGCGGCAAAACCCAAATTGACAAAAGTGGCGGAAAAGCTGGAATACTTTGTTTTCTCTATAACCTTGGCGTGCAACCGCTGTTGCGTGCCGGCCAGACGATCGACGACGTAATCAAGACTGTCGAGCGTTTTGATGACCAACGAATGTTGTATGGATTCTTGTATGGCGCTCTGTACCTTGCTCTCCTCGGCGCGCACCTGGTGCGTGAGCGAGCGCAAACGCTTCATGTAAAGTTTACTGATGAGCAGCGTGAGGGGGAGAATGCCCACAATGACCCACGCAAGCCGCGAATCCATGGTACAGAGAAAAAGGAAAGCTCCGAAAAACTGTACAATCGTGGTAACAAAACCGGGAATGTCGTCCGTGAGGAGACTCACCAACGTGCCCACATCTTTGAACAAACGATTGAGCACATCGCCGCTGTGGTAGTGACGAATGCTCATCCAATTTCTGCTCAATAAGCGATGGAACATGGTACGCTGCATGCGATTCTGCGCGCGCACACCCAATACGGCGCGTATCCACCGATTGGAAAAATTGATCGCGATCTGGAAGACCATGACTGCGATCAACATCACAATGACTTCTGTGAGCTGCCAATTGTTGTTTTTATGCGTCGCTACGTCGATAGCCATTTTGGTAATCGCCACAAAGGCCAGGCCCGAACCAACAGACAACAAGCCCGTGACAGTGTTGAGCACCGTCTGCACACGGAATTTCCGACCATGATGCCACAGCCAGAAAAACAATTGAGAAAATGGGCGTTGAGCTGCCATAAAATAGAAGTTGAGACGATTACAGCGTTTCGACTCGGACGATTAGTGCCGTCGATCCTTTCCCCACATCATTTTCTCACGCAGGGTGGAAAAAAAATGATGAGGTGGAATGCTGACGACAGGGAGGGTGTAGTGCGCTTTTCTGATCCGCAAAACACGATCGGCGGTGAGCGTCTCGCTGCGCCCATCCACAGCAAGCAGGAATCGGCCGCTGCGGCTGCGTACGTGTACCTCGATGGTGACATCGTCGCGCAACACGACCGGACGCACCGTCAGACTATGCGGCGCGATGGGAGACAAACAGATCGTGGCCGACTGCGGTTCGAGAATCGGCCCCCCTACAGAAAGAGAATAGGCCGTTGATCCCGTGGGAGTGCTAATGATCAGTCCATCGGCCAAATAATTGGCCAACAATGCCCCTCCCACCCGTGTTTCGACCTCGATGAGCGAAGAGTTGTCGTGTTTGAGCAATGCGACCTCGTTCAGGGCAAATGGATAGACGGTAAGTTGATTTTGCTCGTCCTCTATCGCAATCAAACTGCGTTCCTGCACTTCGTATTCGCCACGAATCACTTGGGCGATGGCCGTTTCCAAGCCGGACGTGGTGATCTCGGCCAGAAATCCGAGATGGCCCGTGTTGACTCCTAAAATAGGGATACGTCGGTCGCGAATTTTTTCGGCCACTGTGAGGAAGGTACCGTCGCCTCCCATGGAAAACGCCAAATCAGCGGTGCAATCGTATCCATCGAAAGCCTCTACCCCTTGGAATGCTGCCCCCTGTTTGGTGCATTCCCTCAGAAAAGAAAGGAACTCTCGTTCCACTGCGACCGATATCCCCGCTTGGCGGAGCAACCGCACGACAGTCCCGGCGTGATCGCTCTTCTCAACCTGGTGACAATTACCGAAAATAGCCACCCGACGTGATAGATTGCCCATATAGCACTCAGTTTATTCTAACTTAACGCGACGGCGCTTGCATAATCTCATTGCATTGATTACTTTTGCGACGAGAAAGCCGAAAGTCCTCCATTTTGGGCAAAATTACAGCTTTCTCCTCATAGCACCAAAGAAAGAATGGCTAAACTGAGCGTAAACATCAACAAAGTCGCAACGCTACGTAATGCGCGCGGCGGTGACAACCCCGATGTGCTGCAAGCCGCACAGGATTGTGAACTTTATGGTGCCCAAGGGATCACCGTACATCCCCGTCCGGACGAGCGACATATTCGACGTTCGGATGTCGATGCCCTCGCGCAAACGATCCGCACCGAACTAAACATCGAAGGCTACCCTTCGGAAGCCTTCATGGAAATGGTGTGCCGCGTTCGTCCGACACAAGTTACACTCGTTCCGGACTCACCCGAACAGCTCACTTCCAATGCAGGCTGGGACACTCAACGGCACGAAGCATTTCTCACAGACATCGTTTCGCAACTGAAATGTGCGGGCATTCGCTCCTCCATTTTCATTGACCCCGATTGCGTCATGGCCGATTACGCCCGGCGCGCGGGAGCCGATCGCGTAGAGTTCTACACCGAACCTTACGCCGCCGGCTACAACGTCAATCGGCTTGCAGCCATCACGCCCTACGTGGAATGCGCGCGACACTGTCGCACATTGGGACTGGGAATCAATGCCGGTCACGATTTGAGTTTAGAAAACCTCTATTATTTCGCACAACAACTCCCTGCGCTCGACGAAGTGAGTATCGGTCATGCACTGATCTGCGACGCGCTGCGCATGGGACTCCAACCAACCATACAACACTACCTGAACTGCCTGCAAACGGGAAGGTAAGTTCAGCACAGAAAGGAGGAGATCACCTCTCTCCGTGCGGAATCCATCTCCGCCATATAGTAATCCTCCCGTACAATAGCCTATGCTTCACATTTTTATAGCTGATGGTTTTGAAGAGATAGAAGCGTTGACCACCATCGACATTTTGCGGCGCTGCGGCATCGAGGTCGTTACGGTTTCCGTGACCGGCACACGACTGATCAAAGGCTCACACGGTATTCCCGTCATGGTGGACACCGTATTTCGCAAAGGCGAAATCTCTCAAAGTCAAGGTTTAATTCTGCCCGGTGGTATGCCGGGCGCACAGTACCTCTATCTGCACGAAGGACTGCGTAAGTCCCTCATTGCGCACAACATGCGCGAAACGCTCATTGCTGCCATCTGCGCGGCTCCGATATTGCTCGGACGACGCGACCTGCTCAACGGGCGACGCGCCACATGCTATCCCGGTTTCGAAGATGAACTGCACGGAGCGCACATTGTAAACGAACGAGTCTGCGAAGACGGACACATCATCACAGCGCGCGGTCCCGGTTGCGTCAACGATTTTGCTTTTGCCATCGCTGCGCGCTTTGTCGATTCGGCCACATTGTCTCGCGTCAAATCGGATATGCTACTCTAAGCTTCACTACGGTGCGGTGCCTACCACATCGCGTATTCTCCGACGCAGCGGGCGATGCGTGACTTCCGACACAATCACCGCCATTGCCCGGCATCAACTCTCATTTCCCTACACACGCAGCGTTTCGCACGACGACATTCGTCGGCAAACGCTGCGTGCTTGCTTTCCCCCCAAATGTGCACAAGAGATTCCCATAATGGAACCATATTGCTAAGTTAGAACAAGCAAATAGCTTGAAAATAACTTTTTAATGCGCTTTTCCTATCTTGCAACTCGTCTCTCAACATAAAAATTGTAACTTCGCAAACAAACCTCAATCCATGAGAAAGCTCACTTTTCTCCTTTTCCTTGCGCTGACCGCTCCCATCGGTCTCCAAGCCAATAACATCAACGACATGGACGCAGCGCAAACGTCTCCCGGTTCGGCATCGCAGCGTCCCCTCTCGTCTTCTGCCGCAGAACTCGCCCCCTATTTGGCAGGCGCTGTTCCGGAAGTGAATGGGCAAGTAGTGTTCCAGCAATCTTACACCGCACCGGGAAAAACCCGCGGAGAGCTTTTTGCAGCACTCCAAAAATATTTGTCGCAAGTTATCACGCGTCCCAACGCCCTGCCGGCTTCTCGCATCACGGCAGCCGAAAGTGAAGACGGCACTTTGGCTGTAACGCTGCATGAAACCTTGTGGTTCAAGCGCTCGGCGTGGGTTTCGGACTTTGCCACGGTGATTTGTCAACTGACCTTCGAAGTGCGCGACGGAGGATACACAGCTACGTTGCGCAACATTCGTTACCATTACGACGCGCTGTCTGACGCCAATCACGACAATCTGCTGAAAGCAGAAGATTGGATCACGGACAAAGAGGCCCTTACTAAAAATGGTACGAAACTCACTCGTATCGGCGGGAAAAAGCTCCGTGTGAAGACCATCGATCTCAAGAACTCACTTTTTACCGACGCAGCCACCGCATGCGGTGCAGAACAGACTCTTGTAAAATAATAAGCATATGAAGACATTAGTCAGTATCTTAATGACAATTCTGGGAATACTCTCTCCCGCATTGTCGAGTCAAGCTCAAGAAGCAGATCTATTTCCTGGTGAATTCAAAGAAATCTACTCTATCAACGATTTTACAGAAGGGTATTATTTGATCGTTACTCCAGTCGAGAATAAAAACGATATGGAATCAATGCGAGCACTCACAGGAGTTGTCAAACACAACAATAATAATGTAGGGGAGTGCGAACAACTATCGAAGACTTTGAATTCTGCTACTTCTGTCACTTCTCCCATTATACAGGCTGTTTGGAAAGTGGAACGCAGTGCAAACGGAAAATCTTTCACCGTTCAGAATTTCAAAGCTAAGAAATATCTTTCATCTGGCATTGGCAAGAACAAGAATAATACACTAAATTGGAGTGACAATCCGCAGTATTTACCAATTGACTCTTTCAAACCCAAAACTCCTGACTGGGGATGCAAATTTACTTTTTCTATAAATAATAGTATGTGGTTTGCATTCAACACGAACAAGCTTCATAGATTTGTTTTCTGCGGTAAAGATTATAATACGCCTACCCAGCGCACACACTCTCCTCGTTTCTTCAAACTTGTTGCGCCAGAGACAAATCAGCTCACAATCTCTTCAGTGAAATGTGCCACTTTCTACAGTGAGAAAGCCATGAAACTTCCTGCCGGACTCACAGCACACGTTGGAGAAGTCGATGCACAACACGGAGTGGTTCATCTCAAAGCCATTGGTAGTGTAGTTCCTGCCAACACAGCAGTGATCATCACCGGAGAACCCGGAACCTATACCCTGACAGCAACGACAGAAGCCCCGCAATCGTTCACAAAAAACGACCTCAAAGGGACCTCCAAGAATATCACTGCGAGCGAAATAGCCGCTGCACCGGAAGCTTACTACGCGCTCTCGATCAATCAAGGCCAACCTTGCTTCGGCATTCTGGAACGTGATCTGCCGGCCGGAAAAGCTTACTTCACTCAACCCAAGTCCGCCGGGGCGGCTTCGCAATTCCTCAGTGGCTTTGTCATTTCGTCCGTGCAACACGTACAACAAAAGGCTGAAGAAGGAACCCTCTACGACTTGAATGGCCGTGCTGTGACGCAACCTGTAAAAGGAAACATCTACGTTCGCAACGGCAAAAAGTTCATCTATCTGCGCTAATCCCACAAAGGCAACTCCACGCCTCGGTTTTACTCCCTGCTTTCTGCAACAGAAGGCAGGGAGTTTTGTTTCCGCCACAACAATATATGGGCACGTAATCTATCTCAAGGTGAGTGTTCCTATCGATGAGAATTTCCCTCTCCGCCCATCTCCTTTTTCTCACTCTACGTGGCTCCGATGCTCCGCTGACAAAAGACGATATCCCCCACCCTATCGACACACGACAGGGCGGGGGATATTTCTATTTCAAGATGATTTTCGGCACGGTGGGACGCCGCCGGTCTCACTTTGTCTTGTAGGCGGCTGTGATTTTCTCAGGCAAAACGGGCATTGCACCTTGGCACGTACATACGTAGGCACTCGTTTCGACGGCTACCCGGTGAATGTCGGCGATTTTCTCTCCACTCAGCAAACCGGCAACGAACGCAGCAGTGAAGGAGTCGCCTGCTCCTACCGTGTCGGCCACTTCTACCTTCGGCGTCTCCTGATAGGAGACATTGCCCTTGGTGAACACGTAGCTACCATTCACGCCACACGTGAGTACCAGTGCGTCCAAATCATATTTTCCGAGCATCAACCAGCAATTGTTCTGCATGTCGAGCCCGGTATATTCCAGGAGTCGACCGAGTGTAACCAGTTCCTCGTCGTTGATCTTCAATATATTGCAAGCAGTCATTGAATCGACTAGGAGATCGCGGGTGTAGAAGTTCTGGCGCAAGTTGATATCAAAAATCTTCAGCGCATCATCAGGCAGCGCTTTCAGGAACGATTGAATGGTGGCGCGCGATTCAGCACTGCGCTGCGCCAGCGATCCGAAGCACACGGCGCAGGTATGGTGCGCGAGATCCTCCAATTCGGCAGTAAAAGGGATATTGTCCCACGCAACCCCTTCGCGGATCACATAAGTGGGCACGCCCTCGTCGTCGAGCGTCACTTGCACTGTGCCGGTTGGGTAATCAACCCGGGGCATACAAAAGTTGAGGTTTTTATCATTGAGTGCCTGGAGCGTCTCGTCGCCGAGTGTATCATTTCCGACGGCGCTAACTGCCATCGCATCATAACCAAATTGGGAAACATGGTAAGCAAAATTGGCGGGTGCACCACCGAGTTTTTTACCTTCGGGTAGCACGTCCCATAGGACTTCGCCCAAACCAACGACATAAGGTTTCATAGCGAACAAGTTTTTGGAGTGAGGAATAGGAAAAGAGAACCTCTTCGGCGCTGATGGTCCGGTGAGAAACAAAAAGCGCCGCGACGTTCGGCGATTAGCCAATACAGTCGAGGCTACAAGGAGGATTGCTCTGAAGGAGCAGCTTGTTCAATAAAAAAACGTCGGAGAAACAAATTTGCAGCGTAGGGCGGTTGTTCGGGTTGTGCTAAGTTGGGCACGTTTTTGTGTTGGTCAACGGGGCTTTTTCAGTCAGTCCTTGGAAAAGGTTTGCTCCGCCTGGTAAAACTCGGGAAGGGTCATCAGCCTCTTCCCTCAATCGCTTTACCTCATTGTCTAGGTAGTATCTGTGAGGGAAATGTTTTACCGCCCTACGCACGCAAAGTTGCATCAATTCTCCACGAAACCGATTTCATTCATCACCTGTCCGAGATAGGGAACACGATGTTCGGTTCGTTTGACGAGTGCAAAAGTAGTGCATTCACTCGTGCATGGCTACTACATACGTTACCTTTTGGCGCAAAAATCGTTCATGAAACATTATTACAACACCTCGTCCATTTATTGTTATTGCACAAAACAGTAATTCACTGGTAATCAAACAGATAAAGTTTCAAGTAAAAAAGAAGACCTACCCACCTGTCGAGAATGAAACAAATTTGCAAGCGTGCAAATGTCCCATTTTTCGATCTTTCAGCTCGAAATTCAACTCCCGTATGCTCCTCTAAATGCAGACAAACAATGGAAAACAAAGTCACATTCATCCTTGTCCAGCCGTTCTGTCCCTCCGCATCGAGCAATGGGCTCCGCCATCCTTATCCTTCTCCCCTTCTCTTCCACTTATGCGGGAGAAGCGCATTTTCGAAATGGAGACGGAAGAAAAGGTTTCTCCCTCCTCTCGACAAAAATGCACGACCAACAGCTTCATCGCGTACACTCAAACGAAAAAGAACACCACGTTTACTTTTCCCGCGATGGTGGAGAAAGTAAACGTGGTGTGAGAAACGTTCATTACACAAAGGTAGAGAGCGCGCAATCGAATCGCTATTATCGAGAAAAGCTGCTCTATATTCGGGTTCTTTTGGTGAAAACAAACGCTACACCGGAGTGATTCCGCTCAGCTTGGGCGCATTTTCGATCCCGGCGAGCATCCGAAATAGTCTCTGAAGCACTTAGAGAAGTAAGAGGGCGACGAAAAGCCCACTTCGTAGGCAACCTCCGAAACGGTTTTTCCGCCTTGTCTAAGCAAGGTCTCCGCACGCTTGAGTCGCGTCATGCGAATCAGTTCCACAGGTGAGAGTCCCGTGAGCGCTTTCACCTTGCGATAGAGTTGAACGCGACTCATGCCCAGATCGGCCCCCAATTCTTCGACATTCAGTTCGGTTTTGGCCAGTTTAGCGCGAACTGCCGCTTTGAATTTTTCCAGGAACTGCGCTTCCGCGTTACCGATTTGCTCCTCTTCGGCCTCCGTTCCGGCAAAATGTCCCTTCAACAAGCGCCGCGTAGTCAAAAGATTCTCGATGCGCGAGAGCAATACTTTGCCATTGAACGGCTTAGTCACATAAGCCTCAGCTCCGTATTCGTATCCCTCGATGCGCTGTTCGTCATCGAGTGCATTGGCTGTGAGCAGCAAAACCGGGATATGCATCGTGATCTCGTTGCTCTTTATTCGTTTGCAAAGCTCCAGTCCATCAAGTTTCGGCATCGCCACATCGCTCACCACCAGATCGGGCATGCGTTTGAGCGTCTCGTTCCAACCGATCTCCCCGTCTGCTGCGAGCCACACATCATAATATGGCATCAACAGCTGCGCTACATATTCGCGCACCTCTTGATTGTCGTCGACCACGAGGACCTGCGGTTTCGCTCCGCCGTTGTCGGGATTGATCAGTCGCTCCACAAGCAGTTTGTCGTCCATTCCCCCACTTTCTCCCACACGATACACTTCGGCCAGGTCGCGCACTTCGGCTTCGAGGGGGAGTGCCGATTCAGGAACGGTCGGTGCTTCCACATCGCGCACAGGTAAGAAGACGGTGAAGCAGCTTCCTTCGCCCGGATGGCTCGTGACATACACCGTACCTCCCTGCGCCTCGGCATAAGCTTTGACGATGGCCAACCCGACGCCGGTACCTCCCGACGCGTTGTCGGCCGCTTGGAAGAAACGATCAAAGATGTGCGGCAATTTTTCTTCGGCAATACCTTCACCGGTATCCGTCACCGACAATTCAGCACCGGCATGGAACGTACGCAACGCGATTGTTATCGTCCCACCTTCCGGGGTGAACTTCAAAGCATTCGAGAGGAGATTATATAAGATGTGCTCCACTTTCGTTAGGTCGGCCGTCATTTCATAGCTTTCCGGCACTTCGAGCACAAGTTGCACGTTGATTCTCTCGGCCCAACTCTTGAACCCCGCCATCCACAGGCGGAGATAAGGCACACAATCGAAGCGCACCCACTGCGGTTTCATGGCGCCGCTCTGCACTTTGCGCAAGTCAAGTATTTCATTGACCAGATGCAGCAGAATTTTCACGTTGCGATGCGCCACCTCCATGAGCTGTTTGTCACGTCCTTCCAACCGATCGCTCTCTTTGAGTCGGTCTATGGGATCGGCAATCAAGGTGAGTGGCGTCCGGAACTCGTGACTCACATTGGTGAAGAAGCGCAGTTTTGCGTTCGTCGCCTCCTCCGCCAGGCGGTGCTTTAAGCGAGAATATCTCAACATGATGACACCTCCGCTCACCACCAGCAGGAAAATTACGATCAAAAGCACGAGCAGAATCTTCTGGTTGTTGTACTGTGCCACTTTTTCCTCGACGCTTTTACTGAGGGTCTCCAGTCGTTGATACTGTCGCTGGAGTTCAATGCCTTGTATGTAGAACAGCGTCGCGTTTTCGGGCGTAACGAGTGCTGCCGGCAGTCGATTCTCCCGCTCGAAGGCTTTTTTCTCAAGGATATTATGCGCCAGTTCCAACAACAAGTCTCCACGGGTGGGATAAATGCAAGATGCACTGATGCGCTTCTCACGAACGGCCTCCAAGCCGCCACCTTTCGACGGCAAACCGTCGATACCCACCACCATCACGCCTTCATTTCTATGCGCACGAGCCAGGGCATCGCTTGCGCCCTGTGCCATTTCATCGTTGTGGGCAAACACACAGTCGATCGGTCCCACCTCGCGCAACGCACTGTCCATCTGCGTCGTTGCCTGCTTACGCAACCAGCCGGCATAACGACTGTCCACGATCCGCAGTCCGGGGTAATGCGCAATGGCATCCACGAATCCTCGATGGCGCTCGATGGCCGGAGACGATCCTTGCAGGCCTTTGATTTCAACGATGTTGCCTTTTCCTTTCAAGCGCGAGGCAACGTAATTGCCCATCATGCGTCCGATACCATAATTGTCGGCTCCCATATAAGCGGTGTAGTTCCCGACATTGGTTTTTCGGTCAAACATCACCACAGGTATGCCTTTTTTACGTGCTCTGTCGATCGCCGCGTTGATTGTGCTGACCTGATTGGGCGAAATGATGAGCAAATCCACCCCTTCGTCGACAAATCGGTTGATTTGTCGGATTTGTGTATCATCGTTGTCGCTGGCCGAAGCGATGCGCAAGTCTATGTCACCGTAATAACTCGCCCCTACACGCAACTCCGTGTTCAATTTGTCACGCCATGCGTCCTCAGAGCATTGAGAAATGCCCACGACATAGCGCCGCTCCCGTCGGCCACAAGCACTAAACAAGAGCAGCAAAAGAACAATGACCCACAAAGGTCTCAATCTAATACAATGTGTTTCCAAGACGTCACAATGTTTTCTGTATGGCAAAGGTAGGCATTTACTTTTTTCCCACGTTTTGTCGCAAACATCTTATAACAGTACCACAAAATACCACACTGCTACGCATCCTATGTACAAATATGCAAAAACGATCAGCATAGAACTACAAAACGCGCGATGGGCAGGAAGAAATGCCCTATTTATATTGTACAGCATAAGAATCTCATGCAATGCGGGGTGTCGCGATTGAAGAAAAAGAATTAACAGGCAGAAGAATACCCTTAACACTGCGATAGTTCAGAATACCCACATGTAGTGATTGACCAACGCGCTCGAATGCCGTAACTTTGCACCGAAATTTTCGCAACAGCCTCGAAGCGACGGCTTGCGACACACAAAAACGTAGACTGAATGACCGAATATCGCCCGACATTACAACTCCTCACCCACCCGCTTTCTCCCTCCTCTCGTCTCTCGTCACATGGCTCCCATGGCATGCGGCGATTATCCCTATTGTTTGCCACCCTCTTCTGCGCAGCTGTTGCCCAAGCCGCCGGCGATCGTGAAGTACGTGGTCGCATTCTCGACATGCAGGGACGTCCAGTGCCGGAAGCCGTGATCACGGTGCGAGGAATGGGCCGACACGCAGTGAGTGACACGGCGGGGGTCTATCGTTTTCCGCATCTCGAAGGCACACGCTCCCTCACGGCCTCAGCCATCGGCTATGGGCAACTCACACAGACCTTGAAGTCGACAACCGACAGCGTGATCACCCTCGACTTCCGCCTCCCGCCGCTCGAAAACAGCCTTCACGAAGTGGAAGTCACCACCGGTCGGCTCGGTCGCCTGCGCCATTCCGCCTACAACACCGTCGCTATCGACACGCGCTCGCTGCAAAACACCACCAAGTCCCTCGGCGAGGCGCTGGCCTCGGCACCGGGTGTGAAAGTGCGCGAGACCGGTGGCGTGGGTTCGGACATGAACGTCTCGCTCGACGGCTTCAGTGGCAAGCACGTCAAGGTCTTTGTCGACGGAGTGCCCCAAGAAGGAGTGGGCAGCGCCTTCGGACTCAATAATATCCCCATCAATTTTGCCCGACGCATCGAGGTCTACAAAGGCGTTGTCCCCGTCACTTTCGGCGCCGATGCCATCGGTGGTGTCATCAACATCGTCACCGAGACTCCACAATCGGGCTGGCACGTCGACGGATCCTACGCCGGCGGCTCGTTCAACACGCACAAGAGCACGCTCAATTGGAACCGCACTTGGGCATCGGGATGGAAAGTGGAAATGAGTGCCTTCCAGAACTATTCCGACAATAACTATACCATCACGGCTCCCGTGAAAGACCTTTCCAACGGGAGCATCGATTTCCGCCATCCCGAACGGGTGCGCCGATTCCACGACACCTACCACAACGAAGCCCTGACCGTACGCGGCGGCGTGGTCAATCGCCCCTGGGCCGACCGTCTTTTGTTCGGTTTCACCCTGGCCGGCATGCACAAAGACATACAAAACGGTGTGCGCCAGGAGGTGGTCTACGGAGAGAAGTATCGTTTCGGCCACTCCTTCATGCCTTCGCTCCAATATGCCAAGCGCAATCTGCTGCACAATCGCCTCGATCTGGTGCTGACGGCCAACTACTATCGCAACCTCACCACCAACGTCGACACGTCGGCCTATGCATTCAACTGGCGCGGCGAGCGCGTGTTGCGCAACTCCCCCGGCGAACAAAACTACCTGCACCTGCGCTACGACGACCACAACTGGAACGCCGATTTCGACGCCCGTTTCCATCTCGACGCCCGCAGTCGCCTCACCTTCCACCACAGTTTTGCCCATTTCGATCGCGACGCCACCTCCCTCCTGGCTCGTGAGAACGAAAAATCGCCCATCGCACGCGCCACCACCAAGCACATCAGCGGACTCTCCTACCTCTTTACCCCCGACGACCGCTGGAATGTCACGCTCTTCGGCAAACTCTACAATCTGCACGTGAGTGGTCCGGTGAGCACCAGCGATCTCCAGGAGAAATTCGTCCGCAAAACGCACCACCTCAGCTACTTCGGTTTTGGCGGCGCGGGCACCTACCGCTTCAACCCCAATTGGCAAATCAAACTCTCGTACGAGCGTGCCTGCCGCCTCCCGAATGTCGACGAACTCTTCGGCGACGACGATCTCGAGACCGGCAGTGTCACCCTGCGCCCTGAGCAAAGTCACAACCTCAACCTCAACCTTTCCTACTCCCTGCGCCGCGGTATGCACCACGTGCTGGCCGAGGTGGGCGGCATTTTCCGCGACACGCGCGACTACATCCAGCGCAACGTGATCGGAGTGGGCGGTGGACGCTACGGGGCCAGCTATGTCAACTTCGGTCGCGTACGCACTTATGGTCTCAACACCTCTTTGCGCTACGATCTGGGGCGCCGACTCAGTGCTGGTGCCAACTTCACGTTCATGGACGTGCGCGACAACATGCCCCTCGCCCAAGACGGCGTGACGCGCAACTATGGTTACCGCGACCGCATGCCGAATCTCCCCTATCTCTTCGGCGATGCCGACGTCACCTGGCGCCTCCCGCTCACCGCCGCGCGCAGCACCGTGCTGTCATTCACTTACGACACGCAATATCTCCACAGCTTCACGTTCTACTCCTCGCGTTTCGGTGCCAACAAGGGCGAATACGTCGTGCCGGCCCAGCTTTCGCACAACCTCAACGCCACCCTCACCCTCGCTCATGGGCGCTATGCCGTGAGTCTCGAGGCACGCAATTTCACCGACGAACGTCTCTACGACAATTTCAGCCTGCAAAAGGCCGGACGTGCCTTCTATGCCAAAGTGCGCTTCAACCTCGGGCAATAAAACCGCCCTTGCAGACTCCCCTCATCCATAAACTATTTTCATTTTTCCTATGCAATTCACCTCTCTCACCAAGGCGCTGCTTCCCGCAGCCCTGCTCGCCGCAACGCTCACCGGCTGCGGCACCGACGAACCCAACAACACTCCCAACACCCCTGTGGTGGAACAGAAAGGCACCTTTGTGATTCCCGCCGACGTCGCTGCTTCGGGCAATGCCGCCTCGCACATACTCCTCACCACGGCCGATCTCTCCGGCGGCACCCTCAGTCCGCGCGACAACGGCCTGCTCTTCGACGGAGGCTTTGAGTACATCTTCTTCCAAAACAAGTATCTCTGCACTTTGCAGTACAACCAAGCCAATGCCGGCACCACCCGCTCTTACGTTCTGCGCAACGGTCAGCTCGAAAAGCGCGACAAGGGCTTCGAAGTGCGCCGCTTCACCACCTACGGCACGTGGGACGACGAACTCATGACCGTTTCGACGGGCGACTCTCCCAAGGAATTTGCCGACAGCCACGGCTATCTGCCCAAGACCTTCCTCGTTTCCTATCTCAACATCCCCGCCGAGACCGAGCGCAACAACGATTCGAAGCTCCCGCAGTTCCGTTCTGAGAATTTCCTCGGCAACGGCGAGTTCGTCACCCTCTCCGGTTTGCTCCAACGTGAGGGCAAACTCTACTCGGCCGTCATTCCCATGGGCTTAAGTCAATACGGTTCGGCCGCCGACGGCGGAAAATACATTCGCCCGGGCTTTGCCGATCTCGTGAAGACCGAGAACGGCGGTCGCCAAAGCAGTGCTTACAAGAAAGGCGAGCTCCAGTGGACCCAATATCCCGACGAATGCTGGCTTGCCATCTTCGACAACAACAATTTCGAGGGACGTAAGCTCATCAAGACCGACAAAATCAGCTACGCCTGCGGTCGTTTCAAGTCGCAGTACTTCCAAATGATCTGGAACGACGCCGATGGCGACCTTTATGTCTTCTCTCCCAGCTTTGCCAAGACGATGTCCGACAAACGTCAGCAGACAACGCTCCCGGCCGGCGTGGTGCGCGTGAAGAAGGGTGCCGCTGATTTCGACCCGAACTACTACTTCAACCTCGAAACCCTCACCGGCGGTCGCGCCTTCCAGCGCACCTTCCCCGTAGGCGGCGACCAATTCCTGTTCTACCTCTACGATAAGAGCTACGACAAGCTTTCGAACCAAGATCTGGCCAACCAACTCGGCGTGTTCAGCGCCAAGAGCGGCAAATTTGTCTCCGTTTCCGGTCTTCCCTCCGACGTTGTTTCGCTCGGCAACCGTCCTTATGCCGAAAACGGCTTCGCCTACGTGCCGGTCAAGACCAAAACGGGCAATCCCGCCATCTACAAGATCAATCTTTCCACCGGTGTCGCCACCCGCGGCGTGGAAGTCGAAGCCACTCAGCTCAATGCGGTGGGTCGCCTCCTCCCGCTCTGATTTGCGCACCACAGATTGTCTACCCTCATCGGCGAATCTTCGCCGCCTTTCCGCTTCGGCGCGCCATCACTTCGGTGATCGGTGCGCCTTCGCGGCATTTTGATCTCAAACCCTCCCGCACATGAAAAAAACATTCAAGCGTCTCCATCTCTGGCTCGCCTTTCCCTTCGGCCTCATCCTCTTCCTGATCTGTTTCTCGGGAGCGATGATCGAGTTTGCCGGCGAATTTTCTGAATGGGCCTACCACGATCGCTACGAAGCGCACGTCACGCGCCAAGGGCGGCTGCCGCTGCCCGTACTCATACAGCGCGTGCAACCCCACTTGGCTCCCGGCGTCACCGTCACGGGCGTAAGCATTCCCACCGACAGCACACGCAACTACGAGTTCAGCCTCTCTGCCCCTCCGCGCACCGAGTGGCTCGTCGATCCCTACACGGGACGCGTGGCCGGCGAGAAGGAACACCTCCCCTTCTTCGAGACCATGTTCAAGCTCCACCGCTGGTTGCTCGACTTCCCCCACGAAGGCGAAGGCATTTGGTGGGGCAAGCTCATCGTGGGCGTGAGCACCCTCATGTTCCTCTTCGTGCTCATCAGCGGCCTCATCGCCTTTTGGCCCCGCACCACCCGCGGCCTGCGCAAACAGCTCACCATCCATCTGCGCCGCGGCCGGCATCGCCGCTGGTTCGACCTCCACACCATCGGCGGCGCCTACGCCTTTGTCCTCCTGCTGGCCATGGCTGCCACCGGTTTGACGTGGTCTTTCGACTGGTACAAAACCGGTTTCTACAAAGCCCTTGGAGCCGAACCGCCTCAGCGCAAGGGCGGTCACGGCGCCGGTGGCCACCACGGGCCGCAATCAGGTCGAGGTCAACACGGCCCCGCGCAGGGCGCCCCGCATCCTGCCGACGAGCAATCTGCACCCCGCCCCGATGCGCGCACCTATGCCGCATGGCAAACCTCTGCCCGCCTTTTGCAGGCCAAATATCCCGATGCCGACGCAATCGAAGTAGGCGATGAAGGTGGCACCGTCTCGCTGGGCGAATGGGGCAACGTGCGGGCGGCCGACCACTACACCTTCGATTCCACCGGCTCCCGCGTCACTGACGCCAAACTCTATGCCGATGCCGACCGCGGTCAGCGCATCCGCGGTTGGATCTATTCCGTGCACACGGGACGTTGGGGCGGATGGCCCATGCGCGTCATCCAGTTTCTCGCCGCGCTCTTCGGAGCTTCACTTCCGCTCTCCGGCTATTACCTCTGGTGGAAGCGCACCCGCAAGCGCAAAGCCCGCAAGTAACGACGAAAAATCCCCCATTTTCTACGCAAAAACCTCCCCGATTTTGAAAAAAGTCGGGGAGTTTTTTTTACCATCCGGGCGAAGTACAATCTGCCCCTCCTTACTTCCATACCTAAATGCCATCTATAAAGACAGAACCGGGAAGCCCCATTCGACAAACAACCCTATCTAACAACCTCAATAGACCTATTCCGACAAAAAATACTATCTTTGCATCCAAACGCTTCACCAAAGCGCACAGAGCCTCCAAGAGTACCAACTTCACACGCGCATCCATTTTATGTTTTCCTCCTCCCAACAACCGTGATTTCCGAACGATCCATGGCCCTATCGGCCAAGTTCCTAACAATTATCCACCGTGGAGGCTATAAAAATATCGCCTTTTCCTCTTATTCTCGACAGATGAAAGCCCTCTTCCCCCTCCTTCTCTCTTCCCTACTCCTCTTTTCTTGCGGCACCGACGAACCTCAGCGTCCAAAAGACGCCTTGCATGCCGCCGCCGATGCCTATCCACTCATCACCGAAACGCGCGAAAGCTATACAATCCCCATCTCGTGGCGCGTTCCCCTGATCCCGCGGCAAGTCCTCACCCAAATGAGCGACGCAACACGGTGGTTGAGATTGCCGGCCACCGAGCCCAAAACGGTGAGTTTCGATGTGTGGATCGACGGTGAGCAGGTGAACCCACACCAACAGCAGAAAGCAACCTTCGCCAAGGAGTTTTACGAAGCCACCGGCACAAAGCTCCACACCACTCCGCTGCTTTGTGGCGTCAAAGCCCTGAACGTCTACGGCGTAACCGACGAGGGCAGCGTGTCGCTCAACCGCAACGTACGCCTCCATCTCCCCACCTTCAGGAAAGTGGCGCCCGACTTCGAATATGAGGGTGTGGGAGGTTACCACATGATGTGCGGCGACGAGAGTAGCTCGCACGAAGGCGACCTCACCGTGGAGCAGGCCAACGATCGCGCATTAGGCGAACTGCGTCCGGCTCTGCGCTTCCACTTGCCGAAAGACGTGGCCCTGCGCTACAAATACCTGAAGATTGAGTTCCAACTCATCAACGACCAGCAATTGGAGGCCCAAATTGCACCATCTCAGCTGTTCTAAGCCCCCTCACTCCCGGAAAAAATGAAACTTCTTCCCCTCTTTTGTGCGCTCCTTCCGAGCATGGCCGCATGGCTCACCGTCTCGTGTGACAAAGAAGCCTCCCCGGTGCCCTCTCCCGAGGTCGAGAGTCAGGATTCTCTCGTTCGCTTGGCACGAACATGGAACGAATGGACCTTCGAGATGGAATACAGCCAAACGCCCGTGCAGTTTTCGAAAAAGAATCTGCGACGCATCGTTCCCCTCCTTCCGCGCGATCTGCAGCTTCACCATCCCGATTATCGCGCAGGCGACACCTTGCTCAACCTTCCCATCGAAGTATTGGGCGACACCCTCCAGCCGCAACGCGCCCTCGACCTAAAATTCAATCCAACTTTCGAGCGGCTCTACCATCGCACCATTGGTGTGGCGCCCCACGTGTGTGGCGTGCGCAAAATCATCGTGCAGGCACTGCACGCTGCGCAACCGCCCGTAGACCTCACCGAACAAGCCCGGGTGATCATCCCGTCTTACGCCTACGGGGGGCAAATGTCGTTCATGCGTCTCAACGGACAAGCGGCAGACTACCACTATACCATCGCGGGCGAGCAAGACACACTGCACCTCTGGCGCGTGGAAACCCGAAGAAGCAAGGACGTGGGGCATCTTCCCCCGCGTTTTGCGCTCCTCGTCCCGGTGCGCGAGCTGAAACACAGCACCGGCCTTCGCATCAGCCTGCAGCTGGTCAACGGTGTCGAGCTGAGAAAAGAAACCGCCGTCGCGATCCTTCCCTGACGCCGGCAACAACACTGCGACACACGCCAACAAAAAGGTTGGACTCCGTGAGAGTCCAACCTTTTGTTTCGCCCGTCGCCACCACAGCGCGGCTGTAGCTGCCGACGATTGCGCGGCGTCGGCCAAAAGACGCCCACCTGCGGCGAACACAACGATCGCACACATCAAAAAAAACGGCGTTCCACCGCAGGTTGGGCGTGTGGGATGAGCCTCAGCGGGCGGTGAGACGGAACACCCGGCTGGTGCCCTCGTCGGCCCGGAGCACTTGGAGCCCCACCTTCATCAGATAGTCGCCCGAAAGCGTGGTGTTCAGTCCGCGCGTCCCGCTGCGCAGGTTGATTTCTTCCACCAAGTACTGCCGATCGGGGTCGAGCCCCTGCAAACGTACGGGACGAAGGTTCTCGGCATAGCGGGGGTGGAGATTGTAGGTGAAGAGCACCGCCCGGTTGCGCGCTTTGTCCACCACATTCACGGCTGCATGCTGACTTTCATAGGGCGAAAGCAAACGATAAACGTCGCCGTCGAAGATCACAGGCTTGAGTTCTCGATAGCGGGCCACGGCTTCGCGACAAAAACGCCAATCGGCTTCGCTGAGTTGCGAGAGATCCATGTCGAAACCAAGCTTTCCCATGCTGGCCACATCGATGCGAAATTTGAGATCGGTCTTCTTGTTCCAATCTGTCACGTGAGAAGCCATGGCCTTGAGGGGGAAGAATTTCGACAAGCTCCACTGAATGTAGATGCGCTCGTAGGGATCGGTGTCGTCAGAGCACCAAAATTCGGTGAAATAGCGCAGCGCTTCGTAGTCGCAGCGGGCACCGCCGCCGGAACACAGCATCATGGGCACGCGAGGATACTTTGCTGCAATGCGTTGCAGCACCTTATACAAACCACGCACGTAATCGA
>CAJPJR010000037.1 GCA_905369775.1 Prevotellaceae bacterium UBA1746
AAGAGACAGGGATTCGCATCTTCCCCGAAAAACCGATCACGAAGAAACCTGCCGACGTCCGCATGGGTAAGGGTAAGGGTGACCCCGTAGGTTACGTCTTCCCCATCACTCCCGGTCGCATCATTTTCGAAATCGAAGGTGTACCCTTCGAAGTCGCTAAGGAAGCTCTTCGCCTGGCCGCGCAGAAACTCCCCGTGACCACGAAGTTCATTGTTAGACACGACTACGACAAAAAAGCTTGATTATGAAGATTGCAGAAATTCGCGAACTCAAAAGCAAGGGCGAACTCGCAGAGCGCCTTGCAGCTGAGGTGAATGCCTACGAAACGATGGTACTCAACCACAGCATTTCTCCTCTGGAAAATTCTGCACAGATCAAGACCTTGCGTCGCACCATCGCTCAGATGAAGACTGTGCTGAACGAAAAGTAAAAACGGAACGGACGAAAACGAAACCGCGGCTGCGCCGATGACGGCAGTGGTAGAAACGTGTTGATGATGCATCGCTCGGAACGTCGACGGGAATTCGTTTCATCCCCTCCACCCATCATAACAATCCAGAATGGAAAGAAATTTAAGAAAGACCCGTCAGGGGGTTGTCGTAAGCAATAAGATGGATAAAACCATCGTCGTTGCTGCCAAGTTCAAGGAGAAGCACCCCATCTATGGCAAGTTCGTCTCCAAAACGAAGAAGTACCACGCTCACGACGAGAAGAACGACTGCAACGTCGGCGATACCGTGCTCATCATGGAAACTCGTCCCCTGAGTAAGACGAAGCGTTGGAGAGTTGTAGAAATCGTAGAAAGAGCTAAGTAAACATGATCCAAACAGAATCTCGATTGACCGTCTGCGACAACAGTGGTGCTCGTGAAGCCCTCTGCATTCGCGTACTCGGCGGTACGAAGCGTCGCTACGCTTCTGTTGGTGACGTGATCGTTGTATCTGTCAAGAGCGTGATCCCGTCCAGCGACATTAAGAAGGGTGCCGTTTCGAAGGCACTGATTGTTCGCACGAAGAAGGAAATCCGTCGCGCCGACGGTTCTTACATCCGCTTTGACGACAATGCTTGCGTTCTGCTCAATAACGCAGGTGAGCTCCGCGGAAGCCGCATCTTCGGCCCCGTAGCACGTGAACTGCGTGCAGTGAACATGAAGGTGGTTTCTTTGGCCCCCGAAGTTCTCTAATCCAACACAAGTAAGACGATATCTCACATGAGTAAGTTACATATTAAGAAGGGCGACACCGTTTGCGTTCTTGCCGGTAAGGATAAGAAGAAGACGGGTAAGGTGGTTCGCGTGCTTGTGGACAAGCAGCGCGCCATCGTCGAAGGACTCAACATGGTTCAAAAGAGCCAGAAGCCCAACGCCAAGAATCCTCAGGGTGGTTTCGTGCGCACGGAAGCCCCTATTCACATTTCCAACCTGAATGTGGTTGACCCCAAGACCGGCAAGCCCACGCGCATCGGTCGTCAGCTGAACGCTGAGGGTAAGCTCGTCCGCATCGCCAAAAAATCCGGAGAGGAAATCAAATGAATACAGCACAACTCAAGAAAGAATATAAGGAGCGCATCGCTCCGGCGTTGATGAAGCAGTTCAACTACTCTTCGCCCATGCAGATTCCCGTGCTCAAGAAGATCGTGATCAATCAGGGTCTGGGTTCGGCTACGCAAGACAAGAAGATCATCGACGTTGCAATCAACGAGCTCTCGGCTATCACCGGTCAGAAAGCTGTTGCTACGGTTTCTAAGAAGGACGTTGCCAACTTCAAACTTCGTAAGAAGATGCCTATTGGCGTGATGGTAACTCTCCGTCGCGAACAGATGTACGAATTCCTCGAGAAACTCGTTCGCGTAGCTCTTCCCCGTATCCGCGACTTCAAGGGTATCGAGAGCAAGTTCGACGGCCGCGGTAACTACACGCTCGGTATTCAGGAACAGATCATCTTCCCTGAAATCAATATCGATGCAATCGACCGTCTGCTCGGTATGAACATCACGTTCGTTACCTCTGCTCCCACGGACGAAGAAGGTTACGCTCTTCTCAAGGAGTTCGGCCTCCCCTTCAAGAACGCAAAAAACAACTAATCAGCGATATGGCAAAAGAATCAATGAAAGCGCGTGAGGTAAAGCGCGCCAAGCTGGTAGCCAAGTATGCAGCTAAGCGTGCCGCCCTCAAGGAAATCGTTAATCACAGCGACGATCCCCAGGCTGCTTTCGAAGCCGCACAGAAGCTTCAGTCCATCCCCCGCAACGCCAATCCCATCCGTCTGCACAACCGTTGCAAGATCACGGGACGTCCCAAGGGCTACATCCGCCTCTTCGGCCTCTCGCGTATCCAGTTCCGTGAGATGGCTTCGGCCGGTCTCATTCCCGGTGTGCGCAAAGCATCTTGGTAAGCGATCGATCCTTGTCGAATCACAAGCATCCCTTTTAACACTGTCGGGAATTTCCCGATAAATTAAATCCACAATAATGACTGATCCCATAGCAGACTTTCTGACCCGTCTTCGCAACGCGATCCAAGCAAAGCATCGTGTCGTAGAAGTTCCGGCGTCGAACCTCAAGAAGGAAATCACGAAGATTCTCTTCGACAAGGGCTACATCCTCAACTTTAAGTTTGAGGACAACGGTCCTCAAGGCACTATCAAAATCGCCTTGAAGTACAATCCCGCCACGAAAGTGAGCGCAATCAAGAGCCTCAAGCGAGTTTCCACGCCCGGTATGCGTAAGTACACCGGCTACCGTGAAATGCCTCGCGTGATCAATGGACTGGGTATTGCTATCATCTCCACGTCCAAAGGTGTAATGACCGACAAAGAAGCATCCGCCCTCAAAATCGGCGGTGAAGTTCTTTGCTATGTATACTAAAATATAGGAGGAACAAAATGTCTAGAATTGGTAAATTGCCGATTAACATTCCCGCAGGCGTACAGGTGACGCTGCAGGATAATGTAGTGACCGTCAAAGGTCCGAAGGGTGAGCTCTCTCAGGCTGTTGATCCCTCTATCAAAGTCACAATCGAAGATGGCCACATCACTTTCGCTATCGATGAGAACAGCGAAGTAGAGACGAAGCAGAAGCAAGCTTTCCATGGCTTGTATCGTGCATTGGTTCACAACATGGTTGTTGGTGTAACTGAGCAGTACAAGGCCGAAATGGAACTCGTCGGTGTGGGTTATCGTGTAGAGAACAAGGGCAACCTCGTTACTTTCACGCTGGGTTACACTCACCCCATCGTAATCGAACTCCCCAAGGAGATCTCCGTTGAGACGAAGATGGAACGTAACCAGAACCCTTATATCAGTTTGACGACCTGCGACAAGCAGCTCCTCGGCCTGGTATGCGCCAAGATCCGTTCTTTCCGCAAGCCTGAACCTTACAAGGGTAAGGGTATCCTCTACGTCGGTGAGCAGATCCGTCGTAAGTCCGGTAAGTCGGCAGGTGCTAAGTAATCTCTAACCACGATTTAGATTATGACAAAACAAAAAGAAGCAAGACGCGTAAAGATCAAGTATCGCGTTCGCAATAAGATCTCCGGCACGGCTGCTCGTCCTCGTATGAGCGTGTTCCGCAGCAACAAGCAGATCTACGTTCAGGTCATCGACGACGAAGCCGGAAAGACTCTCGTCGCAGCCTCTTCGCTCGGTCAAGAAGCATGCCCCAAGAAGGAACAAGCCTTCAAGGTGGGTGAAGTCGTGGCCAAAAAGGCACTCGAGGCCGGAATCAGTGAAGTAGTTTTTGATCGTAACGGCTATCTCTACCACGGTCGCGTGAAGGAAGTTGCCGAAGGCGCTCGCAAAGGTGGACTCAAATTCTAAAGATTATGGCAATCAGAGTAAACGCAAACAATGAAGAATTGAAAGATAGACTCGTTGCTATCAATCGTGTTACGAAAGTCACCAAGGGCGGACGCACTTTCACCTTCGCAGCCATCGTAGTGGTGGGTGACGGTAAAGGTGTTATCGGTTACGGGCTCGGCAAAGCCGGCGAAGTTACCGCTGCAATCGCCAAGGGCGTTGAAGCCGCCAAGAAGAACCTCGTGAAGGTGCCCATCATTAAGGGTACTGTACCTCACGAACAGGCTGCACGTTTCGGCGGTGCCGAAGTGCTCATCCTTCCTGCCTCTGAAGGTACGGGAGTGGTGGCTGGTGGTGCAATGCGCCCCGTGTTTGAAAGCGTAGGTATCACCAACGTGCTTTCGAAGTCTAAGGGTTCTTCCAACCCCCACAACCTCGTAAAGGCAACGATCCTCGCTCTCAGCGAAATGCGTGATGCCCGCACCGTAGCTCAGCATCGCGGAGTATCCATCGATAAAGTATTCAGAGGATAAGCATTATGGCAACAATTAAGGTACAGCAAACTCGCAGCCGCATCGGCGCCCCCGTTGACCAGAAGCGCACACTCGATGCCCTCGGTCTCACTAAGCTTTATCACGTCGTTGAACTCGAAGACAATGCTTGCACTCGCGGCATGCTTCGCAAGGTTCACCACCTGGTAACTGTAGTAGAATAAATAATACGTACGACATCATGAAATTGCATACACTCAAACCGGCTAACGGTTCTACCCAGACTCGCAAGCGTATTGGTCGCGGTCCCGGTTCGGGCCTCGGCGGCACGTCTACTCGCGGTCACAAGGGTGCAAAGTCCCGTTCCGGTTACAGCAAGAAGATTGGTTTTGAAGGTGGTCAGATGCCTCTTCAGCGCCGTCTTCCTAAGTTTGGTTTCAAGAACATCAACCGCGTAGAATACAAGCCCATCAACCTCAGCACGCTCCAGACGCTGGCCGAAGCTAAGCAGCTCGAGAAGATCGGAGTTGAAGAACTTGTAGCTGCCGGTTTCATCAACCGCAAGACTCTTGTCAAGATTCTGGCCAATGGTGAATTGAAAGCCAAGCTCAACGTGGAGGCTCATGCCTTCTCGAAGACGGCCGTAGCAGCTATCGAAGCTGCAGGTGGTACCGCCACTCAACTCTAAACCATGTAATTCTAAGAGTCGAATGAAAAAAATAGTCGAAACTCTAAAGAACATATGGCGTATTGAGGATTTGCGCACGCGAATCCTCATCACCATACTGTTCGTGGCGATTTACCGCTTCGGGTCCACCGTGGTTCTCCCCGGTATCGATTCGACGGCACTGGCCAATTTACAAAAACAGACCGAAGGCGGCCTGATGTCGCTCCTCGATATGTTCTCCGGTGGTGCATTCTCTCAAGCATCAATCTTTGCTTTGGGTATTATGCCCTACATCACAGCTTCGATTGTTATTCAGCTCTTGGCAGTTGCAGTTCCCTATTTCCAAAAGTTGCAGCGTGAAGGCGAAAGCGGAACGCGCAAGATCAATCAGTACACCCGTTACTTGACGCTTGCCATTCTCACTTTCCAAGCCCCGACCTACCTCATCAACCTGAAAATGCAGACGCAAGCTTCGCATGCCTTCCTCGTTGGTGATGGTTTCTGGTTCATGGCAACCTCCACCATTATTCTCGCAGCCGGTTCGATGTTCGTGCTGTGGCTCGGTGAACGCATCACCGATCGCGGAGTCGGCAACGGTGTTTCCGTCATCATTATGATCGGTATCATCGCACGTCTCCCCATGGCCTTTATCGAAGAGCTCACGTCTGCGCTCTCTGGTGCGGAAGGCGGTGGACTCATCAAGTTCCTCGTTGAGTTGCTTGCTCTGGTTGGTGTCATGGCGCTCGCCATTCTTTTGGTAAAGGCAGTACGCAAGGTACCCGTACAGTACGCTAAACGAATTGAAGGACGAAAGAATCAAGTGGGCGGTGCTCGTCAGTACATTCCCCTCAAGCTTTTCGCGGCCAATGTGATGCCTATCATTTTTGCTCAGGCCATCATGTTCATTCCCTTGATGCTTGTCAATGTCACCAAGACGCAAAGCCCCGTACTTCAGCAGTTCCTCAATCCCAACAGTGTTCTCTACAATGTCGTGTTTGTCTTCCTCATTGTAGCATTCACCTATTTCTACACGGCAATCACTATGAATCCCGTGCAGATGGCCGAAGACATGAAGCGCAACAACGGTTTTATTCCCGGTGTTAAGCCTGGTAAGGAAACCGCCGACTATATCGATAGCGTGATGTCCCACCTCACGCTTCCCGGTTCGCTCTTCATCGCCGCAATCGCCATTCTCCCCACCTTTGCTCAGATGGAGCCCTTCAAGGTGCACCAGGCGTTTGCCCACTTCTTCGGTGGAACCTCGTTGCTCATCCTCGTTGGTGTGGTGCTTGACACCATTCAACAAATTGACAGCTTGATGTCAGTGCGCAACTACGACCGAATGCTCAACGCGGGACACACACGTCACCGTTCAAATGACTAAGGATAATAGAACTCCACTCGGATGATTTATCTGAAGACAGAAGAAGAAATCGACCTGTTGCGCGCTGCCAATCGTTTGGTAAGCGCAACACTGGCCGAGGTCGCCAAAATTGTGAAGCCGGGTGTGTCCGTTAAACAACTGGACACCTTGGCCGAGCAATACATTCGTGATCATGGTGCCACGCCCACCTTCAAAGGTTTTCCCGCCGACATTCCCGGAGCCGAACCTTTCCCCGGTAGCATCTGTGCCTCGATAAACGAATGTGTGGTACACGGCCTGCCGGACGATCGCGAGCTTCGTGATGGCGACATCATTTCCGTCGACTGCGGAACTTTCCTCAACGGATTTTGTGGCGACTCCGCCTACACTTTCTGTGTGGGAGAAGTGCGCGACGAAGTCAAGCAATTGCTTCGTGTCACGAAGGAAAGCCTCTATAAGGGGATCGAGGTTGCTCTACCGGGGCGTCGTATCGGTGATATTGGCGCCGCCGTGCAAGATCATTGCGAACAACACGGCTATGGTGTGGTAAAGGAATTCACCGGTCACGGCATTGGTCGTGAGATGCACGAAGATCCTGCGGTGCCCAATTACGGACATCGAGGGTCAGGTAAGCAAATCAAGAACGGCCTCTGCATCGCGATCGAACCGATGATCACCCTGGGCAAACCGTCCATCGGTCTCTTACCCGATCGTTGGGGTATCATCACGATGGATCGTCTCCCGGCCGCCCATTTCGAGCACACCATTGCCATTCATCACGGCAAACCCGAAATTCTTTCGACGTTCGAAGACATAGAACGAGTGGAAGGACATCTCTATTAAGATCATGGCAAAACAAACTGCAATTGAACAGGACGGAACCATCGTCGAAGCATTGAGCAACGCGATGTTCCGTGTAGAGTTAGAGAACGGTCATCCCATCACCGCCCACATTTCCGGCAAGATGCGCATGCACTACATCAAAATCTTGCCCGGCGACAAAGTGAAGGTGGAGATGAGCCCTTACGATCTGTCGAAAGGCAGAATCGTGTTCCGATACAAATAATACACACCCCAGATATGAAGACAAGAGCATCCTTGAAGAAGCGCACTCCCGACAGCAAGATCGTACGTCGTAAGGGTCGCCTCTATGTGATCAACAAGAAGAACCCTAAGTTCAAGACTCGTCAGGGTTAATCCAAAGCAAAACATCAAATAAGTATATGGCAATAAGAATTGTTGGTGTCGATTTACCTCAGAACAAGCGAGGTGAAATCGCCTTGACCTATATTTTCGGTATCGGTCGCAGCAGCTCGGCAAAGATTCTCGACAAAGCCGGCATTGACAGAGACATCAAAGTAAAGGACTGGACGGACGATCAGGCCGCCAAGATCCGCGAAATCATCGGTGCAGAGTTCAAGGTCGAAGGTGACCTTCGTTCTGAGGTACAGCTGAACATCAAGCGCCTCATGGACATCGGCTGCTACCGTGGTATCCGTCACCGTATTGGTCTTCCTCTTCGTGGTCAGAGCACCAAGAACAACGCCCGCACGCGTAAGGGCCGCAAGAAGACCGTTGCAAACAAGAAGAAGGCAACTAAATAATAAGTGACTATGGCAAAGAAAAATGTCTCTGCAAAAAAGCGTAACGTAAAGGTTGACGCACAAGGCCAGCTGCACGTTCACAGCTCCTTCAACAACATCATCGTATCGCTCGCCAACAGCGAAGGCCAGATCATCTCTTGGTCGAGTGCCGGTAAGATGGGTTTCCGCGGTTCGAAGAAGAACACGCCCTACGCTGCTCAAACCGCAGCACAAGATTGCGCCAAAGTGGCTTATGATCTCGGCCTACGCAAGGTGAAAGCCTACGTCAAGGGACCCGGTAACGGTCGTGAAAGCGCCATCCGCGCTTGCCACGGTGCCGGTATCGAAGTAACCGAAATCATCGACGTTACTCCGCTTCCCCACAACGGTTGCCGTCCTCCCAAGCGCCGTCGCGTATAAACTCACCGAAGGCCTCGTCCCAAGCCCACCGCGTTGCCCATCGGGCGCGGGGTGTCGCTTGAGCAGGCGTCGAATCACGAATCAACCATTCAAGCAAAACAAATATGGCAAGATATACAGGTCCTAAGGTACGCCTTTCTCGTAAGTTCGGCGAAGACATCTTCGGCAACACGACCAAGCGCATGCAAGGACGCAACCAGAACGTACGTCGTCGCAAGACCTCTGAATACGGCATCATGCTCGCTGAGAAGCAGAAGGCTAAGTACACCTACGGTGTGCTCGAGAAGCAGTTCCGCAATCTCTTCGACAAGGCAGCCAAGTCCAGCGGTATCACCGGTGAGATCCTCCTCCAGAGCCTCGAATGCCGTCTCGACAACGTCGTTTACCGCCTCGGCATTGCCCCCACTCGTGCAGCCGCCCGTCAGCTTGTCAACCACAAGCACATCACGGTCGACGGTCGTGTGGTGAACATTGCCTCGTTCAGCGTAAAGCCCGGCCAAATCGTAGCCGTTCGCGAGAAGTCGAAGTCTCTCGAAGTCATCGCCGACGCGCTCGCCGGTTTCAACCACTCCAAGTATCCCTGGATCGAATGGGACGAAAGCACCAAGTCCGGTAAGCTCCTCCACAAGCCCGAACGTGCTGACATTCCTGAGAACATCAAGGAACAGTTGATTGTCGAGCTCTACTCTAAGAACTAATTCATAACACGATTTTTCATGGCGATATTAGCATTCCAAAAACCCGACAAAGTGGTAATGCTCGAGAACGACGCCAAGAACGGAAAATTCGAATTCCGTCCTTTGGAACCCGGTTTCGGCACCACCGTCGGCAATGCTCTACGTCGCATCCTGCTCTCCTCGCTCGAAGGTTTCGCCATCTGCGCCATCAAGATTGACGGCGTCGAACACGAATTTGCCTCTGTGCCCGGCGTGAAGGAAGACGTAACCAACATCATTCTCAAGTTGAAGCAAGTTCGCTTCAAACAATTAGTAGAAGAATTCGAGACTGAGAAAGCAAGTATCACCATTTCGAACTCCACGGAGTTCAAAGCAGGTGACATTGGCAAACAGCTGTCCGGTTTTGAGGTCCTCAATCCCGAACTCACTATTTGTCACTTGGATTCCAAAGCCACGATGACGATCGAAGTTACGATCAACAAGGGTCGCGGATATGTTCCCGCTGATGAAAATCGCGAGTTCTGCACCGATGTCAACGTAATTCCCATCGATTCTATTTACACCCCCATCCGTAATGTCAAGTACGCTGTCGAGCCTTTCCGCGTGGAGCAGAAGACCGACTACGACAAGCTGGTACTCGACGTAACTACGGACGGTTCCATTCACCCGAAGGATGCACTGAAGGAAGCTGCGAAGATCCTCATCTATCACTTCATGCTCTTCTCCGACGAGAAGATCACCGTCGACGACGCTCCCGACGCCGACAACGAAGAGTTCGACGAGGAAGTGCTTCACATGCGTCAGTTGCTCAAGACCAAACTCCTCGACATGAACCTTTCGGTTCGCGCCCTCAACTGTTTGAAGGCCGCAGACGTCGAAACCTTGGGCGACCTCGTTCAGTACAACAAGAACGATCTCTTGAAGTTCCGCAACTTCGGTCGGAAATCGCTCACGGAGCTTGATGATTTGCTCGAGAGTCTGAATCTGTCGTTTGGAACCGACATCAGCAAATACAAATTGGACAAGGACTGATCGCACAGCTTTCCGTTGTGACCGATCAATCAACTATCCCATTCAAACAAAAGTACACAAATGAGACACAATAAGAAATTCAACCATCTCAGTCGTACTGCTTCTCACCGTGCGTCCATGCTCGCTAACATGGCCGTTTCGCTGATCAAGCACAAAAGAATCACTACGACTGTCGCAAAGGCAAAGGCGCTGAAGAAGTACGTCGAGCCCCTTATCACCAAGTCGAAGCAAGACACCACCAACAGTCGTCGTGTAGTCTTCTCCTACCTCAAAGATAAGTACGCCGTTACCGAACTCTTCAAGGAAGTCAGCGTAAAGGTCGCAGATCGCCCCGGTGGTTACACCCGCATCATCAAGACCGGTTTCCGCGCCTGCGATGCCGCCCCGATGTGCTTCATCGAGTTGGTTGATTACAACGAGCACATGGCCAAAACCGAAAAGAAGGCCAAGCGAACTCGTCGTTCCAAGAAGGCCGCTGCCGCTCCCGAAGCAGAAGCCGGCCAAGCCCCCGTTGCAGAAACGGCGGAAACTGCAGAAGCTGCAGAATAATTCAGCCACATACTTATTTCCCCATCCCCGCTCCCGCCAGGAGCGGGGATTTTTTTGTCTCCTCAGGCGGTGTAACCTCTCCAAATTATGGGAGTAAGTCACATTCTTATCGGTCAGCTATTTGTCAGCGGGTAGAAAAGTGATAACTTTGCCACCACTTATTATTCATACTATGTCAAAATACCTCTTTTTGTTCCTTGCCGTGTTCTTCTCTCTGGGAGCACGCGCACAGTTTTCTCAGTTTATGACTGAGTACAAACCCGCCGAGCTTTCTGCGCCTCGCTATTCATCTGTTCCGCGGTACACGCCGAGTTACGATTCCGGCGAGTATTCCCAGTACTTCACCCACTATTCAGCTCCTGTCTTGCGTTCAAAGCGAACACTGAGCTTAGAGACATACGATCTCTTGCACGATCGCGTTTGCAAATCCCAAGTCATCGAATATGCGTATTCCGATGGCTCAGTAGAATATACCTGCACGTACATCCAGCAACCTAACGGCCAGTGGGTATATATCAACGGCAAGCTGGATTCGCTGAGCGATTTATGCTATCGGATGCGCAATAGCCGTAACCCGGACCAAGGCATCATCAACTACTACACGCAATTGCAAAAGTACGTCACTTACTATTGGCAGGGCAATGGCACAATGTACGTTTGGTGAGCAATATATTCGCTCGCAGCACGCTTCCTCTCGTCTTTCTCCCGCCCGCTGTGGTCGTGGAAAGGGCTTCAAATTTAAGTGCCATCGCTTTGTATAGCGCAACAGTCTCACTTGTAGAGTCATTTCTCCCATGGACATCCAAATCCTCCGCGCCGTCGTCCACTATACGCTCCATTTCGTAGCCCCCCTGCTCCTTGCACTGTTGTTTTTCCCCGACGGCAAACGGTGCAAAGCCTACTTCATCATGTTAGCCACCATGGTGGTCGATCTCGACCACCTCTTGGCCACGCCCGTCTTCGCGCCCCACCGCATGAGCATCGGCTTTCATCCGCTCCATTCCTATCCCGCCATCGCCCTCTACGTCGTGTTGTGTTGCCTCCCTTACGGCCGCCGACGTTACCTCCCCTGGTGGGGTAGAGCAGTAGCCATCGCGCTGCTCTTTCACATGATCACCGATTGGCAAGACTACATGTTGTGGCCGCACTGACCCAGATTCGCGCCCTTCGCTCCCACTTGTTCCGCCGCCCGGCGCCCGTTTTGCTCCGCGCTCCACAGCGCACTCCAAAAATACCGCTGCTTTTCCGCGAAATCCCCCATGATTTGCGAAAAAGCAGCGGTGTTTTTGTGTCCAGCGCGCAAGTTCAGGAGCGGCATGCGAAGCCCCATGCAGGCAGACGCGTCGAAACACGCACCTTCTCGCCCCGTTTCGCGCCACAGGTTGTCCGTTTCCGGCCGTTTCCGACGCGCTGAAGCATTCCGTCGGCCTCTTGTCGTATATTCTGCCGCCGACCGGGCAGAAAGATGCTCTACCGCAAAACAACAACGCGAATGCCGCGCACTCCACGCCGACGGTTCGCGTCGAAACCGCCCCCATTCCCCCCGAAAGCCCAAAAAAGCCCGTCGATGCAGCAGCGTCGACGGGCTTTTTCGTAGAGTAGGGCAGCGACTGCCCACGTTTTTTATTTCAGGTTGCGTTCCAAGAAGCCGAAAATGCGCTTGAAGAGATGCGTGCGCGTGGCACCGCCGTAGATACTGTGGTTGCGGTTCGTGTAAACCTGCATCTCAAACGGTTTGTCCGCCTGCACCAGCGCCTCCGATATCTGGGCGCAGTTGCGATAGTGCACGTTGTCATCGGCCGTGCCGTGGATGAGCAGGAGGTCGCCGTGGAGTTTGTCGGCCCGCGTGATGGGGTTCACCAGCTCATAGTTGGCATTTTCCTTCGGCGTGCGCATGTAGCGTTCGGTGTAGACCGTGTCGTAGAATTTCCAATTGGAGGGAGCGGCCACCGCCACGCCACAACGGAACACCGGCGCGCCCTGCGTCATAGACATCAGCGTGTTGAAACCGCCGAAGCTCCAGCCCCAGATCGCAATGCGCGAAGCGTCGACGTAAGGGAGCTTGCCCAGATAGCGTGCCGCCGCCACTTGGTCTTGCGATTCGAGGTCGCCGAGACGGAGGTAGGTGCATTTTTCGAAATCAGCCCCTCGTGCGCCCGTACCGCGGCCGTCCACGATCACGCAGATGTAGCCGTGCTGTGCGAGGAAGGCTTCCCACACACCGCCGCCGTAGAATCCTGTGCTCCAAGCGTCTTTCACTTCCTGACTGCCGGGACCACTGTATTGGTACATCACGACGGGATATTTGCGCTTGGGATCAAAATCGCGTGGCTTCAGCATCCAACCGTTCAACTTCGTACCATCGGCCAGTGCGAAGGTGAAGAACTCCTGTTTCGTGCCAATCTGCTCCATTCTCTCGGCCAGATCGCGGTTGTCGATCAGGGTTTTCTCCGTGTGTCCGGCCGCATTGCGCAGCGTGGTCACCGGCGGTTGGCCCAGTCGCGAATACACGTCCATGAAGTAGCGCATGTTGGTGGAGAACGTCGCGTCGTGCGTGCCACTTTTGGGCGTGAGACACGTCGTTTTTCCGAGCTTGTCCGTCGCATACACGGCTGTGCGCAGCGGACTCTCCTTGTGCGCGGCATAGTAGAAGCGGCCGTCGCGCTCGTTGTATCCATAAAAATCGCTCACCTCGAAATCGCCTCGTGTCACCGTGCTCTCCAATTGGCCGTTGAGCGTGTACCAATAGAGGTGTTGGTAGCCGGTGCGCTCGGAGAGCAGGGCGAAGTGCCCGGGATAGAAGCGCAGGGCCGTGTAAGCCTGCTCGCGAAGATAGCGCTTGTCGGTTTCGCGCAGCGCCAGTTTCGCCACACCGCTGCGCGGGTTCACCATGTAGAGGTCCATGCGGTCCTGATGCCGGTTGAGTGTCACGACGGCCAGACGCTCGGGGTCGGAAGTGCCGACGATGCGCGGCACGTAGCCGTCGGAATCCAAGGGCACGGCCAGTTCGCGCGTGGCGCGGCTCAGCAGGTCGTAGCTGTGCACACTCACTTTCGAGTTTTCGGCGCCGGCAATGGGGTATTTGTAGTCGTAGGTGCCGGGATATTCGGCATATTGTTTGAGTTCAGGCTTCATGCCCTCGAACATCTGCATGCGATAGACGGGCACTTTCGTCTCGTCGTAGCGCACCCAGCAGAGCATCTTGCTGTCGGCCGTGAAATCGAAGGAGCGGGCCGTGCTAAACTCCTCTTCGTTCACCCAATCGGGGATACCGTTGAGCACCTCGTTGCGCTTGCCGTCGGTGGTGACGCGGGTTTCGGCGTTGCCGTAGAGGAGTTTCACGACGAAGAGGTTGTTGTCGCGCGCAAAGGCCACAACATTGCCGTCGGGCGAGAAGAGGGGCGACATTTGGGGGCCGCCTTCCGAGAGCGGCTCGTACTTGCGGTTGGCCACATCGTAGATGTAATAAACCGCCTGCGAGGTGCGCCGATAGACCGGAGTGGTGTTCGTGCGGAGCAGTATCTTCTTTTCGTCGGGACTCATGATGTAGCCGTCGATGCGCTCGAGTTTGGCCGCGCCGCGAGCTTTGCTGAGATCGAAGAGCACGCCCGTTTCTTGCCCCGTCTTGAACGAAGAGCGGGTGATGCGCCGACCATCGGCCGAAAGTTGTGAGTAGCTTTCGCCATCATTGAGCGGATGCACGCCATAAATGTACCGGGGCGAGAAGGTGCCGTCGTTGATTTGTTCGATCGTGATCTTCGGGGCTTCGTCGGCCGCGGCGGGTGTGGCGAAAAACGAGAGGAAACCGGCAAAGAGACCGAGAGAAAGAGTGGGGAAGTATTTCATTTTCGGAAATCAAAAAAGCAAAGTGCGCACACGAACTTCGGCGCCTCACTTCGCTGTGTAGTCTGTTTTTAGCGGTGCGCCGTGAGGGTCACGGCACCGCCGTCGCATTTTGCGCCGGTGGGCGGATTGTCTTTGCTCAGTTCGCAAGTGGCCTCGACCAGGTTGGGGTAGGTGGCAAAGAGTTGGTGGAGCAAACGGCCGGCCACATGCTCGAGCAGTTGCGAGGGGCGGCCCATTTCTTCCTTCGCCAGTTCGTAGACGTCGGCGTAACTAATGGTGCCCTCCAGTCGATCTTCCTCGATGGCCGGTTCGGCATGCTCGACGGTGAGCCAGAGGTTGAGGGTGAAGTGCGCGCCCACTTCGCGTTCTTGGGGCAGCACGCCGTGGTGAGCATAGAAATGGAGATTGCGGAGTGCGATTTCAAGGGGTTCGAAAGTCATGAGTCTCAGAGTCAAATCGTTGGATTGGCGTTTTCGTCGGCATCACCGCCCGCGGTGGCATATTTTTTGAGCGCGCGCACCACTCCCGCTTTCCAGGTATTGATGGTGTCGTTCTCCAGTTGTAGCGATTCGATGAGCCGAATCACGTTGTCCACCGGCATGCGGTAGCGCAGCACACCCGAGATGAGTTTGGCATAGTTCCAATACTCTTTGTTGAATCGGCCGGAGAGCCCTTCGACGGTGGTCTTGTATCCTCTTCGATTTTCGAACGAAAAATCGTAGCGCGTCGTGCCGTCGGGGTTCACATTCTTGACAATCCATCCGGCGTTGACGCTTTTGGGCAGCACGATGCCCTCGTCGTCGTCTTGCAGTCCGGTGAAAATTTCGTAGGGGTGGCCGTCGAGCAGTCCGACGAAGGCCACCCACTTCTCTTTCTTGTTTTGAAATCGCCAGACGTCGCATTCGAGCGTCTGCGGTCTGCGTTCCGTGACGTCTCTGATCTGTTCGAGCGCCAAATGCATCAGGCCGTTGAGCAGCAACTGCTCAGGTGTCTCCTCGTGTGGGGCATAGGCATACACGCCCTCGGGGTCGACGGTGAAGTGCTTGCAGAGCGTCTGAAACAAGACGGCTTCGTCGGCGTTGTTCTCGAGCTGTGCGATTTCGTGGGCCAGCTTTTTGATCTCGCCGATCTCAAAAGTGGTGTTAGACATGTGCGTTTTGCGGGTTTCGCGTTGAGCTTTTGCGTTGCCGGTTCATTCGGCGGCCAGTTTGTTCCAGAACTCATCGAGATCCTCGGCCAGTCCCTCCATGAGTCGGTGGTCAATGATGAGCGTGTCGTCGTCCACGAGATAGAGTTCGGCGATGTTGGTGTGCTCTTCGTCGATCAGCACCAGCGAGAAGGGGCGCAAGATGTGCATGGCTTCGATGGGCTCGCGCAGTTTGTGGATGCAGGATTTGAGCACCGGTTGAATCTCGGTGTAGAAGTCCTCGTCGGTGTTGTCGATCCACTCTTCTACGACGCAACGCGTGATCTCGTTGTCGTCATCGTCGAGGACACGAATCTCTCCGCTGTCTTGTGTGACGAGAATGTACAAATCGGTGAGTCTCGGTTCTCCGCTTTCCGGACCGCATTTTTCGGTCGTTTTCTTCAGCGCGCGTTCGATTTGATGTAGCGTCTGGTCTGAAACGTTCATGAGCACGTGGTTCTAATGTTGATGATAGGGCAAAGTTACTTTGTAAGGCGCGAAAAGCAAAGTGTAATTTGTTTTTTTTGTCCGTGTGGTGTAACTTTGCCGGCACAACACGCGCAAGTTTCTCTCGTCGCTCTGCGATGTGGTTGTTTTTCTTGCGTTTTAATGTTAAATCACGGGCGCTTCCCGCCTCCGGTTCGCACGCCTTTCTCCCACGTTCCATGCTCCTCACGCTCGACATCGGCAACACCCGCGCCAAACTCGTCTCGTTTCTCGACGGCCGCCCGCGACCGGAAGCCGTCTGTGCGCTGGCCGAACTTCCGGCCGCCCTTGCGCAGATCGGGGCCCGCTGTCCGTCGATCGAAGCGGTGCACTGGTGCAGCGTCGGCGCCGATATGGCCACCGTGGAACACATATTGTCGCGCACGGGTTGGGCTGCGCGTCGCCTCGTTCCCGCGGCGGAGGTGAACGGCGTGCACCTCGATTACCGTACGCCCCAAACCCTCGGTGCCGATCGCCTCGCGGCTGTGTTGGGTGCGCGTTGTCTGCAGCCCACCGGCCACTTGCTGGTGATCGACGCCGGCACGTGCATCACCTTCGACGTGTTGCTGGCCGATGGGCACTACGTGGGCGGCAACATCAGCCCCGGTGTCGACATGCGCCTGGCCGCCATGCATGCCCACACCTCGCGCCTTCCGCACGTCGATGCCCGAGGCGAATTGCCTTTGCTCGGGTTCGACACCCCTACGGCCCTGCGCAGCGGCGTGTTGCGCGGCATTGCCTTCGAAATCGAGGGCTATGTGCGGCGTTTGCGCGAAGAATATGGCCCAATTACTACTTTTTTGACAGGGGGCAATCGCTCAGATTTTCCCGTGTCGGCAGAAAGTTGCACCTTTGCAGATGAGTATCTTGTGGCGCGCGGCCTCGCCACCGATTTTTGAGGGCCGTCGCTCCAGAACCCGCCGATGAGTCGGCGCCACTACACATTATATATTATAGTATCATCTCCTTCCATGAAGAAATACTTCCTCTTGCTCTTGGCCGCCGTGTCGTTTTTGGGCACCTTCGCCCAGGAAACGGGCGTGTCGACTCCCTATTCCCGCTACGGCGTGGGCGTGTTGAACGATCCCTCGTTGGGATTCAACAAAGGCATGGCCGGCACCGGCATCGCACTGAGCGACAGTCGGCGCCTGAACTTCGCCAATCCGGCCTCTTATGCGCGCTTCGACTCGTTGAGCTTCCTGTTTGACGTCGGCGTCACCCTGCAAGCCGATCACCGCTCGGCCGGCAACGCCTCCTACAACGACAATCGTGCGCAGTTCGACTATCTTGCGGCGGGTTTCCGCGTGGCGCCTCGTCTCGGCTTCAGTTTAGGCCTGCGCCCCTTCAGCAGTGTGGGCTATGAACTCAGCACAGAAAATACAAGTCTGAGTGGTTCGGGCGGTTCAGGGGCACTCACTTCGGCCACCCGCTACACCGGCGACGGCGGCCTCCACCAAGTGTATGCCGGCTTGGGCTATATGCCGCTCCGCGGTCTTTCGTTGGGTGTGAATGCCGGCTATCTTTGGGGCACCACCACCCACACCGCCTACACACAATTCAGTTCTGCTTCGACCGACGCCCTGCGTCGCTCCTACGCCTACGAGGTGCGCTCCTATACGGTCGACTTGGGCGCGCAATGGTCGCAGCGCATCGGCCGTCGCAACGAGTTCACGCTGGGATTGGTCTACGGTTTGGGCCACGATCTACACAGCAGTGCCGATTTCTACAACCAGCGCATCAGCAGCGGCGCCATCCAATCGGGCGATACCGTGTCGTTGCGCAACGTCTTCTCGTTGCCGCGCACCATTGGCGTCGGTCTCGGATGGAACTACGCCAACCGTCTGCGGCTCGGTCTGGACTACACGTTGCAACAATGGAGTCGGGCTTCCGCACCCTCGTTGGAAACACTGGCCGACGGAAGTCAGGTGTTCCGCAAAGCCGACCATCTCTTCACCGACCGCCACCGGGTGAGTTTTGGTGCCGAATACACGCCCGACCCCGAGGCCCTCTCTTGGGCGCCGCGTGTGCGCTACCGCTTGGGCTTGAGCTATGCCGGTCCTTATGCGAAGGTCGACGGGCACGACGGCCCGAAATCTTATGTCGCCACGCTCGGTGTGGGACTTCCCATCATCAATTCGCGCAACAACCGCAGTGTGCTCAATGTGTCGGCGCGCTACGAATTGCTGCAACCCGCTGTGACGGGAGCACTGAAGGAGCAGTTCTTCGGACTGTCCATCGGTTTGTCGTTCGGCGAGAAGTGGTTCGATAAATGGAAGGTGGAATGATTCGCCCCATGCGTCGTCTTCTTTATGTTTTGCTCGCGTTTCTCGCACTGGGACTGGCTTTTTCGGCTTGCGACAACGGGGCCCCGCCCAACGGCTCGGCGGTTCGCAACCGCGACTCGCTCCCGGTGATGGTCACCTACGGCGTTTCGAAGCTCATCAGCGATTCGGGAGTGGTGCGCTACAAGATCCTCTCCGAAGAGTGGCTGGTGTTCGACCGCACCCACCCTCCGCGTCAGGAATTTCGCAAAGGGGTGTTGCTCCAACGCTACGACGATCGGCTCAATGTGGACCTCTACATCACCGCCGATACGGCCTATTGGTACAATCAATCGCTGTGGGAACTGCGTGGCCGCGTGCGGGTGCGCAATTTGGCCGACCGGGTGACCTATACGAGCGAACAATTGTATTGGGACAACGAGAAGCACGAGTTCTATTCCCATGTGCCGATGCATATCGTCACGCCCGACCGTGATCTGCGGGGCGATCGTTTCCGTTCCGACGAGCAACTGACGCGCTACGAGGTGAAACGCACCCGCGGCTACATTCCGATGCCCAGCGCTTTCGGGAATTCGCCGGCTCCCGCCGACGCCGCATCGCGCTGAGGGCAATTGTCATATGTTCCCACCGAAACACGCGTCGCACCATCGGATTCCTTTGAAGGACGATGACGCATGAAACGGCGGCAACATCAAGTGTTCTGATACGACAAACCCCTCCACTGATTTCGTTCAGTGGAGGGG
>CAJPJR010000038.1 GCA_905369775.1 Prevotellaceae bacterium UBA1746
GCACAACATACCACCAATGAAACAAGAAGAGCGCACACGGCAAATAAATAATGATAGACGAGAATAGAGCACCATATATCACCACATGAAAGAAATAACCCCTTATCACTTCAACCATACCAACAGGAAAAGGTATAAAACCGCCGTTTCTGCATTCAATGAAACACGCTTTAACTTTTCAGGGTGAAAAAATCGGTCTTTCTATTGCGTGTAAAAAAAGCACTTTGTAACTTTGCACCAACAAGAAAATAACGTCCTCAAACGAGAGGATAACAGAAAGCACGTGAACCCCCTATTATATAGGGGGTTGTTTCCTTTTAAGACTTGTTTTCAAGAAAAAAGTGGAACATTTCGCGGGGCGAATGGGCGAAATGAGAAAAAAGTTGTATATTTGCCGTGGATAAAAAAACGAACATTGCAAGAATATGGGCAACCGTGACAAACGACTCGACATGCTTCGGCTGGTGCTGAACCGCACGTCGGTGGGGAGCCAAGAAGAACTCCTCGAACTCTTGCGCGCAGAGGGCTACAAAGTGACGCAAGCCACGCTCTCTCGCGACCTCCAGAAGCTGAAGGCGGCCAAGGTTTCGGGCGACGGGGGCTACCGCTATGTGCTGCCCGAGCACCCGGCCTACGTTCGTCAGCTGGCACCATCGATCCACACGCCGCAATTTCTGCGCTCGTCGGGTTTCCTGAGCATGGAGTTCTCGGGCAACCTGGTGGTGATGCGCACCCGCCCGGGCTACGCCACGAGCATCACGACCGAAATCGACGCGCACGAACCCGAAAGCCTATGCGGCACGATCGCGGGCGACGACACCATTCTGGCCGTGATCCGCGAGGGCTTCGAACGGGCCCGCGTGGTCGAGGAGCTGGCGCAGATCCTCCCTGCCGTACGCGGACAATTGTGATGCCGTCGACGGGGGAAATGAGTAGACAAGTGAACCGGTAGACGAGTAAACCCGTGGACCCGTCAACGAGTAGACGCGGGAACAAGTAGACAAGTAAACCGGTTGACGAGTAAACCCGTGGACACGTAAACGAGTCGACGCGTGGACTCGTAGACAAGTAAATCGGTAGACGAGTAAACCCGCGGACACGTAAACGAGTCGACGCGGGAACAAGTAGACAAGTAAATCGGTAGACGAGTAAACCCGTGGACACGTAAACGAGTCGACGCAAGAACAAGTAGACAAGTAAACCGGTAAACGAGTAAACAAGCGATCGCGGCGACCGTATTGCGCGCCGCACAACAACCCCTCCCCACCCCATGCCCAACTTCCTGAAAATCATTATCTCTCTGGCAGTGGTGATTGCCGTCTTCTACTTCACTTCCACGCCTTCGCCCACAACCACGCTGGTGCGCCTGGGCTTTCTCGCCGCGCTGATCGGCTTCACGCTCTTCAGCCTGTTCCGCCGCAAAGACAAAGACGACGACGAATAGTCGGCACGGCCGCGCGCCGCATCAGGCCTCGGTCCACCGCAGGCCGCCCCCCTCTGTTCGCCCCCATCGCTCCGTGCGCTGCCGCGCAACGCCCGCACGTCGATGCAAAAACGCGAGAGGCACCCTCATTCGTAGGGTGCCTCTCGCGCTGCGTTGTGGGGTGTGCGAGCCACGTGCGCTGCCGTGCCTTCGACCGCTCGGGGCGCTGTGCGCTTGTGCCTTGTCGGCCGACGGAGGCCAGGGGAGTGATCGACTGCTCGCGGCGCTGCCGGAGCGGAAGAAAAGGGCAGATCGGCGCCTGCGCCCTGCGTTTCAACGGGGAAGTGCGTCCAACACGTGGCGAGCGAGCAAGCCCACCATCACGGCCACCGTGAAACTCAGGAAAGTGCCCAGCAAGATGTATTCGGTGCGCATGAGTTCTTTGTTGTTGCGCAGTTCTCCAAAACGAAACACCGATTTTGCCGCGAGCAGGTAGCCGATCCCCTCCATCCATCCGCTCAAAATGAAGGATACGATCATGACCCGCTCCAAATAGCCGATGTAGGTGCCGGCGAGCGGCAGGCTTTTTTTGCCGGTGGTGTGGGCAAATCCACTGAAAAAGATTTGGATGAAAACCGCAGTGGGCTTCAGCACGATGAGATAGGCCAAAGCGCAGATACCGACCGCCGTCCAATCGATGATGGGCGGTAGATAGAGACTTCCCGACAGCTGAAAATAGACCCCAACCAAGACCCCCAAGTGGAAGATCTGGTCGAGGAGGAAGAGCATCATCTTCTTGCGATCGATGAAGGGCTTGTTGCCCTCATCTGCCCCGCGTTGTCTATCGGCGGGCGGGGGCATTCGCTGCCCCGCGAAAGCTTTGGCCACAACCCCCGCGAAGTGCGTGGTCCCCACCCGCAGGGGGAGCGGCCCACACTGCCCTTCGGCGCTGAAAACATAGACTGTGGCGGTGTAAATGAGGGCATGCAGTGCCTGATAGCCCCACCCGCTGAGCGCGGGGATCGACTTTTTCTCCTCGCACAGGGTTGTCGACTGCAGCAAAAAGTCGCCTATGCAATGCGCAAGGAGCAAACGCACCATCAAGAAAGCATTTATCGTATTCACGGAGGGGATTTATGGGTTGTTTCGTTGGTTTTGTGTGGCGATGATGAGCGATGCGACTCGGTCCAAGTACATCCTGATCAATTTCGCTTTGGCCTTTTCGAGCCTCTTCCTCACGTTTTGCTGCGAGGTGTTGTTTTTTTCAGCCAGTTCGCCTTGACTCATCTCACGGAGCAGGGCTTGGTACATGATTTTGCTGTGGAGCGCACTCCAATTTGAGATGATGTCGTCGACAAAAGCCGTTTCGACGCGAAGCTCTTCGTTCGCTGTTTCGGAAGGGGTTTGCACCATGAGTCTTTGTTGCTTGCCCAATTGGTCAAACCCTCGGCCCGAAAGCACGAAGGCTTCGCCGTCTGACTGCGAGACGCGCGCATCCCGATAAGCCACGTCGCCGATGCCCACCGAGATGCGCGCGTCCAGCTGTTGCTCGCCGGCGCGGAGTGCCGACATTCTCAAGCCCGCTCGAAGCAGAAGGGCCACTAGCGGTGCGCATTCGGGCTTTTCGACCCACACTTGGAAGCTGTCGCCGCGGAAAATGTCCACCTGGAGCTTCAGTTCCGGGCGGCACTGCGCGATCTCGCCAATGAGCTCGTGGATGAGCGCAGGCAATTCGCCGCGATCCTCGGTTTTGATCTGCGTAGATCCGACCACATCGGCCGTAATTACACCTTTCATTGCATTATTTACACTTTACATCACAACCTCCACGGGTTGTTTTTCGGCATTACAACCGCCTATTCGTTAATTCAGGTAACATTTTCGCCGCTCGTTCGAGACCGATCGACAAATGCCGGAGTTCGGCATGCGAAGCCCGCAAGTGCCTCGTGCGCAGGTGCGCTGCATCGTTTCAGCCGAGGGGCGGCGGTGACCCACACGTGCAAAAATACGATATTCTTTTGGGTGGGCTGTTTTTCAGAGAAGGGAAATGACGTAGCCTGCGGGGCGAAGACGGCTCGACATCGGCGGCTGCCTCGGCGGCCGTGGGCGCTGCGGGCAGACCGGGCGAATTCTCGGTCGCGCACCCGGCGAACTCCCGGCCACATAGGGGCACAAAAAAGCGAGCGGCTCGCCGACAGTGGCGGGCCGCTCGCGTTGCGAACGGGAGATCGGGGGGCACAGCGTGCGGCACCGTGCGCCGGGGCTCAGTCCTCGATGAGGGTGGCGAGACGGGCGCGGTAGGCGTCCCAGTCTTCGATGGGGCGACGGGCCACTCCGCTCTCGATGGCGGCGCGAGCCACGGCGGAGGAGACTTCGACGATGAGACGCTTGTCGACGGGCTTGGGGATGAAGTAGTCGGCCCCGAAGGTCAGTTCCTTCAAGCCGTAGGCCTGGGCCACATATTCGGGCACGGGCTGCTGAGCGAGGGCGGCAATGGCGCGCACGGCGGCCTGCTTCATGGGCTCGTTGATGGCGGTCGCGGCGACATCGAGGGCGCCGCGGAAGATGTAGGGGAAGCCGATGACGTTGTTGATCTGGTTGGGATAGTCGGTGCGGCCGGTGCTCATGAGCACATCGGGGCGGGCGGCTTTGGCCTCCTCGTAGGTGATTTCGGGCACGGGGTTGGCGAGGGCGAAGATGATGGGGCGCTCGGCCATGGAGCGGACCATATCGGCGTTGACAATGTTGCCTTTGGAGAGTCCGACGAAGACATCGGCGCCGCGCATGGCCTCTTGGAGGGTGTGGACGTCGGTGCGGGTGGTGGCAAACTCGCGCTTCTGCTCGTTGATGTCGGTGCGGGCGGTGGAGATGACGCCGCGGGAGTCGAGCATGACGAGGTTTTCGCGGCGCAGGCCGAAGGAGAGGTAGAGGCGAGCGCAGGAGATGGCGGCGGCTCCGGCACCGTTGACGACCATGCGGACGTCTTCGATGCGCTTGCCCACGACTTGGAGTGCATTGAGCAGGCCGGCGCAGGAGATGATGGCGGTGCCGTGCTGGTCGTCGTGCATGACGGGGATGTCGAGCTCGGCTTTGAGGCGGGTTTCAATCTCGAAGCATTCGGGGGCCTTGATGTCTTCGAGGTTGATGCCGCCGAAGGTGGGGGCAATGGCCTTGACCACTTGGATGAAGCGCTCGGGGTCGTGCTCGTCGACCTCGATGTCGAAGGAGTCTACGCCACCGTAGATTTTGAACAGGAGGCTTTTGCCTTCCATGACGGGCTTTCCGGCCAGTGCGCCGATGTTGCCGAGACCGAGCACGGCGGTGCCGTTGGAGATGACGGCCACGAGGTTGCCCTTGTTGGTGTAGCGATAGGCGTCGTGGGGCTGTTTCTGGATCTCGAGGCAGGGTTCGGCCACACCGGGGCTGTAGGCGAGGGAGAGGTCGTGGGCGGTGGCGTGGGGCTTGGTGGGAACGACGGCAATCTTGCCGGGACGGCCCTTTTCGTGGTAGTCGAGGGCTTCTTGTTTGCTGATTTGTGCCATAATGTCTATGGGGGATTAAGTGGAAGGGGCGCGCCGTTTGCCGCGGTGTGAGCGAAAAGGGCGAAAGGGCTGCGCCGGGGTTTTGCCTTCCCTCACCGTCGGGAGAGGAGATGGGCAAGTTGTGTGGGCAAAGTTACGGATTTTTTCGTGATGGGCGGTGCGAAACAGGCGAAAGCCCGCGGGGAAAATCGCGGATGCTGCCCGACCTTGTACAAAAAAACCGCTCGCATGGGCTGGGAAGCTGTGCGAGCGGTGGAGTATATAGCCCCGAAGGGCACATTGAGCAAGGGGATCGGTTAGGGCATGACGAAGCGCTGGGTGAGTGTGGTGACCTTGTTGGACACGCGCACCACATAGGCGCCGGGCATGACGACGGTGCCGGTGTTTTCGCTGCCGGGTTCGACAGTGAAACGGGCTTGGATCTTACCGGCGGCGTCGAAGACGAGGGCTTCGGCGGGCTGGTCGGTGAAGTTCTTGACGGTGAAGTTGCGACGCAGGTCGGCCGAGATTTGGAATCCGCGCTGATCTGCAGTGGCCTTCGCGCCGTTGCCGAGGATGGTGAAGCGGTGTGCAGCATCGCCCTTGGTTGCGGTGAACTCGTAGGTGTCGCCGTCGTGGATGGCGCGGGTGAGTCCGGTGCGCTTGTCGAGGAGAGTGTATTGCTGCGTGCCGTCGCCGCCGTCGAGGTGGAAGGTGAGCTTGTAGTTCTGCTCGCCGTCGCCGGGCACGAAGCCGACTTTGGTTTCACCGATGGCGTCGGTGGTGGTCACCTGGTAGCTGCGATCTTGCATAGCGTAGAGGGCAGCTTCGCCGGGTGCGAAGATCTTCTCACCGTCCCAACCGTTGTCGTAGCGATCGGTGGTGCCTTCGGCTTGAACGAGCCAGAGGCGATCGGCCGTCTTGGCGCTTTCGACGTCGACAGCCAGGGAGTGGAAGTGGCGCTGGGGTGCGCGGTTCTCCTCGGTGGCGGTGACGAGGTCGGCATAGCGATACTTGAGGTTGCCGGCCGCGGTGCTCTTGACCATGAAGCTGGAGAGCGAGGGAATCTGGTTGGGCATGCCGGCCACGTGCCCTGCGAGGTTGGCGGGGATGGCCTTGGTGTATTGTCCCTGCGTGGTGCCGTTGGTGGTGGGACCGCTGTTGGCAATCCAGTCTTTGCGCGAGCCGGTGTTGAAGAGGTAGACCACCTTGTCGGCCGCCGTTGCGCCGGAGAAGTCGAGTTTGTCGATGCTCATGGCTCCGGTGTAGGGGTTGGCCAGGATGTTCATGTCCTGATAGTTGGTGGCGGAGGCCATGCCGTCGACGGGGAAGGTGAAGTCTGCGGTGTTGAGTTCGCCGATGAATCGATAGGTGGCGGGCTTAGGCTGCGAGATTTCGTAGGCCTGTCCCTGGGCGAGGGTGCCGTTGTTGACGTCGGTCCACTTCTCGTCGGAGTTGGGGACGTTGAGCGTGCGATCGTACTTGCGCACCCAGGTGGTCTCGAGGGGGAGCTGGTTGCGATCGGCGCTCTTGACGGGCGATCCGAAGTATTGCCAGGTGGCGTAGGCCTTGTTGCGGTTGCCATCGAAGGACTTGGCAAACATCTCGACGTTGGCCTTGTAGTTGGCGTTGTCGGCGGGTTTGGCCAGGAGGAAAGTACCGTTGGGTTTGCCCTCTTCGGCCTGCACGACGGTGTAGTCGGCTACGCCGCGCGAAGCAAAGGGCTCGGTGGCGGCGGCAGCGCTGGTCGTAAGATCCCAGAGGAGTGCTTTCTCTTTGAGGAGAATCTGGTTGCCGGGGGTGGCGACCATGGCACGTCCGGTTTCGGTGGCGTTGATGTAGTTGCGCACCACGCGATCTTGGTCGGCATAGAGGTCGCGGATGGCGGATTCGCCATACTTTTCTGCGGCGACGCCGGTGACGGGATCGGGGGTATTGTCGTTGACCGAGGCGAAGACCACATCCGACTGCTCGTTGTCGGCATAGTTGGCCGCGAGGGTGTTGGGCACGAAACGGCCGGTCCAGTTTTCCTTGTTGGCCCAGTCGGTGCTGACATAACCGTACCAGTAGTTGTTTTTGCTACCGTCGAGGGTGAAGGTGTTGGTACGGAAGAAGCGTTTGGGGAGGGCGCGGGTGTCGCCGTCACCGATGTCGTTGGCGCCGGTGGTGGAAACGGTGGCGAAGTAGGTGGATCGGTCGGCGGAGGGGGTGCCTTCGGGCTGTTTGAGCACCTGATCGAAACCGTCGGTGGTGATGGTGCCGGTGCCGCGCTCGAAGGATTCGAGGGGACGTCCGCCGCCGGTGTTGAAGCCTTCGTTGGTCATGGCCACGAAGAGGCGGGTGCCGGGACCGTAGGCGCGGCGGAAGGTGAGATCGCCGTGCTGATCGACGGAGAATTCATTGTCGGGCACGCGGATGTATTCGTCGGTGCCGGGGTTGATTTCGCGCCAGAGTTCGTACTTGGTGGTCTTGAAGGAGCTGGCCAATCCCCTGGCATAGCTCTGCGAACTGAGGGTCATGGTTTCGAGCGGGCGCCAAGTGTCGTCGCCACGGGGCGATTGGGGCACTACGTAGCGCTCTTGGAGCGTGAAGTAGTAGTGCTCGTCGGTCACGTTCTCAGGCTTGGTGGGCAACGTGAGGATGTTGAGCTTGTTGACGGTGAGGTTGAGCTCAGCATCGGCGGCTTTGGCGCGCGAGGCGTAGATGTTGGCATTGTTGCCGCCCAGCGCCTGGTTGAAGGCTGTGGCGTCGCCGCCCTTGTACACCGTCCAGGTGGCCTCCTTGAACGACTTATCGTCGCCGAAGCGGCGGTCGTTGGCCGAATAGCCGATGTCGGTGAGGAGGTTTTTGGAGAGATCGGCCTTCTGGAGCTTGGTGAAGCTGGTGGAAGGGAAGCTGGCCAGGAGGTTTTCCGAAACATTGAGTTCGCGGATCGTCGCATCAGTGTGCGTGAAGCCGATGTTCTGGAGTTTGTTGGTGGCGAGATTGAGCGTTTCGACGTTGGTCAGTTCGTTGGGGAAGATGAAACTCCCCTGTGCGTTGGCCGTTCCGAGCACATTGTCGTGGAGATCAATGTAGCGGATGGAGGGCACCTTGGTTAATTCGACATCTTTGATCTGCTGCGAGGCCGAAACGAGTTTCCACATGCCCTCTTCGCCGGTGATCTTGATGACGCCGCCCTGCGTGGCGGAGACATTGACGGTGAAGGTGCGGTCTTCCGTCAGATTATACATCTGTCGGATGTTCTGTCCGTCGTTTTCGTAGTCGATGAAGACGATGGGCCAGTGTTCGCGGGTCACTTTCGTGGGGTCCTCGGGGGCGAGGGTGAAGGTGACGGTACCTGCGGCCGTGGCCTTGATGAGGGTGATGCGGTCTTGGAGGTTGTGGGTGGTTTCTTCGGCCAGTGTGGGCGTGGGGGTGGCGGGAGTGGCCGGCGTCTGGGCCTGTGCGCGCTGGGCGAAGGATCCCATCAGCAAGCCTGCGGCGAGGAGTGCGGGAAGGCTTCGCTTAGCGCTGAATGCAGCCGCGAGACTGCGAACGGATAAGGAATGCTTGTTCATTGCAGATGGGTGGTTTTAGTTGAGAACGCGTCCGTTGAGTCGGCGCATGGTGGGGTTGGAATCGTCGAACTTCTCGCCGAGCTTGAAAGAACACTTGTAAACAGTGTTGCGGCGGATTTGTCCGTAGTATTGTGTGCCCTGTTTGGCCTCGCCGATGCGGTAGTAGCACTTGCCGCTCTGGGGGTCGGGGTATTCGGATCGGGGACCCTCGGTGCCCCACTGCGAGGTGTAGGAGATTTCGAGGTAGGTCATGCCGTTGAAATCAGCCGACCCGAAGACGGGATGCGACACGAAATTTTCGGGCACATAGATCGAAATGGTGGGATAGGTGCGCACCAGTCCGGTGAAATCTTCGGTGGGTGTGCCGACGGGCAGATCGTAGGCCAGATAATCGTAGTCGGTGGCGTTGGCGGCGTGCTTGAGATCGTAGTTGGCGATGGGGCCGCCCACCGAGAACTTGGCGGGGACATTGACAATGCGGATGCCGGTGATCTTGAAATCGTAGGGCGTGATGTAGGCCAGTCCGTAGGCGCTACCGATTTCAGCCTGGGGGGTGATGTCGATGCGGGCGAAGCAGCGCTCGAGTCGCACCTCGCTCTTGGTGAGTGCGGTGAGTCCGCTCACGGCGTTGGTGGGCGACTCGACATCGCGGAGGGCGGCGCTCATGGGGATGGGCTTTTTGGCGTCGTTGCCAAACTGTCCGCGGAGATAGTCCTTGGTGTTGAACTCCAGCGCGTTGAAGTCGCGTTCCGTGCCCGAAATGCCCATGCGCTCAGCGTCGGCCGTGTTGAGGTTGGCCGCGAAGAAGAAGTCTTTTTTGCCGAGGAAACTCTCGACACTGAAGACAGCGGTGTTCGTGCCGCCCGCAGCTGCGGAGTAGGATTGCCCGGTGAGTGAGGCCACATACGTGGAGCCGGCGAGGATCACGTTGTCGACTTGGTCTTCCTTGTCGGCGGCGTCGGTGTTGACAGACTCACCGGTTTGTGAGCGCACGTCGACTTTCCAGGCGACCTTTTCAGACTTGGCCTCGGGATAGCGGGTTTCCTCGTCGCCGGAGCAGGCGGTGAAGGAGAGAGCCGCGGCGGTGGCCAGCAGGAGGAGGATATTCTTGGTCATTTCGGAGTAAGCTGCTGTGATGAGGGTTGATATGAGTGAGGGCGAACGGCTGAACGTGCGTCAGACGTTCGCCCTTTGTGAGTGGCGGTGGGAGGCTTAGATGTTCTCGTGCGTGGTGCCGTCGAAGCCGGGGACGTTGGTTTCGATCCAGGGGCGCACGGTGAGGGTGAACTGCAGCACCACGGCCTGATCGGCGGTGGGCGAGCCGGGGCCTACCACGTGGGCGTGGAGGACATAGCGGCAGTTGCGTTCGATTTTGCGGGGGAGGATGACTTTGTAGTAGCTCTTGACAGGCGTGGTGCTGAAGTCACCTCCGGCGGGCGGGGGGAAGATGCCGTTGAGCGGGTTGCCGTCGCCGAGAATGGCGGGGAGCTCAAGCAGCACGTAGGGGGCGGGATCGGTGGCAGCGGTCTTGGCCGAGATGTCGTACTCGTTGATGTAGACCGAGGGGAGCTCCGATGTGGGCACGGGGTCGGTGGCGGTGAGCGGCGCGGGCTGGGCCGTGAGGTCGGCCACTTGGGTCTTCGCACCGTCGACGCGGCCGGTGATGTCGGCGTTGGCACCGACGAAGGTTTTCGAGGGGAATTGCAAGAAGGTGTAGAGGCCGCGCTGTTGATTGGGGATGAGTTTGTCCCAATCATAGTAGAGCACCACGTCCAATCGCGAAACGGCACGCTTGACGTTGACGTCGATCTTGTTGTCCTGTGTGGCGGGGTTGGTGAAGGTCACGTTGGTTTGCCCGGTCATGAGGAGGGGCGTGGTGAGATCTTCGACGGTGGCGAGGGTTTGCGACACGGCTTTGGTGAGCTGGTCGACGGTGGTGATCTCGTCGGTGGCGCCCACGGCGAGGCGAGCGCGCACGGAGGCCGGAAGGTTGATGAGCGTCACGGCGGTGGTGCCGTTCACGTCCGAAGCCTTGGCGGGGATGTAGACCGTTTGCGTGGTGGGATCGTTGTTCACCCAGTCGCCCACGGTGGTGGCTTCGAAGTGGAAGGATCCGACCGCCGCGCCGCCGGTGTTGGGCGTGATGGCTTCTTTGTTTTGTCCGCGGAAGAAGACCACGTCGACGGTGTTGACGGTGTTTTCGGCGGGCGTGGCGATGCCGCGGGTGTCGTGTTGCACGAGGTCGGATGCGCCAAATTGGAGTTTGATCTTGCCTTCACCGCCGGTGGGTCCGTCGGGTACGTAGCCTTTGTTGCAGGATCCGAAGAGGGTCGCTGCGACGGCCAGGAGTGCGAAGGTGAGCGTATGGAGAAGTTTCATCGTTATTCGCTTTTGACGGTGTGGACGATCTTGTTGTTATACTTGATTTGGAAGATGGGCGTTCCGGCGGTGGGCTCGGTGGGGAGGCGGAGTGTGCCTTCGACCTGCTCCTGGAATCCGCTTTGTCCCGCGGCGTTGCCGAAGCGGAGCGTGTTTTGCTGTGCGCCGCCCACGGTGAACTTGGCGTTGGGCACGAGGGGAACGAGTTCGACGAGGCCGAGTTGCACGAGGTTTTTCTCGGCGGTGACGATGCGCACGGTGCTTTCGCCGCCCGGGAAGGTGGGCTCTTCGACCACTACGTTGAAGCGATAGCCGGCATAGACGCGGCCGATGCGGCCCGTGCACCAGTCCTCAATATTGTAATTGAGCGTGAGTTGGAAACCTTCTTCCGCTTCGATGTTGTACACGTTGTTGCGCACGGTGGAGAACTTGGAGTAGTTCGCCGCGTTGGGCAGGGTGTAGTAGACACCGTTGTCCACTTCTTGCTGTCCTTCGGTGAAGGAGCTTTGCCAAATCGAGAACTTGTAGTAGTCGTTGTTACCGCCGTCGGTGAGATAGAAGGAGGTGGATCCGGGCACAAAGCCGGGGCGGGCGGGATCGTTGCTGTCTACGCGGCGCAGATACTCAGGCACGTAGTAGGAGGTGACGTAATCGTAGAGCGTGGTGGGTTGGCCGGGCTGCACACTTGGGGCGAGGTAGTGGGCCTCGGAGTTGGCGAGCATCTGGGCCTTGGAGAATCCGTTGGTCTCTGCGAGTTCGGTCGCGGTGTAGAAGTCGGTGGAGAACTGTCCCGTGGAGGGATAGCCGGCTCCGTCGAAGTAGGGGTTGACGAAGAGGGAGAAATACTTCGGGACATTGACGAGCGTCATGCCCTTGAAGGGGATCACGCGCTTGAACTTGATGTCCGTGGGCGTGGGCGTGCCGGCCACTTCGTCGACATTGACCACTCCTTTGAGGGTGAGCTTGACTTTGGCGAGGGTGCGGATGAGTTCCACTTGTTCGTCTCCGTCGGCCACGAAGTGCTGGGGGTCGGTTTGCGAGGAGCCCTTACCGTTGCGCAAAGCCTGGATGGTGACATTGCGATAGACGCGGGTCATGAGCATGGGCTTGGCTTCCGAGGGCCGGTAGCCGGCGGGGAAGGCGATGTGGGTGAGGGCGGGGAGCGCAAAGAGTTGGCTGCGGTTCACCACCGAGGCCAGGGGCACGTCGAGGTTCCAGTCGTGTTCGTTGGCGATGAAGAAGAAGTCGCGCTGTCCTTCGGTGAGTCTGAAAGGCTTCGACCACACGGTGGTCTGTCCTTCGGGCTGACCGGTGAAATCCCCGACGGGGTGCACCTGATTGTAGAGGACGGCTCCGCTGTTGGTGTCGCAAATGATGAGTCGCACCGTCTTGACGCGGTCCTCGAAGTCGGCACTGGTGTTGATGGTGCCGGCCACGCCTCTGATACTTACGGCAGCCGACATATACACATCCCCGGGCTTGGGGAGCACTTCCGGGCCGATGTACTCATGACACCCTGCGGCCAAGCCGAGCAGTGCGGCAAGTCCGAAGGCGAGTCCGGTGCGGTGTAAGATGTCGTGTAAAGGGAGCATAGTCATATAGGTGATGCGTCGTGCTGAGTGCCGCGGCGCGGTGGGAAAGTGGGACGCGGCGGGGCGAGCGGGAGGCCCGCCCCTGGAGCGTACGCGTTATAGATTCGTCGAGCGGAAAGTGGGTTTTGTGCAGTCCCGAGGGACGTGGGAAGGAGACAGGCGGTGCTTTCGCGCTCGTACTGATTCAATTATTCTCCGAGTTTGGTTTTGAAGGTGTGAACCAGCCAGTCGTTGATAAACACGCCCGCGCACATGTAGTCTCCACAATCCCTACACTTGTCTTTGATGAGGAATTTGAGGTCGATGTCGTGTTCGCAATTGAGGTTGAAGCTGAACTTGTTGTCCTCGTTGCTGGCGTAGGTCAAGATGGCACCGATGAGGTCGTTTTTGATCTCGGGGGGCATGGTCACGTCTCGGGTCTCTCCGTTCTTCTGGTAGGTGATTTTCACCTGACTCTTGAGTCCGGATTGGAGGTCGAGGAGCGTATATTTAGCGGTGAGCGCGGTGTCTCCGTACACCACGGGGCCGTTGGTTCTGTAGGGCGCCGAGCTGGAGTTGACGTTGTGCGCGCCGTCGTAGTTGTAGGTGGCGTTGGCCGACGAGATGACGACGCCAAATTCGCGGGTGCTGGGCACGTTCACAGTGCGCTCGCGGATGCTTTTGTCGAGCACCACGGAAACATTGATGCGGTAGGTTTTTTCGCCGACCGCCACGGCGATATGCTTATCCTGCGATCCGTTTTTTGCAGGGTTGTTGAGCACGACGGAGTGTTCGGACTTTCCGAAGAACACGCGGTCGTTGTCGAGTTTCACGTAAGAGGCGTCGGCATCCGTGCGGAGTGTGGCGAAGACTTCGTCTTTGCTCTTGCCGATTTGGCCATCGCTTACGGTGAACTTACTGTTGAGTCCCGTCCAGGCGTAGATGTTGTAAACGCGATCTTGGTCGGGCGTCGAGGTTTTGATGGGGAGTTTGATCTCAGTGAAGCCCTTTTGCTTGTTGCCGAGGTCGATGTCCTTAAGTTCGGCGCTGGCAGCGAGCTTGTTGTCTTCGTCGAAAGCCAGGAGGTGAACGTTGGACTGGGTGTTGAGTCCGATGGAATCTGCCTTACAAGTCGTGTTGTAGAGTTTCACATACACAGCCTGGGGGCAGTTGTCGAGATCATCGTGGAACATGGATTCACAGCCGGAGAGGAGGAATCCCAATCCTAAGGTGAAAAACACTCCGGTAAGCTTGTTAGGTAAATGCATCGTGATGTGAGAAAATAGGGAGAGAGGGTAGAAAAAAATTGCGGCGAGGGAGAGGGATTTCTCCCTCGCCGCGGTATGTTCGTCACAGTGGGCTCAAGGCCGCACTGTGCAGATGCGTTTCGACAACGGTTTACTTACCGAGGATCACCTTAGCGGTGTGAACCTGCCAGGGGAGGATCGTCACGTCAACCGACATCCAAGCTTCCTTCAACGAGAGGGGATCCTTAGGCGTGATGTCCGTAGGAGGCTCGTTGGGATCCGGCTTGTTGGGCTTCGTGGGATCCGTGGGATCCGTGGGCACGCTGGGCTGAGGATCAGGGTTGTTGGGGTTGTTAGGATCGCGGGGGTTCTCGGGGCTCACCGGCTTCGTCGGATCGATAGGATCGTTGGGGTTCGGGATGAGCGGGTTCCAGTTGTACACGTAGTTGGCGATACCGGAGATCTGGATGTGGTAGATGTTGTTACGGATCGCGGGCGAGTTGATCCATTCCGTAGCACTGGTGTGGTCGGGGTTCACCCATACGAAGTAGAGGACCTTACCCTTGACGAACTTCTTCACCTTCATGGCAGCAGCCGCGGGGTTGTTAGCCGTGGTGGGATCCTTTGCGAGATCAGCCGTTTCGTAGAATTTGCCATCGTCACCGAGGAATACGTCGGCATTGGGATGGGTAGCAGTCCAGTTCTGGTCTACATTGCCGTTGCCGGTGTAGACGAACTTAGGATTGATCTTACCACGGATGAGGACGTATGCGGTGTTACCCTTGCGGTAGCCGCTCTGTCCACGATCGGTGTCATGGTAAGCGTGCGTGTTGGGGAGGAAGAATTCACCGTGGAGACCGTCTTGGTTCTGCACCTGACCCACAACGTTGTTCAGCGAGGCGTCGTAAGCGGCGTTCGTGGGAACGTCGTAACCACCGAGCTTGTTGTCGTGCTTGCGCCACAGACCCGTGTAGTCGTACTTCTGATAAACCGTTGCATCGTAGTCCGAAGCGGGATCATCGGCCGTGCCGGTGGGGATATAGGTGCTGTTGGGCGTCTTGTACTGGTAGTTCGTGGGGTTGTCGCTGTCCTGCTGGTTGAAGTAGAGCGAGCTTTCACCCTGAGCTACTACGTAGGTGAGGTTGTCGATCGTAGCGAGGACAACTGCGTTGCCGTCAGCTTCCGATTCAACAGCGGGAGTCGTGGGGTTGTCGCCCTTGACGTCGTAGCTGGTAGCGTCGGACGTTACGAGCACACGAGCAACTGCACGCTGTACGGTTACCTTAGCGCGGTTCACAGGAGCAGAAGTGTTCAAGGTCTGTGTCTCGTTCACGTTGTCCTGAACGTTGATTTCACCTGCGAGACCGGTCATGACGATCACGTCCTTCTGGTTGGCAGCGGTGCCTTCTACCTTGGCGAGGTGATCGGCTACGGTGAAGGGATCGGTCGTACCGGCAGCTGTAGTAGCCTCAGCTTCGGTGTACTTGGTGGGAGCGGGGTTACCGGCAGCGGTCTGGAGAGCGAGTACGCCGTTGTACTTCGTTTCGAAGGCAGTGAGGTCGGTAGCACCGGTGAGAAGAGCTTGGGTTTCGGTGGTGGGGTTAACCACAACGAATACCTTCTTCTGACCCGGATTTACCTTGAAGCCCTTCTTAGGACGAATGTAAGCCACGTCGTTGTTACCGGCCATGGGCTGCTGGAAGTCGATCTTCGTAGCGTCGAGGTTGTCGCTGGTTTCGAGCGAGTAACCACCGGCTGCAGCGGGGTCGGCCTTGAAGATGTAGACGTCTACGGCCTTGATGAGGTCGTTACCGATCCACTTACCGGCGTAGTTGAACTCAGGGTTAGCAAGGTTCTGCTTGTCATCTGCCGCACGTTTCTGTTTGGGCATTTGAAGCTGGAATTGGATCGACATCATCGTCGTGCCTTCAGGATTGTTGGGCTGCACGTTGGGTGCCGGATCGTCATTCGAGCAGGCAGTGAACGTTCCTACAGAGGCCGTAGCCGTGAGGAGCATTGCTGCGAGGAGAAGATGTTTCTTCATAACGAATAAATTGTTGATTATAAAATGGATTATCTGATTGGGGAAGTGTACGGACAACCTTGGGCCTGTGGTGCGCGAGGCAGTGAGGCCGGCGGTGTCTTAACGCTCCACCTTGCTCAATTCTTGGAGATTCTTGATGGCCTGGGGCAGGTTGCCGGCGCGGCGGAAGCACTCGGCGGCTTGCTTGTAGTTGCCGGCCAGGGCGTAGTGCACGCCGAGGTTGTTGAGTTGTTCGGCCGAAGCGGGGAACTTTGCGAGGAAATCGGCGTAGTTTCCGTTGTTACCTGCGGCCAAATTGCCGGCAATGGCGTTGAAGCGGCTCACGGGCGCATCGGGGAAGAGGCGCTCAGCGGTGTCGAACACGCTGCGGCGCTCGGCGCTGCCCTCGGGGAAGCTGTTGCCCACCTGGTAGAGTTCGGCCAGGCTGAGGAGGCGCGGATTGGTTCTGTAGCGCTCGATGGCTTCGGCAGCGTTGAAGCTGCGCACCGCATAGGTGAATTGGTATTCGGTGCGGCGGAGCTGCGGGAAGACGTTGTCGAGGAGGAAACGATAGGCGTTGCCACCGTCGAGTTTGCGCATGCCATCCTTACGCGCGTTATTATTGCGTGCCTGTCCGTCGATGATTTCGAGGAGTTGTGCGCTCCACTGGTTGTTGTTGGCGGTGAGCCACTGGCGGAGTCCGGCCCAGTCTTCGCCGTGTCCTTCGACGTGGAAGAGGCGGGTGGAGAGGCCGTAGGTTTGTTCGAGGTATTTGACGAACGATTTGGCACGGCCGTCGGCGAGGCGGATGTTGTTGGCTTCCTGTCCTTCGGGCGAGGCGTAACCGTCGATATTCACGGTGCGCACGGTCACGTCTTTGTTGCCGAGGATGGCGTTGGCCACGCTGTCGACGCGGGCGAATTCAACGGCGTTGTTGCCCAGATCGCGGAGGAGTTCGGTGCGATTGACGCGGAAGTTGAAGCGGGCGACGAACTTCTCGGAGCGCACCTTGACGGCTTCGGCCTCGGGGGTGAGGTAGGCGACGGCGAAGGTGGGGCGATAGGGTTCGCGAGAGAGGCGTTCGGCTACGGTGAACTCGTGGCGTTCGAGTTCGCAGGAGGCGCAGCCGGTGATTTGCTCCTCGACGTTGAGTTTGGCGCTGCGGGTCCACTCGAAGGCGGGTGCGGTGATGCTGACGGGCACGACCATGCGTTCGCCGCGAGCGCGGAGGGGTTGGGGCGTGGTGCGATCGCCGCGTTGCCACATGATGTGGCGTGTGCGGCCGGCCACGGAGATGGGGGCAAACTCATAGACCTGCGTGCCGTCTTGCGAAACGAGTCGGGGGCGAAGGTTGAGTTGTGCGTTGGCGCCGAGGTCGATGCGGTCGAGAATGACGTCGAAGGCGATGCGAATGCTGTCGCGTCCGGCTTTGACCTTGGCGGGGGTGAACCCGACGTTTCCCCGAACGTCTCCTGCGGCGTGGGCCGGGAGCGCCAGCGCGGCGGAGAGCAATGCGATGACTGAGAGAGATTTGAAAATCATGTGGCTTAGGGGCTTAACGTGTGTGGGGTTTAGCGGATGACGTAGACGACGGAGAGGCCGGCCTTGGTCAGTCCGAAATAGTCTTTGGTTTTGCTGGCTTCGAGATTACCGCAGGTGTTGCAGCGATATTTGTCGTAGTCCAGATAGGCATAGCCTGCTCCCACTTCGGCTTCGAGGCTCCAGCGGCGGTTGAGCACGAGTTGGTAGCCCAGTCCGACACCGGCGCCGACGAACCAGCCTTCGTAGCGGTGCTTGTCGAGGGTGTGGAAGATGCCGCCGGGGAATTTCATGTTCGAAACGTTGAAGCGGCCGGCGTGGGCGTGGATGCCGAAGAAGAGGCCGTTGAAGCGTTCGCACGTCCAGTAGCGCCATTCGGGCTGGATGGCAATGTGCTTGAACTTTTTGTTGGCGGCTTTGTCGAGGTCGAAGGGATTGAATCCCACCTGCACGTCAAAGGTCTGCTTCTTGTTCAGGCCGAACTCGAGGCTGAGGTTGGGCGTGGTGGTCGCGTCGTAGAGCAGATTGTTCTTGATCACGACTTGCTGTGCGCTTGTCCCGATGAAGGCGGCTGCCATGAGGGTGAGTAGCAAGAAGAATTTCTTCATATCTAATGGTTGTTGTATGCTTGCCTGTGTGGGCGGGGTGGGATGTGGTGATGCTTGCGGTGGGTGTGTGCCGGTGCGGGGTCTTTTCGCC
>CAJPJR010000039.1 GCA_905369775.1 Prevotellaceae bacterium UBA1746
CTCCATACCTTCTCGCGTGGCACGCGTGGGTTCACCCGCCTGATGCACCACATGGCCGGGGAAACATTGCACGAAATGATCACGCAAGGCACTATCGTCAGTGGCCAGATAAAAACAAACTGCAGGGTTCGCCGCTATCGCCGCACGCATTTCCCGTTCGAAAGCTTGCGGCGAACTCACGCTTTGACTTTTCACGTTGTCTGTTCGCCGAATATGTACCCCCACGGTGTGCGCGCCCATGCGCTGGCACAGCGCGTCGATCCGCTCTCGAAGCGGTGAAACAGGTCGCAATCCTCTCCAGACTTCCGGTAGGGTTTGACACAGCTGCAACCCCGTAGAGATATAGACGCGTTGCCATTTTTCAAAATGCGCCAAGCACTCCCCTGCCGTCCAATCCGAATGGAAATCAGCCCGTTGTGCACTGTACACGAATGAGCGAAACAGGGCGGGCAGTCGCAAGTTGTGTCGCCACACCGCCGGTGCATCGAACCATCGCGACTTGCTAAATACGAATTGCCCGGTGGGGGTAAAATGATCCTCGAACAAGTCGCCATACCGTGCCGCACAATCTCGATTGGCGTCCCAAACCACACGAACTCGCAATTCGTGGTCATGGTCAACGAGGCTGCGGGCAGACAACAAGGCGCGAAGCCGATTACAGAGTCCGCCGAGCGGAACCAAGGTGAGATCTTTCATGCGTTATGCGTTTACTTCCCTGTGCAAATACTCAATTGTTTGTTGGCTACCTATACGCACTTCTCAAAACTTATCAGTTACTGAAATCGTATAGAGACGTCGTTTAGATTCATTGTACCGACCTCGCTTGAGAAGGCCTCCATTCATCATCGCCGAATATTTTTTATGCTCTTCAAATATACTCTTTTTTACCCACACCTCCCCCAATCAGCGTGTAAAAACTACACCTTTCGGAGAAAGTAGCCGTTTTCTTCCCCCCAATCGTGCTACAAGATGGTGTAAAGACCTCACTTGTAGCAGCGCTTGAAAGAGAATCGCGTCCACGCTCTCAAGATAGAAACGACAACGTGCAGTACCTGTTGATCACCCGGGGCGAACTGAGAAATTGCTCCTAAGCAATCTGCGAAAAAGTTCGACCAAAGCGCTATGAACGCGGTGAACACCTTGCTCTCTCACTGAGGGCGCACATTCCTCCGCCGTCATTTGCAAGATGACGGAACGTGCGCCTGCATTTCCGCTCTTGCTATGGCAAATTAGCTTGGGAATCAGTCCTTATTTCCATGCTGAAGACAGCACACGTTCTTGCCCGTTCGTTCAATCTCTCCCTAAGAAAATACCTACTCCATTTCGCCTTGTCGTTAGGTAGGCGCGTGGAGACAGATGGACCGTGTAGGTCAGTAAGTCAATGATCACGTGCGCCGACTCGTCGGGGAAAGTCCCTGACTTTACGCTATATGGACGCCGCGACGCGGCGAGAAAGAAGGTAAGTTGTGTTTTATCAACGGCAAATGTAATCATTTTATTTCGAACAATCGAGATTTTCTAAAAGATTCTTTTCACTTTTCTCGAAACCACGAAAGAACAAGTAAAAAATTGGGGACTTTCTGACGAATCCTCCCCTCATTTTGTCAACCTCTCCCTCATCGAGATGGTAGCCCCGTTGACTTTTTCTTCGTAATCGATCATGAGGTCTGCTCTTGCGTAGCATTCGTACACACGCGCCTGCGCGTATCGCGCACACAATGAGTTTTCGATTTTTGTCTTCACCTTCACCTCGCAATTTACTGATTGTTTGCGTATTAGGGGTGAAGATAATGCCCCGTGAAGGATACTCACAAAGCCTTCACCCCAAATGAACTGTCTCACAGCGTTTTATTGCAGACGTGTGAAGAAGTGAAGGAAAAAAACGAAAAACAGCTGACGCGTGTGCGCGAACAAACGCTGCGCATGCACACCGGAAAGCGGATGAGCGAGGAGCAAAATTCGGAGATTCGGGTGCAGCACGCTGCCACGCAGTTCACGTCAAAAAAGTGGAAGAGTTGATCGGAAAGTGGGGAAATGATTTTGCACGAGCTCCTCGTCTTACGCCCAATCGACGAACGTACATCGAATTATCCTCACGCCTTGCGATCCGAAAGCGGCACGATCTCTGTACTCCTTCCCTTTTTCCTCTCTCAGCCCCGCATGGACGAGAACTGCCGGCAAGTGAGAACGAAAAACTCCCGTCGAAATGGGAAAAACGCCCCGTTTCGGTCTGAAAGTCTCCGAGAAAATCAAAAAACGGGAGAGAGAATCCATGAAAAGAAGATTTTCAAGTTCACAAGCTTGGCTATTTCGCAGAATATAAGTACATTTGCATGCCGATTATTATCAATGTGGCTCATTTGCAGCCACACTCGCGTGTTAATAGCCGGGTTTCATTGGCCGAAAAACGGTGGTTAGTGAATCGCGAGAACGATAACTTAATTGAAATAGGAGCTCGCTCCTTAGTAACTACAAAACTACATTAAAAAGAATGGACACTTTAAGCTACAAGACCATTTCTGCCAACGAGGATACCGCACAGAAAGAGTGGGTCATCGTCGACGCCACCGATCAAGTGCTGGGTCGCCTTGCTTCGAAGGTCGCCAAATTGCTCCGTGGTAAGTACAAGCCCAACTTTACTCCCCACGTAGACTGCGGCGACAACGTGATCATCATCAACGCCGACAAGTTCGTTCTCACCGGCAAGAAGATGACCGACCGCACTTACTACACCTACACCGGCTACCCCGGCGGTCAGCGCGAGCACACGCCCGCATCGATCCTCGCTAAGCCCAACGGTGCAGACAAACTCCTCCGTCGTGTCGTGAAGGGTATGCTTCCCAAGAACCGTCTTGGCGCTAAGCTCCTCAGCAACCTCTACGTTTACGTAGGCGAAGAGCACAAGCACGAAGCACAAAGCCCCAAGGCTATCGATATTAACACCCTCAAGTAAAAAATCGTAGACACAATGGAAATGATCAATGCATTGGGCCGTCGCAAAAGCGCCGTTGCCCGTGTTTTCCTCACGGAAGGCACCGGTAAAATCACGATCAACAAGCGTGATCTCACCGAATATTTTCCCTCCTCGATCCTTCAGTTCGTGGTGAAACAGCCCCTCGCGCTGCTCGAAGCCACGGAGAAGTACGACATCAAAGTGAACCTCAACGGTGGTGGTTTCACGGGTCAGAGCCAAGCGCTCCGCCTTGCCATCGCTCGCGCACTCGTTAAGATCAACGCCGACGACAAGAAGGCGCTCCGCGCTGAAGGTTTCATGACGCGCGATCCGCGTCAAGTTGAACGTAAGAAGCCGGGTCGTCCCAAGGCACGCCGCCGCTTCCAGTTCAGCAAGCGTTAATCGTCCTATCGGCAAGTTTGCTGAAGTTCAAACAACGTTTAGCATCCAAACTCGCAAGACCGTCTTCTGCCACCTCGTGGCCGCATGCCGCTACTTGCGGGTTGGTTGAACGCCCCTTTGCGCTTTGAACGCAAGGGCAATTCAATTCATCGGGGCACACGTCGCCGTTCCTGTGGCGACTGATCACCGGGCCTTCTCCATTTGGCTCTGTGTAGAATGCACCGCAACTTCCAGGAAAGTAAACAATCGTATTTCAAAATGTCTAGAACTAATTTTGAAACCCTTCTTGAGGCCGGCTGCCACTTCGGTCACCTCAAGCGTAAGTGGAACCCCGCTATGGCGCCCTACATCTTCATGGAGCGCAACGGCATCCACATCATCGACCTCCACAAGACGGTCGCAAAGATCGACGAGGCTTGCGAAGCCCTCAAGGAAATCGCTAAGTCCGGACGTCGCATCCTTTTTGTAGCTACTAAGAAACAGGCCAAATTGGTGGTTGGCGAGAAGGCTGCTTCCGTCAACATGCCTTACGTGACGGAACGCTGGCCGGGCGGTATGCTCACCAACTTCCCCACGATCCGCAAAGCTGTGAAGAAGATGACCAACATCGACAAGCTCACGGCCGACGGAACCTATTCCAATCTCTCGAAGCGCGAGATCCTGCAGATCAGCCGCCAGCGTGCCAAGCTCGAAAAGAACCTCGGTTCCATCGCTGACTTGACGCGTCTGCCCGCTGCCCTCTTCGTTGTCGACGTGTGCAAGGAACACATCGCAGTGAAAGAGGCCATCCGTCTCGGCATCCCCGTGTTCGGTATCGTTGACACCAACGCTGATCCCAACCGCGTGGACTATGCCATCCCCGCTAACGACGACGCTACGGCAAGCATCGAGGTGATCCTCGACGCTGTTTGCGGTGCCATCGCTGAAGGTCTTCAAGAACGCAAGGTCGAAAAGGCCGCTGCCGACGAGAAGAACGAAGACGAGGGCAAGGCTCGTCGCAGCCGTCAGGCTCGCACCGAAAAGAGCGAGGAAGCTCAGGCCTAATCGCCCGATCGGACTTTTCGGATTAACTCAGAGCGAGGTGGAGCTTGCGCCGACGTGCACACTGCGCGGCGGCCACCTCGACCTCGCTCTTTTCATTTCAACACCAGGATCACTGATCCATCAATACCTATATCAGCAAAATGGCTGTAAATATTGAAGACATCAAAAAGCTTCGCGCCCTCACCGGCGCAGGTCTCAGCGACTGCAAGAACGCGCTCGCAGAAGCAGAAGGCAACCTCGACGCCGCAGTAGAACTCATTCGCAAGCGCGGTCAGGCTATCGCCGCTAAGCGCTCGGATCGCGAGGCAGCAGAAGGTTGCGTGCTCGTGAAGATCGACGGTAACTTCGGTGCTATCCTCGCGCTGAAGTGCGAAACCGACTTCGTGGCACAGAATGCAGACTTCGTGGCTTTGGCCAACGACATCATCGATGCCGCTATCGTGGCTCGCTGCAAGACCCTCGAAGAGGTGAAGGCACTCACGATCGACGGACGTACGGTGGCTGAACGCGTGACGGATCAGTCCGGCATCACGGGCGAGAAGATGGAACTCGACGGTTACCAAGTGGTAGAAGGCGAAAACCTCGCTGCTTACAACCACCAGAACAACAACACCCTCTGCACGCTCGTTGCACTCAGCGCCAAGACTGAAGATCCCTCGGTGGGCAAAAACGTGGCTATGCAGATTGCATCGGCTGCTCCCGTTGCCATCGACGAAAGCGGTGTTCCTCAGGAAACGAAGGACGAAGAACTCAAAGTGGCTATCGAGAAAACGCGTCTCGAACAGGTGCAGAAGGCTGTCGAAGCCGCTCTCAAAAAGGCCGGTTTCAATCTCTACATCGCAGAAAGCGAAGAGCACCTCAACGAGGGCATCATGAAGGGTAGCATCACCGAAGAGGAAGCTCAGCAGATCCGCGAACTCAAAGAGAAGACTGCCAGCGAGAAGGAAAAGAACCTCAACGAGCAGATGATTCAGAACATCGCCAATGGTCGTCTCGCCAAGTTCTTCAAGGAAGTTTGCCTCCTCGATCAAGAATACATCTGGGACAAGTCGAAGACAGTGGCTCAGTTCCTCAACGAAGTGGAAAAGGGTCTCACGGTAACGGATTTCAAGCGTTTCACGCTCCGCGCCGAATAAACCGTCTATTCGCACTTTTGCCCTCAGGCACGAAACAGCGAACTGACCTGCGGGTCAGTTCGCTCTTTTCTTTTCGTTCTCTCTTTCTCTCTTCTCATCTATATATAATGTGTATTCGCTCTCCGTGAGGAATCCACATCACAGTATTTCCGCACCATGCGCATCCCTACACAAGAAGAATTCGCAGCTCATCTCCAAGCCCCCCACTTCCGCCAACTCACCGCGACCATCGATGCCTTAGGGCTCGAGGGCTATATCGTCGGCGGCTACGTGCGCGACTACATCCTCAAACGCCCGTCGAAAGACGTTGATGTGGTGGTGGTCGGTTCGGGCATCGAGGCCGCTGAAGCCTACGCCAAGGCCTTGGGCAAGGGAGCCCATTGCAGCGTGTTCCGCAACTTTGGGACTGCGCAGGTGAAATGGCGTCACAAAGTGGTGGGCGAAAACGGCCAAACTGAATGGCACGAACAAGAAATTGAATTCGTGGGAGCACGAAAGGAGAGTTATTCTCACGATTCGCGCAAACCGATTGTCGAAAACGGTACACTGCAAGACGACCAACGGCGCCGCGACTTTACCATCAATGCGTTGGCGGTCTGTCTCAACGCGCACCGACTCGGCGAACTCATTGATCCATTCGGCGGAATCGACGATTTGGAAGATGGCATCGTGGCCACGCCGTTGGATCCCGACATCACGTTCAGCGACGACCCACTCCGCATGATGCGCTGCGTGAGATTTGCCACTCAACTTAATTTCCAGATTGAGGAAGAGACCTTCGAGGCGCTCAAACGCAACAAAGAACGCATCAAGATCATTTCCGGAGAGCGAATCATCGATGAGCTCAACAAAATCATGCTGGCGCCCCACCCTTCGCGCGGGTTCATTGACTTGTATCGCTGCGGTTTGCTCGAGATCATCTTGCCCGAAATAGTGGCGCTCGACGTGGTGGAAGAGCGAAATGGGCGCAAACACAAAAACAACTTCTACCACACGCTCGAAGTGCTGGAGAATCTTGTGCAGCGCCAGCGCGATGCGGAGGAGCTTCACAGCAAACGTCCCGACGCAGGAGACAAGCCCTTGTTTTCGACCGACCGGTTACTCTTTTTGCGCTGGTCGGCGCTGTTGCACGACATCGGGAAACCGAAATCTAAGCGGTGGGACAATAAAGTGGGCTGGACTTTCCACAACCACAATTACCTCGGGATGAAAATGGTGAAGCCGCTGTTCCGAAGGCTGAAGCTCCCTCTCGACGAGCGCATGAAATACGTAGAGAAACTCGTCGACCTCCACATGCGTCCCATCAACATAGCCGACGACGAAGTCACGGATTCTGCTGTGCGCCGCCTGCTTTTCGATGCCGGTGACGACATTGACGACCTGATGATGCTGTGCGAAGCAGACATCACCTCAAAAAACGAACGCCGCAAGCAAAGTTTCTTCGCAAACTACCGATTGGTCCGGAAAAAGTTGGTAGACATCGAGGAAAAAGACAAGATCCGCAATTTCCAACCTCCCGTCAAGGGCGAAGAAATCATGGAGCTCTTCGGTTTGGCTCCCTGTCGCGAAGTGGGAGCGCTCAAGTCTGCCCTTAAAGATGCTGTCCTCGACGGAGAAGTGCCCAATGAGCACGAAGCTGCCTTACAATTTATTATAGAGCGCGCAAAGAAAATGGGATTGCACCCCAAAAGCTAAAGAAGCCCCAAAAAGAAAACTCGTGATTATAGGCGAAAGCGCTGTGGTCGCGAGCTTTTCGTTTCTACTCTTCCCGCTCAAATAAAGCAGTCGGATCTTATAGAGCATAAAACTCCCTGATTTTGTGGCCGTAAGGTAGCAATTTAAATTTAAACAGCATAGAGAAAAAGCAACGAACCCTAAAAATACGCTGGTGTACAAATTTCCAAAGTAAAAAGATCGGCGCTGCGCGCGTTTATTTCGTACATTTGCGATAGGAGTCCGCCCCGGAAAAGCTTTACGCAGACAAAAACGGGCGCACTTACAAAACTCTTCGAACTTCAAGCCCATAAAAACGATCATACACGAAAACTTTTAGCATGAAAAAAATCGCCTATTTATTCGCACTCGGCCTCACGCTCACCGCATGCTCGAGCAAGAAACAGCAAATGATGGGGGCAGACAACAATGAGTTTGCTGTTGAAACCGTCGAAACGGGTGCCGCCGACTTGAGCACCACCTATCCTGCCACCATCCGCGGTGTGCAAGACGTGGAAATCCGCGCCAAAGTGTCGGGTAACATCGTACGCCAGCTCGTTGACGAAGGAGATTTCGTCAAAGCTGGGCAGGTTTTGTTTGTTATCGACCCCACACAATACAAGGCTGCGGTAGATCAGGCGCGGGCAGCCGTGAAATCTGCGCAGACGGCCATCAGAACGCAACAACTCACGGTCAACAACAAGCGCGCGTTGCGACAAAAAGAAATCGTTTCGCAGTATGACCTGGAAGTGGCCGAGAATCAGCTGCAAACGCTCCGCAGCCAACTCGAACAGGCCAAGGCGGCACTCGCCAACGCCAACGACCAACTCTCGTTCTGCACGGTTCGTGCCACCAGTTCGGGGGTGATCGGTACCATCCCCTACCGTGTCGGCGCATTGGTCGGACCTTCCACACAAGAACCGCTCACGGTGGTGTCGAACCTCTCGCAAATGTATGCTTATTTCTCGATGACCGAAAAGCAACTCCTCGACATGACGCGCACTTCGGGAGGCATCGAGGCTGCCATTCGCGAGATGCCCGCCGTTTCGCTCGTGCTGGCCGACGGTACCACCTACGAACGACAGGGAAAGGTGAGTGCCGTGTCGGGAGTAGCCGATGTGGCCACCGGTAGCGTGAAGATGCGCGCTACATTCGACAACCCGCATCAGATTCTCCGCTCCGGAACCACCGGACAAGTGAGCTTCCCGGTGAATAAGAGCAACGCTATTCTCGTACAACAAAAGAGCACGGTCGAAATTCAGAACAAGAAGTTTGTCTATCTCGTGGACAAGAACAACAAAGTCCACTCCACCGAGATTGAAGTCATGCCGCAAAACGACGGGCAGAACTACATTGTCACGAAAGGCCTCAGTGTAGGCGACCGCAGCGTCGTAGAAGGTGTGAACAAACTGAAGAACGACATGCAAATCAAGCCCATCACCCCTGAGCAAAGTGCCAAACAGCTCGAGAAATCGATGGACCACATGGCCAAAAAGAAGAGGCCCGGACAAGATTGAGTGAGCCGCGAGACGACGACTCCCTCTTCGCACGCCTCGCCCGCTCAATTTCACCCCAATGCAAACCAAAATTGCTGATCAATGAAATTAGATTTATTCATCAATAGGCCGGTACTGTCCACGGTGATCTCCATTTTCATCGTCCTGCTCGGCTTCTTGGGCTTGGTTTCCCTGCCCATCACCCAATATCCGGACATTGCGCCGCCCACTGTGCAGGTTTCCACAGCCTATCAAGGTGCCAATGCGCAAACCGTGCTCAACTCTGTGATCGCACCTCTCGAGGAAGCCATCAACGGTGTGGAGAACATGGACTACATGAGCTCGTCGGCTACGAATACCGGCGCAGCCTCCATCCAGATCACCTTCAAAATGGGCACTGATCCCGACATGGCTGCCGTCAATGTTCAGAACCGTGTAGCAAAAGCCACCGGCGTCTTGCCCGCAGAAGTCACGCGCGTCGGCGTCTTCACCCAGAAACGCCAGAGCTCCATGCTGATGGTGTTCTCACTCGTGGACACACAAGACAAATATAGCAGCGACTTCATTGAGAACTACGCGAAAATCAACCTCATCCCCCTCGTGCAACGTGTGCCGGGTGTTGGTGATGCACAGGTGTTCTCCGGATCTTATGCTATGCGCATCTGGCTCGATCCACAAAAGATGGCCTCCTACGGACTTGTACCCACCGACGTGGCCGGTATTCTCGCCGAACAAAACATCGAAGCCGCCCCGGGTAACGTCGGAGAACGCAACAATAATACGTTCCAATACACGCTGCGCTATCGCGGACGCCTTGAGAATCCCGAACAGTACGAGGAAATGGTCATCAAAGCTACTCCCGACGGCAAGGTGATACGTTTGAAAGACATCGCTCGCGTCGAACTCGGTTCGGATAGCTACGCCACCGGCAGTCGCACAAACGGACATACCTCCGTGGCATGCATGGTGACGCAGATTGCAGGCTCCAACGCAACGGAGATCGTTCAGAACATTCAGAAAGAACTTGAAGAAATCAAGGGCACCCTACCCTCCGGCATGGAAATTCACACCGTCATGAATGTGAACGACTTCCTTTTTGCCTCAATTCATGAAGTCGTTAAGACGCTCATCGAAGCCTTTGTCCTCGTGTTCCTCGTGGTGTTCCTCTTCCTTCAGGACCTCCGCTCCACATTGATCCCTACCATCGCCATCCCCGTGGCCTTGATCGGAACTTTCTTCGCCCTATATATAATTGGGTTCTCCATCAATCTTCTTACCCTTTCGGCCCTCATTTTGGCCATTGCCATCGTGGTCGACGACGCCATTGTCGTGGTGGAAGGTGTGCACGCCAAACTTGACATGGGTTACTCCTCGGCGCGCAAAGCCTCTCTCGATGCGATGAGCGAACTCGGCGGGGCCATCCTCTCGATCACCCTCGTCATGATGGCGGTGTTCATCCCCGTTTCCTTCCTCGGTGGCACGAGTGGCGCCTTCTATCGGCAGTTTGGTATCACAATGGCCATTGCCATTGCCTTCTCCGCCCTGAATGCGCTCACCCTCTCGCCCGCACTCTGTGCCATCTTCCTCAAGGCGCACAACGATGAGCGCCCGCTCGGCCAACGCGTCAAGGAAGCACAGGGCGAAGCACTCCAAATCATGAAGGAGAAGTACAAAGTGCGCGGTATGCGTTTCAGTTTGGCACTCCCGCCTTGGCTCACGCTCCTCTTACTCTTGGCGACTGTCGTCTTCATGGTGGCCGGTTTGTTCACTTCCGACCATCTCTACATCTCCATCCCCGCTTGGATCCTTGCCATTGTAGCCGTTCTCGGTCTCTTCTCACAGCGTTTCATCGATTCGTTCAACCACGCTTATGACCGCCTCCTCGAGCGCTATAAGAAAGGAGTGTCTCATTTCGTGAAGCGTCCCTGGCTTTCGATGGGACTTGTTGCACTTTCCATCGCCTTGCTCGTATTTACGATGGCGAAAACCCCGACGACTCTCGTGCCCAACGAAGACACGGGTACCATCATGGGCGCCGTCACCCTCCCCCCCGGCACCTCGCAAGACCGCACCGACAAGATGCTGCACCAAGTTGAGAAACTAGTCATGGCTTCTCCCCTTGTAGACAACACCATGGTCATTTCCGGTTTCTCCTTCCTCGGCGGACAAGGCTCGTCCTACGGCTCGTTCATCATCAAACTCAAGCCTTGGGAAGAGCGCAACTCGGTGACTGAAAGCTCCACCATGGTCTTTGCCAACCTCTTTCTCGAGTCGCAGAAGGCATTTAAGGACGCCCAAGTGCTCTTCTTCCAGCCCCCGATGATCACCGGCTACGGTATGAGCAACGGTTTCTCGCTCAATCTTCAAGACCGCACCGGTGGCGACCTCACGAAGTTCAAAAAAGTGGCCGACGACTTCATTGCCGAACTCACAAAGCGGCCCGAAATCCAGTCGGCGCAAACCAACTTCGACACGCGCTTCCCACAATACACCATCGACATCGACGCTGCACAGTGCAAGCGCGCCGGCCTTTCGCCCACTGACGTGCTCACCACGTTGCAAGGCTACCTCGGCGGTCTCTATTCCTCCAACTTCAACCGCTTCGGTAAGGTCTATCGCGTCATGGTGCAGGCCGATTTCGCCGATCGCAGCAACATCGAGTCGCTCAACAACATCAAAGTGCGCAACAATCGCGGCGAAATGGCTCCCATCACCCAGTTCATGACGCTCACCCCCACAGAAGGTCCCGACGTCATCAGCCGTTTCAACATGTTCACCTCGATTGCCATCAATGGTAACCCGGCCGACGGCTACACCTCCGGACAAGCCGTGAAGGCCGTGGAAGAAGTGGCCAAGTCCACCCTCCCCGTAGGTTACACGTATGAGTATTCCGGTCTCACCCGCGAAGAGCAATCCTCGGGTTCGAGCACCACGGGTCTCGTCTTCGTGCTTTGCTTCGTCTTCATCTACCTTTTGCTCGCCGCACAATACGAAAGCTACTTCCTGCCCTTCGCCGTGCTGCTGTCTGTTCCCTTCGGTTTGCTCGGTGCCCTCCTCTTCATCCACTTGATGGGCAGCTTGGGCTACATCCCCGGCATGGTGGGTAAGATCCTCGGCGCCATTTTCGGACAAGCCCAGAACAACATCTACGTGCAAATCTCGCTCATCATGCTCATGGGTCTCCTGGCTAAAAACGCCATCCTCATCGTAGAGTTCGCACTCGACCGCCGAAAAATGGGAATGAGCATCACTGCCGCCTCCCTCCACGGTGCCGCCGCTCGTTTGCGCCCGATTTTGATGACCTCCATGGCCATGATCATCGGTCTGCTCCCCATGATGTTCGCCTTTGGCGTCGGTGCCAACGGTAACCGCGCCCTCGGAACGACTGCCGTCGGCGGCATGTTCATCGGCATGATCTGCCAAATTTTCGTCGTGCCCGCGCTCTTCCGCATTTTCCAAGGCATTCAGGAGCACTTCAAGCCCATTGATTTCGGCGACCTCCACGATGCCGATGCAACGCCCGACCTCGAACAATACACCAAGTAACGGCGCTTCCACTTCACCGCGGTGACTCGTCCTCAACGGCGGGGAAGCCACTGACTTCCCCGCCGTACGAGCACCGACAACACAGCACACAAGATTATGAAACATACGCTTCTACTCTGCTCGGCCGCATTACTGCTCACCGGTTGCAGTTCGCTGTTCGGACACTACGAACGCGACACTCAACACACCAAGCAGTTCACCGCAGCCCTCTACAGAGACACCACCGCAGCGGGCGGCACGTTGGCCATTGCCGACACCACTTCGTTCGGCAACCTCCCTTGGCGAGAAGTCTTCACCGATCCGCAACTGCGCACCCTCATTGACACCGCTTTGGTGCGCAACACCGACATGCGCAAAGCCCTGCTCACCGTGAAACAGGCCGAAATCGGTTTACGCATCAACAAACTCGCCTATCTGCCCCAAATCGCGCTCTCGCCTTCAGGCACCGTCTCACACGCCTTCATTGACCACGCGACAACCAACAAGACCTACGAGCTCCCCGTGCAAGCCTCTTGGCAAATTGATGCCTTCGGCACACTCTACAACGCCAAGAAGCAAGGCGAACTTTCGCTCGAGCAGGCCAAGTGGGCGCGGCAAGCCACGCAGACCGCCGTCGTTTGCGGAGTGGCCAACCTCTATTACAGCTTACAAATGCTCGATGAGCAATTGTCCACCACCGAATCGACCCTCGCCCTCTGGCGCAAGAACGTTGCTGCCATGGAAGCAATGAAAACGGTCGGCTACACCAATTCGGCCGCCATCGCCAGCGCAAAAGCACAGGTACTCCAAATCGAAGCCGGCGTGCCCACCATCAAAAAGAGCATGCGCGAAGCCGAAAACGCCCTCTGCCTCTTGCTCCACGAGACGCCCCATGGCATTCAGCGCAGTGCCTTCACCGCCGAAGGCTTCCCCAAATCCTTCAGCACCGGCCTGCCGCTTGCTCTCCTCGCCAATCGCCCCGACGTTGCCATCAGCGAAGCCAAACTGGCCCAAGCTTTCTACGGCATTCAGGCTGCGCGCGGCGCCTTCTTCCCCAAAATCACCCTGAGCGCACAGGGAGAGTTCACCAACTCGCTCGGCGGCATGATCATGAACCCCGGCAAATTCATCGCAGCCGGCGTTGCATCGCTCACCCAGCCGCTCTTTGCGCAAGGTAAACTGAAGGGCAACTACGAAATCGCCAAGATCACGCAAGAAAGCGCACAGCTCGATTTCGAAAAGACCCTCCTCAAAGCCGGACAGGAAGTGAGCAACGCGCTCAATGCCTACAACACGGCATGCCAAACCACCGACTTGGCCAAACAGCAAGTGCAGCAACTCCAAAAAGCCTACGACGACACGCAGTTCCTCTTCAAGAACGGCAACACCACTACCTATCTTGAGACACTCAACTCGCAAATGTCGCTGCTCAACGGCCAGCTCTCGCTCGTCAACAAGCGCTACGAAAAGGTCCAAGCCGTCATTTCGCTCTATCAAGCCCTCGGGGGCGGACGTCATTAACCCTCACAACTCTCATTAGCTCTATGATCAGCCCTCTTGCTTACGTCGATCCGGCCGCGCAAATTGGTCAGAACGTCGAAATTGGTCCCTTCGTCTACATCGAAGGCGACGTCCGCATCGGCGACGATTGCGTCATCATGCCCCACGTCTCCATTCTCAACGGAGCCACCATCGGAGCTCGCAACGTCATCCACCAGAACACCGTCATTTGTGCCGAACCCCAATCCTTCCACTTCGAGAAAGGACAAAAACCTCACGTCGTTATTGGTGACGACAACGTCATCCGCGAGAACGTACTCATCGCGGGAAGCAACCGCACCGAGGACGCCACGCGCATCGGGCACAACAATCACCTCATGAACAAGGTGCACATTGCCCACGACGTCTGCATCGGCGACCACTGTGTGCTCGGTATTTCTACCAGCGTTGCGGGTGCTTGTCTCATCGACGACTATGCCATCCTTTCCTCCTCCACCATTGTGCAGCGTGGTGTGCGTGTTGGCAAATTCGTTCTCCTGCAAAGTGGCTGCCGCGTCAAGCGCGACGTCATCCCCTACGGCATTTTCGGCGGCAACCCCGCAGCCTATCACGGCGTGAACTCCAAAGTCATCACCGCTGTGCGCCCCGAAACGGACGAACGCCTCTTGCGCCACATCGCCAATGCCTTCCGTATGATCACAGCCGGCAACTTCTCACTCGAAGATGCCGAAATCAAAATCAAAGAACAAATCCCTCTTTCGCCTGAAATTGACGATATCACGAAGTTCATCACCACTTCCGAGAACGGCGTCATCCGCTATGCCGAGGAAAAAGAGTGAACCGAACTGATCGCATCCCCCTCTCGCCCCGAAGGCCTTCGCTTTCGGGGCGTTTTTTGTGCCCCCACGCAGCTATCTTCGGGTTTCATTCCCACGCATGCAGCCCATGCGTTGAGCTTATCGGGCCGGCATCGCGGCCCCGGGACTTCTTTCCTCGAAGAGCGATGGCGAATGCGCTCTATCCCCGACTTATCGCCCTCAACTCCCCGAGACGAATCCATCCACGCCACACTTCCCACAAAAAGTGGAGGACTTTTGAGGAAACACTCCACTTTTCGCCGAAAAGTCCCCTGCTTTTCCTAAAAATCCCTCGATTTCCCAAAGAGCCCAGCGGGATTTTTGATCTTGGCCGGTTGCAAAACGCAGAAAGCAGAACGAAAAAAATATACTTCGGCTTGGCTACATGCGAAAAACTACTTACTTTTGTCGTACGATAGTATCCATCTAAGCTGATACAGTCGATTTTTAGCGATCTAATGCGCCGCATCAGTTCCTCAGCGCCGCATAAGTTTTCGCTCACCACATTGAAACAATCAAATTTATCTCTCACTCAAATCCTTATCTAAATGGCAACTACAAATGCTACGGCAGCCACGGGTGCTGCCCCCAAAAAAGGCTTTACGGGCATCAAGTCCGGCTTTGCAGTAATCATCGTCTGCTTCCTCATTGCTGAATGTCTCTACGTCTTTGGTGCCGGTTACCTCGGAAACTTCAACGGCACGGAGGATGCCACGGGTCTTCCCTTCCATTTCTTCCAAGACAAGAGTTATGAACCCGCCGGTATCGTAGGTACGGTCTACAAGGGTGGTTTCATCGTGCCCATCATCTGGACCCTCTTCATCACGGTTATTGCACTCGCTATCGAACGCTGGTTCGCCATCAGCACGGCTAACGGTAAAGGTAACCTCGGCAAATTTGCTGCCGCTGTGAAATCTGCCCTTAAGCAAGGTGATGTGAACAAGGCCGAACAGCTCTGCAACAAGCAACAAGGCTCCGTTGCCAACGTAGTGCTCGCTGCGCTCACCGAATACAAGAAGCAACAATCCACCGACCTCGAGACGGAAAAGAAGGTGCTCGCCATCCAGAAGACCATCGAAGAGGCTACTGCTCTCGAAATGCCCATGATGCAGGAAAACCTCCCCATCATCGGTACCATCGTAACGCTCGGTACACTCATGGGTCTGCTCGGTACGGTTATGGGTATGATCAAGTCGTTCTCCGCCATGGGTAGCGGCGAAGGTGGCGCTGACTCTTCCGCACTCTCCGTGGGTATCTCTGAGGCACTTGTGAACACGGCTTCCGGTATCGCCACCGGTGCAGCTGCCGTTATCGCCTACAACTACTACACGAACAAGATCGACCGTCTGACTTTCGCCATCGACGAACTCGGCTTCACCATCGTAGAAACTTTCAAGACCACCCAAAAGTAATCATAAACAGGTAACTCCAAAACAATGGGACGTTTTCATGTAAAAAAACAAGACACATTCATCGACATGACCCCGATGAGTGACGTCATGGTCCTGCTGCTTACCTTCTTTATGCTTACTGCCACGTTCACCAAGGAAGAACCTGTCAAAGTGAACGTGCCCGGATCGGTCTCTGACATTAAGATCCCGGAGAATAATCTGCTTACCATCTTTGTTTCTCCCCAAGGAAAGGTGTTCATGAACATGGACAACCCCACTGCACAAAAGGCAATGGCACAGAACCTTGTGGACAACAAGAAGCTCGACCTCAACAGTGCACAGCTTAAGCAGTTCTCCGAAGTTCCGATGTTCGGGACGCCCCTCAATACGATCAAAAGCTGGTTGGCTTCGGGCGACAAACGCAACGATATCCTCCAGAAAGATCCCAATGCGGGCATTCCGTGCGACAGCACACATAATGAACTCAAAGATTGGGTAACGGCAGCACGCCAAGCGAACGGTGAAAAGATGCGCATCGCCATCAAGGCCGACCAGAATACACCGTACAGCACCATCAAAGAAGTTATGAACTCACTTCGTCAAATCGATGAGTCGCGATACAACCTCATCACGACACTCAAAGGCGAAGAGAAATAATCGGATAGAATAAAGTTATGGCACAATTAGATACAGGCGGAAGCGGCAAGGGTAAGAAATCCAAGCAGAAAAAGATGAACGCCCGTGTCGACTTCACTCCGATGGTCGACATGATTATGTTGCTCGTGACTTTCTTCATGCTTTGTACCACGCTCCTCAAGCCCCAAACGATGGAAATCACCATGCCTTCTGACAAAGAAGACATTAAGCAGGAGAACAAGAGCCAGGTACAGACCGATGAAGCTATCACGATTATCATTGGCAAAGACAATAAGCTCTACTACTTCGAGGGTAAACCCTCTGAAGCCAAACTTGAAGAAACCACCTACGGCAAAGACGGCCTGAGAGCTGTGCTGCTTCGCAAGAACCAAGTTGCCAAAGCCAAGGTGGAAGCCCTCAAAAAGCAATATGCCGGAATGTACACCGGCAATGCACAGAAGGCCGAAAAGAACAAGGCTTGGTATAAAGAGGAACTCAAGAAGATTAAGAACGCTGACGGCACGCCTACGGCCATCATCAAGCCGATGGACGAGTCGACCTACCTCAATCTGATCAATGTCCTTGACGAAATGCAGAATTGCTACATCGGCAAATATGTAATCGACAAGGTCAACGATCACGATAAGCAAATGGTTGAGGACTTCAAGAAGTAAAACCATAAGTAAAGTAATTCACTATGTCAAAAGTCGATATTATCTCGCAGCAATGGTGCGACCTCGTCTTTGAAGGGCGTAACAAGAGCTACGGTGCTTATGATTTACGCTCAAAAGCCGGCCGTCGTCACCTCCTTGCTATCATTGATATCCTCGTCGGCATCGCAGCTTTGGCGGCCTTGATCTTCAGCTACACAGCTGCGAAAAAGGCTTACGACGCCAGCATGGGGGCCGATGCACAAGCGGTCACCGAACTCTCCGAACTCAAAAAGGACGAACCCAAGAAGGAGGAGAAGAAGGCCGAGGTGAAACAGGAAGAAGAGAAACCCAAGGAGCAAATTCAGAAAGTTGCAGTTCGCGCTTCGATGGCATTCACCGTGCCCGAGATCGTGGACAAGGTAGATGAGAGCAAGAAGCTCAAAAACCAAGACGAACTGAACCGCTCTAACATCTCGATTGCCTCGCAAGACTACGGCGGTGATACCAAGAATGGTATGAACATCGACGACCTCAAGGACAATCCGCGCGCCGGTGGTGACCAAGTGCCCACCACAACGGAGGAAGAAAAAGCTCGTGAGGTGCACAACATCGTTGCGCAGATGACGGTCTTCCCCGGT
>CAJPJR010000040.1 GCA_905369775.1 Prevotellaceae bacterium UBA1746
TGGTTACGCAAAGATCTATATTTCTGACGACACGACAAAACAATTAGAACGAAAAGTACCCTACCCCACAAGGAAGAAGCCGACCGACAGTTGGGCTTCTTGCGGTTTGTGCTCGGTGGTGGGCATTTTTGCTGAGGAGCTCCAAAGCATTGTATAAAAGTTGCAGGAGTGAAAGCCTCGTTGTGACATTTGGGGGCTACTCTGCTTTTGTATGCTCCGGAAAGCGGAGTGCTTGGTGAGCACTTCGAGAATCTCAATGTCCGAAGGCCGGCGAATCGCTTCTATTCTCCCCTAAAGTGAGGTAAAACCGGAAGAGAAACGGATAGAGGTGGCGCACTGTGCGCCACCTCTATCTTTATAGGAGCTTGTTGTTTTGATGGTTGGGTTACTCACTGCGCGAGTAGTTGGGAGCTTCGCTGGTGATGGTGATGTCGTGCGGGTGACTCTCTTGCACACCGGCGTTCGTGATGCGCGTGAATTTGGCGTTGTGTAGCGCCTCAATGGAGGGAGCACCGCAGTAGCCCATGCCCGAGCGAAGACCGCCCACGAGTTGGTAGATCACCTCTTGCACACCACCCTTGAAAGGAACGCGACCGGCGATGCCTTCGGGCACCAACTTCTTCACACTCTCCACACCGCTTTGGAAATAGCGGTCTTTCGAACCGTTTTCCATGGCTTCGAGAGAGCCCATGCCTCGATATGTCTTGAACTTACGGCCGTTGAAGATGATGGTTTCGCCGGGGCTTTCCTCGCATCCGGCCACCAGCGAACCGATCATCACGCAGTTTCCGCCTGCTGCCAAAGCTTTCACTACATCGCCCGAGTAGCGGAGTCCGCCGTCGGCAATGAGAGGCACTCCGGTGCCTTCGAGGGCGCGTGCCACGTCGTAGATTGCGGAGAGTTGCGGCACACCGACACCGGCCACCACGCGTGTGGTGCAAATCGATCCCGGACCAATGCCCACTTTTACCGCGTCGGCACCGGCGTCAACGAGCATTTTGGCTGCTTCGCCCGTGGCGATATTCCCCACCACGATGTCGACGTTGGGATATTTGGCCTTGGCTCCTTTGAGCTTCTCTACTACCCCCTTCGAATGTCCATTTGCCGTGTCGATCACAATGGCATCGACACCGGCGTTGACCAGGGCTTCAATGCGCTCCATCGTGTCGACGGTCACACCTACGCCGGCGGCTACGCGCAAACGCCCCTTGGCGTCTTTGCAAGCCATGGGTTTGTCTTTGGCTTTGGTGATGTCCTTATAAGTAATGAGTCCGACGAGGCGTCCGTTGGCGTCCACCACGGGGAGTTTTTCAATCTTGTTTTGCTGCAATATCTCGCTTGCGCCGGCAAGGTCGGTCGTGGTGTTGGTCGTCACAAGGTGATCGCTGGTCATCACTTCGTCGATGGTGCGGTCGAGATTGTGCTCGAAGCGCAGATCGCGATTGGTCACAATGCCCACGAGCTTCATGTCATCGTCCACAACCGGGATACCTCCGATGTGATACTCGGCCATTAAGGCCAGCGCATCGCCGACGGTCTTTCCGCGCTGGATCGTGACAGGATCGTAAATCATGCCGTTTTCGGCACGCTTCACGATGGCTACTTGGCGAGCCTGTTCCTCGATCGACATGTTTTTGTGGATCACTCCGATTCCCCCTTCGCGGGCAATGGCAATGGCCATGGGGGCTTCCGTCACGGTGTCCATGGCGGCAGTCACAAAGGGGATGTGCAGCTCAATGTTGCGAGAAAAACGCGTGGTGAGCGACACGGTGCGAGGAAGAACTTCGGAATAAGCGGGGATGAGCAGGACGTCATCATAAGTGAGACCGTCCATCACAATTTTGTCGGCAATGAAATTTGCTGTCATAAGGCGAGGTACGAATTTAATTGCGTGCAAATGTACTCATTTTTCCCCACACCGTGGCGTTTTTCTCCTGTGTTTTTTGTGCTTTTTCGGTTGTTTCAAACTACGCTGAGGCCGAAGAAAAAGTTCACACCCGAATCAGGCGGTGTGAACGCACTGCTGACGGGTGTGAACGAGGAGGATTTGCGGGTCCGTGAGGACTCATTTTTTGTGACGGTTGGCGCGCCGTTGACGGATTTCCGCTTTTTTCTTGGCGGCACCCGAACCGTGAAGACCGGTGATGTACTTTTTCTTCTTGGCTTTCGTCTTCACTTTCTCTTCTTGTGGCTTGCGAAGTTTGGCACCTTTGAAGGTGATGCCCGTAGTCATCGCGGTCGTGATTTCATCGTCGCTGACGTGTCGTTGCATAGGGGAATCGTTAGGAGAATATTAGTGATGGAAGAGGCGAACTCCCGTGAAGGCCATGGCGATGTTGTACTTGTCGCACGTTTCGATGACATGATCGTCACGAACCGAGCCACCGGCTTGCGCTACATAGCAAACACCGCTGCGGTGGGCCCGTTCTATGTTGTCGCCGAAGGGGAAGAAGGCGTCAGAACCTAAGGAAACGCCTGTGTTGCGGGCGATCCACGCTTTTTTCTCTTCGCGTGTGAGCGGCGCAGGGCGTTCGGTGAAGAATTGTTGCCAAACTCCCTCGGCCAGAACCTCGTCGGCATCGTCGGAAATATAGATATCGATGGTGTTGTCGCGGTCGGCACGACGAATACCCGGGACGAAGGGGAGGCTCATCACCTGCGGATGCTGGCGCAACCACCAAATGTCGGCTTTCGTTCCCGCCAATCGTGTGCAGTGAATGCGGCTTTGCTGGCCGGCTCCGATGCCAATGGCCTGACCGTCCTTGACGTAGCACACCGAATTAGACTGGGTGTATTTGAGGGTGATGAGGGCGATGGTGAGGTCGCGAAGGGCGGCGGCGGGCAATTCCTTGTTTTGCGTGGGACGCTCGTCGAACAAATGCGGATCGGAAAGATCCACTTCGTTGCGCCCTTGTTCGAAGGTGACGCCGAACACCTGCTTGCGTTCGATGGGATCGGGGCGGTAATTGGGGTCGATTTGCAGAATGCAATAAGTTCCTTTGCGTTTGGCACGTAAAATTTCAAGCGCTTCGGGGCTGAAACTCGGGGCAATGACACCGTCGCTCACTTCGCGTTTGATGAGGAGTGCGGTGGCTTTGTCGCATTCGTCGGACAGGGCGATGAAATCACCGTAGCTCGACATGCGGTCTGCGCCGCGAGCGCGGGCATAAGCCGAGGCGATGGGGCTGAGAGGTTCGCCGAGATCGTCGCAGAAGTAAATCTTGCGAAGGGTTTCATCCAGCGGTTCGCCCACAGCTGCGCCGGCGGGAGAAACGTGCTTGAACGAAGTGGCTGCCGGAAGGCCGGTGGCCGCTTTGAGTTCGCGCACCAATTGCCAACCATTGAGGGCATCGAGAAAATTGATGTAACCGGGACGACCGCCGAGCACTTCAATGGGAAGTGCTGCGCCGTTGTCCATGTAAATGCGAGCAGGCTTTTGGTTGGGATTGCAACCATATTTGAGTGCCAGTTCCTTCATGGGAAAAATTGTTGGGGGGTTAAGTTGTGGCAAAATTACACATTCTCCTGCGAACGGCCAAACGGGAGCGCGTCTCTCCCACCTCGACCGAGAGAAGTCGGGGATTTTGGACCGAAAGCCTCCACTTATTCGGCAAAAGCCCCCGGTTTTCCTCGTTTCTCCGCACGAAAAGTGAGGAAGCGCCCCGACATTCCTTCTTCTTCAGCCTCTTCCTCCTTTTTTTCCGTCGAAGTTTGGTGGGCGCATTCGTCGTTTTCCGTTCTGACATCCCCTTCTTCGTAGGTGCGAGGGGGAAAATTGGGCGTAGCATTGGCCTGCGGCCGACCCACATTGGGGCCGCGTCGCCGATGAAGCCAAGGGGAAGCTTCTCCTTCGCTTGTTCGTGCGTAATTTCGCTTGCTTTTTGTTGAGTGCCCGAGGGAGAGGGCGATCGGTGTGCAGGGCTGAGGGCAAAGACGGCGCAAGTTTCGGGAACGAGCGCAAAGGCTTCGCGATGCTCCCCCGATGCATGACTGGGAAAGGGAGCTAAGCGGTGGGACGATGAAGGATTCTGTTTTGAGATCCGGCGATCGGCGGGGGAATCTCCCCCTCTGTTTTGCCGGAACTCACGGGAGCGATGAATGTCTTCCGTTGGGATGGCTCGACGCGGCGAGGTATTGTGAATTTTGTGGGGCAGTTTGTAGGCAAAGGCGCGTGTGTGAGGGCGAAGATCGGCGGCGAATCGCGACAGCAAGGGCAGTTCGAGAAGCTGCGCGGAGCGATTTCTCGAAAACACGATAAAAAGTTATCTTTTGCAAGCTGCAGTTCTCAAAATAATTTGTAACTTCGCCCCATCAAAGTCAATCTCCGGACGTGGATTGCGCGCGCAACCGATTCAAAAGGGAGTGATCAGATCAATTTTCCCTTGTTCACGTGCTTCCCCTCCCCCATTTCACAACCGAAACATGAAAAAGACCATTCTTGTCACGGGCGGTACCGGCTTCATCGGTTCGCACACCACCGTTGAACTCCAAGCTGCAGGTTACAACGTCGTGATTATCGACAACCTCAGCAACTCCAAAGCCGAAGTCATCGACGGCATCGAAAAAATCAGCGGCACGCGTCCGGCTTTCGAACAAGTGGATTGCTGCGACTACGCTGCTTTGGAAGGCGTGTTCCAAAAATATCCCGGCATCGAGGGCATTATTCATTTTGCCGCCTCGAAGGCCGTGGGAGAATCGGTGGAAAAACCGCTCAAGTACTATCGTAACAACTTCGTCTCGCTGATTAACCTCCTCGAGCTCATGCCCAAATATAATGTCAAGGGCATTATCTTCTCTTCCTCGTGCACGGTCTACGGACAACCCGATCCTAAAGATCTGCCCGTCAGCGAAACGGCGCCGATCAAGAAGGCCGAATCGCCCTATGGCAACACAAAGCAGGTGAACGAGGAGATCATTCAGGACTACGTGGCCAGCGGCGCCCCGATCTCGGCCATCATCCTTCGCTACTTCAATCCCATCGGCGCACACCCCACCGCCCTCATTGGTGAAGTGCCCAATGGCGCACCGGCCAACCTCATCCCTTACCTCACACAAACGGCGATTGGCATCCGCGAACAGCTGGCTGTTTTCGGCGACGACTACAATACGCCCGACGGATCGTGCATTCGTGACTTTATCTACGTGGTGGACCTCGCCAAAGCCCACGTTGCTGCCATGGCCCGCATTGTCGAAGGCAAAAACGCCGAACCGGTTGAGATTTTCAACATCGGAACGGGCAAGGGCGTGAGCGTGTTCGAACTGATCAACACGTTCGAAAAGTGCACCGGCGTGAAACTCAACTACAAAGTTGCGCCGCGTCGTGCCGGAGACATCGAGAAAGTGTGGGGCAATGTCGACAAAGCCAACAAAGTGTTGGGATGGAAGGCCGTACACACGCTCGAAGATTCGCTGACGACGGCTTGGAAGTGGCAGCAAAAGCTGCGTGAAGACGGCATCATGTGATCTCTTGCTTTCCATTTTTTCCTTTACGCGGGTCGAATCAGTCGAGCAATGCTTGTGCTGATTCGACTCGTGCGCTTTTTTCATCCTCTTTTTCTCTCTGCTCATGACCTTTCCCACGGCTCCCTCACCGGCCTATATCGTCGAAGAACGGCGCTTGCGTCGAAATCTCCGTCTCATCACCGACATCTCCCGTCGAACCGGGGCAGAATTCATTCTTGCCTTCAAAGCCTTCGCACTCTGGAAGACTTTCCCCATCTTTCGCGAATATATTGCGCACACCACGGCTTCCTCGCCCTATGAAGCGCGACTTGCACTCGAAGAGTTCGGCAGCAGAGCGCACACTTACACACCGGCCTACGAGGAGAGCACCTTTGAAGAGATGCTTCGCTGCTCTTCTGTCATCACTTTCAACTCACTCACGCAGTATGCGCGATTCTATCCGCGCATTAGCGAGTGGAACGCCGCGCACGGGAGCGAGGAACAGGTGGATTGCGGATTGCGCGTCAATCCCGAATACTCCGAGATCGAAACTGCGCTCTACGATCCCTGTGCGCCGGGCTCACGTTTCGGTTTGCTCAGCGCCGATCTACCCACCGATCTACCGGAAGGGGTGCACGGATTCCACATTCATTGCCATTGCGAGAGCAGCAGCGAGGCTTTCGGCCACACGCTCCAACACATCGAACGGCGTTTCGAGCCTTGGCTCGATCGGTTGGAATGGATCAACTTCGGCGGCGGACACTTGGTGACGCGGGCGGACTATGATGTGGAATTGCTCGTCGGTTTGCTCAACGACTTCCGTGCACGCCATCCGCATCTGCGCGTCATCATGGAACCGGGCAGTGCCTTTGCTTGGCAAACCGGGCCGTTGGTGGCCCAAGTGGTGGATGTGGTGGAGAATGCCGGCGTGAAAACGGCCATCTTCAACGCATCGTTCACCTGCCACATGCCCGATTGCCTGGAAATGCCCTACCATCCGGCAATTCGCGGGGCGGAGACGCTCACCGACGGGGCAGAAGTCGGACACGAAACCGACGATTGTGTCTATCGTTTGGGAGGTAACAGCTGCCTCAGTGGAGATTTCATGGGCTATTGGCGCTTTGCCCGTCCGCTGCAGGTGGGCGACGAATTGATCTTCGAGGATATGATCCACTACACCACGGTGAAAACTAACATGTTCAACGGCATTCATCACCCCTCGCTTTGTTTGCTTCGCGAAGACGGCACCCTCGAGACGCTGCGCACCTATACTTACGAAGACTATCGCGACAGAATGGATTAGTGTGCTGATCTCGCCACTCGCCCACCCTCGCTACGTCTCCCCCACCCCCTAAAATCGTTTTTTTGAACTATCTCGATCAAGACATCACCTATCTGAAAGGAGTCGGACCCGCACGTGCTGCGCTGTTCGCCTCTCAGTTGGGCGTGCGCACCGTCGGAGATTTACTGCACACTTATCCTTTCCGACACGAGGACCGCACCAAGGTGCATCGCATCTGCGATCTCGTCGAGGGAATGCAGAATATTCAATTGCGGGGGCGCATTGTGATGATCAACAAGGTGGGCGAAGGACCGAAACGCCGACTTGTGGCCAACTTCACCGACGGCACGGGCTACATTCAGTTGGTTTGGTTCCGCGTGTCGAAGGCTTTGGAGAAAATGTACAAGGTGGATGTCGAATATCAGGTGTTTGGCGAACCCAAACCTTTCGGCCACTACCTTTCGATTGCTCACCCGGAGATGGAGGAGCTGGAGCGGGTGAAGAATCGCCCGCTCTTGCGCATGCAACCGGTCTATCATCTCACTGAGCGCCTCACGCGTGCGCACATCACCTCGCGCACCATCAATGAATTGGTGGCCAATGCCTTTGAACGCATGGGGGCACCGATCGCCGACACCCTGCCGCCGGCACTCGTGGCGGAGCATAAATTGGTGAGCCACGATCGGGCGGTGCGAGATCTGCACTTTTCGCAGAGCGCACAAGACGTGGCGGCGGCCAAACGTCGGTTGAAATTCGAAGAACTCTTCTATTTGCAACTTTCCATTCTCCAATACAACCGAGAAAGGAAAGTGGAAATCGCCGGTTGGCCCTTTCCGCGCGTTGGTCCCCTGTTCAAAGATTTCTATGCCCACCATATCCCGTTTGAACTCACCGAAGCCCAGAAACGCGTGGTGCGCGAGATCCATAGTGATTTGCGCAGTGGGCGACAAATGAACCGGCTGTTGCAGGGAGATGTGGGATCGGGCAAGACGATGGTGGCCACATTGACTTGTTTGCTGGCTCTCGACAATGGTTTTCAGGCGTGCATCATGGCGCCGACAGAGATTTTGGCGGAGCAACACTACAAAGGAATCGCAGCTCAACTCCAAGATTTGGGCATTCGCGTGGAGTTGCTCACGGGCAATGTCAAAGGAAAGCGCCGCCGCGCCGTACTCGATGCCTTGGCCACCGGCGAGGTGCAAATTCTCATTGGGACGCACGCGCTGATCGAACCCGGAGTGGTGTTCTACAACCTCGGGCTTTGCATCATTGACGAGCAGCATCGTTTCGGAGTTAAGCAGCGTGCGGCGCTGTGGAACAAGAATATTCGTCCGCCCCACGTGCTGGTGATGACAGCAACGCCCATTCCACGCACGCTGGCCATGACGGTCTATGGGGATTTGGACGTGAGTGTCATCGATCAGTTGCCGCCGGGACGAAAACCGATCCAGACACGCCATTATAGAGCGCGTCAGCGGAGTCAACTGTTCCACGGCATACGCACTGAACTGGAGAAGGGACGGCAGGTTTATTTCGTCTATCCGCTGATAGACGACAATGAAAAATTGGATCTCCTCGCATTGGAGCGAGGATATGAGGCTGTGTGCGAGGCTTTCGCCCCTTGGAAAGTGGGAAGGGTGCACGGGCGCATGAAACCCGCGGAGAAGGAAGAGGCCATGCGCGCCTTTTCGGCCAACGAAACCCAAATACTGGTGTCCACAACCGTGATAGAAGTGGGCGTGAACGTGCCCAATGCTTCTGTGATGGTCGTGGAGAATGCGGAGCGATTCGGCTTGGCACAATTGCACCAACTGCGGGGACGCGTGGGAAGAGGGGCGGAACAGAGCTATTGCATCTTGGTCACCAAAGATAACTTGGCGGAGTCGTCCAGGCAACGCATGGACATCATGGTGGAAACTACCGATGGCTTTGTGATTGCTGAGGCCGATATGAAATTTCGCGGGCCGGGAGATTTGGAAGGAACGGCGCAAAGTGGACTGCCTTTCGATTTGCGCATTGCGAATTTGGTGGGAGATGCGGCCTTGATGAGCGAAGCCAGAGAAAGCGCTGCGCGCATTTTGGATGCGGATCCCCAAGAATCACTCACCGAGAACGCACCCATGTGGGCAGAATTGCGCCGGTTGCGACAAGTGCAGCAGAACTATTCTTCCATTTCGTGAGGAGACTATATATAATGTGTCTCGCTGCATTCCGAAAGTGCGCTGCTCCGGATTGGAAAAGGCGGCTGCTTTTCTCTATTGTTCCTTCACGTAGCTAATTTCCCCCCGATTTCTGAAGAAAGGTGCGATGATAGAGCAGAAAGTGCAAAAGGACCGGCTGCAGGTTGACAAAATGCCAATCATATCCGGGAATTGTGACACGATAATACTAAAATCTGCGTATTCTCCTCGCAATCATCTTGTTTTTGTCGCGCAAATCACGATATTTGCAATCATCACCTCTAACAAATAAGCGATATGAAACGATTACTTCTCTCCCTCCTTCTCGCTGCAGCAGGCGCATCAGCCTCAGCGATGAACTACACTGACGCTCGTGAATACGCCTATTTCCTCACAGACAAAATGGCGTATGAACTCAATCTCACGCCGACGCAATACGACCAAGTCTATCAAGTGAACTTAGACTACTTCCTTTCTGTCAACTCACCGTATGATTTATATGGACGTTACGGAGATTATCGCGACGATGACCTGAGATATATCCTCTATGATTGGCAGTATGCGCGTTATGCGGGGGTAGATTATTTCTATCGTCCGCTCTCGTGGACGGGATCGTCGTTTATTTTCAATGTCTACACGCGCTATTCCTACCGCGATCGCTTCTTCTTCGACAGACCCTCCGTCTACATCTCCTACCGTGGTTCTGATTGGGGCTATCGTCGCCCGGAATACCGTTCGCCCTACTACGGTTTGCGCGTAGTCGAGAGCCGTTACGGCGGATTGCGCGACAGTTACGTGGCACGCTACGGAGATCGAGGCTACAGCAGCTACTATCGTAACGAACCTTTGCGCATTGTCGAAGGACGTTACGGCGGAAGAGGATGGAGCTACGATACCGGCAACAGCTATTACGGAGGCGGAGCCTACAGCAGTCCTCGTTACGAGGGATCGTCTTACGGCGTGCCCTCCTACAACGGAAGTTATGCACCTTCACGTCAGTATGAAGGAGGCGGAGCCTCGGGACGACGCGGCACCGTCTACGGCAGTGGTTCGTACGACAGCGGGAATTCTGGCTACAACTATGGTTCTTCCCGCTCATACGAGGGAGCGCGCAGCAGCTACTCCCCCACTCGATCGGACTACAACAACACGAATAGCTCCGGTTACACCTCGGGACGCAGAGGAAGTGCGGCCTCTTCCCAAAGTTCAAGCTCTTCTTCGCAAAACTACAACGCAGGAAGCTACACTCGTTCGGGCAGTTCCTCTTATAGCGCCCCCGCACAACCGCAAGGTGGTTCGGCTTCTTCGTCCGGAGTGACGAGCGGACGACGTTAAACGCTCGATTTTCGGCGTTGATTTCTCGACGTTCAATGGCGCAGAATCCGGTTTCAAAGAGAGAGTCACCAACTCTCCCTATATATAAGGAGAAAAATGCCGAGACGAAGCGTGATGTTTTCCTTGAGACCCGCAATAAAAAACGGGGACAATGCTCACAATTGAGCATTGTCCCCGTCTTCATTGATCAACGAGTGGATGGGAGGCCCTAAGCTGGCTCGCCTTCGGGAGAAGGAACGTGTTCATCAAGATAAGAGTCCTTGAATCCCAAGAAATACAGCACCCCGTCGATGCCAACCGTGTTGATACTTTGCTTCGCATTCGCCACCACTCTCGGTTTTGCGTGGAAGGCTATGCCCAAACCGGCGGTTGAGAGCATCGGTAAGTCGTTGGCGCCGTCGCCTACAGCGATAGTTTGTCCCAAATCCACCTTTTCCACCTGCGCAATAAGCCGCAAAAGCTCGGCTTTCCGCTGTCCGTCGACGATTTCGCCCACGAAGCGTCCCGTTAGATGGCCGTTTTCGATTTCCAGTTCGTTGGCATAAACATAATCTATGCCGAAGCGTCGAGCCAAATGCTCACCGAAGAACGTAAAGCCGCCGCTCAAAATCGCAATCTTGTAGCCATGGCGTTTCAACACGTACATTAAGCGTTCCACGCCCTCCGTCAGCGGCAGATGCTCTGCGATGTCTTGCATGACACTGGCGTCCAATCCTTTGAGCAGCGCCACCCGTCGTGTGAAACTCTCCTTGAAATCAATTTCTCCACGCATGGCCTGTTCTGTGATGCGCTTCACTTCTTCGCCCACTCCCGCACGTTCGGCCAATTCGTCGATGCATTCGGCTTGTATCAGGGTCGAATCCATATCAAAACAGATCAATCGGCGCATACGTCGGTAGGCATTGTCGTGTTGGAACGAACAATCCATTTCCAAATTGGCACTGAGCTGCAAGAGCTCGGCTTGCATGGCCGCGAGGTTGGCCGGTGTGCCGCGCAATGAGAACTCAATACAAGCGCGCACGTTATCTTGGTGGCGTTCCAGGGGGACGCGTCCGGTGAGACGCCGTATTCCATCGATGTTCAGTCCCTGTGCAGCAACCAATTGACTCACGGCTGCCATTTGTTTTGCCGTGAGATGCCGTGCCAAGACGGTGAGAATGTAGCGGTTGCGCCCTTGTGCGCGCACCCATTCGGTGTATTCTTCGGCCTCGATGGGATAAAAACGCACATTCACTCCGCGTTCTGCCGCTTTGAAGAGCACCTCTTTCATCACACTGCCCGACGTTTGTTCGTTGGTGTGGATCAAAATGCCCAAAGAGAGCGTCGAATGAATGTCGGCTTGGCCGATGTCGAGGATGTCTACCTCATATTTTGCCATGATGGCCATGAAGTCTGCAGTCAATCCCGGACGATCTTCACCCGTGATGCGTATCAATATCAATTCTTGCTGCATAAGTTGGTCTTGTCGCGTTCGAAAGGTATTTAACCGGTTCGTGTTTCTCGTGAAAAGGGAGAAACGTGAAGCCGTATTCGCGAAAATAAGAATAAATTTACAAGCAAGCAACTTTTCTCTCCCCCTTTTCTATACGACGGGTGCAAGTTGGGCCATAGTTTTTCCCGCATAATGGGCTCCCTTTCTTGCTTTTTGCCTTGCATCTCCCGGGCGCAACTTAGCTTCGGGGATGGGCACTTTTGCTGAGGCTTTATTTTCTTACAAAATCGATGATTGGCTTGTGTGTTGCTGCTGTTGTTGCTATCTTTGCCGTGCTTTTTTAAGCGCCAAACGGCTTACTATTCACGCAAATCGTTGAGTAGAAAGCTGCTACGTCTGTCTTATTCCATTTCATATCACCGGTTTAGCTTATTATGTCCCTTCCTTTTTTTATCTTGCTCGCACTAGTCGTCGGATTGGCGCTCGGTTATTATGCCGGCCGTCGTTCTTTGGCAGATTTGCGCGCAGAGCACGAACGAAATTGGGCGGAAATGCGTCGGAATGCCGAACAAAAAGCGGCTGAACAGCGAGAAGAAAGCGATCGGCGGCTGGAACTCATGGCCGAACGCCTCAAAACCGAAAGCGAGCGCCAGATGCGCGAACGGGGAACCCAGTTACGCGAAGAAAATGCGCGACAACTCGACGGCATCCTCGGACCTTTGCGCAATGGCATACAAGAAATGCGCAATGCCGTGCAACAAGCCGATCGGCACCACCTCGATTCCATGGCTCGACTCGATGAAAGCATCAAAGCTACCCTGTCGCAAGCCCGATTCGTGGGAGAACGAGCAGATCGCCTCGCGGCGGCACTCACCGGAGAGAACAAAACACAGGGAAACTTCGGAGAACTCCGACTCCGCACCCTTTTGGAGGACATGGGACTCGAGAGAGGAGTGCAATTCGACGAGCAGTGGACCGTGAAAGACGAAACCGGCAGCGTGATCACCGACGAAGAAACCGGCCGCCGCCTTATTCCCGATGTGGTTCTCCACTTTCCCGACCGGCGCGATGTGGTGATCGATTCGAAAGTCTCGCTCACGGCCTACCGGGATTACTACGAAGCAACGACAGACGAGCAACGAAAATCTGCTTTGGATCGGCATGTGAAGTCATTGCAGCAGCATGTCAAGCAATTGTCGTCCAAAAACTATGCCGGACACCTCAGTGCCGATCGTTCGCGCCTGGATTTTGTCGTGATGTATGTGTTCAGTGATAGCGCACTCACCCTGGCGCTCACAGCGGCCCCCGGATTGTGGAAGGAGGCCTACGACAAAGGCGTGTTCATCACCGCCAGTCAAAACCTTTATGCCCTGCTTCGCATGCTCGAACTCTCTTGGAAACAGCAATTGCAGGTGGAGAATCAGCAGAAAATCGTTGATCAGGCCGGGGTTATCGTGAGTCGCGTACAATTATTCTACGAACGATTCCTCAATGTCGAAGCCACGCTGCGGAAAACGCAGGATGCTTTTGAGTCCCTGCGCAAAACGCTCCTACCGAGCGGACAAAGCATCATCTCGGCCGCCAATAAACTTGTGAAACTCGGTGCACGTGAAGATGTTCGCCGAAAGCACCAGTTGCCCAAAGGCGAAAGTGAGGAAGGAGCGGAAAGTAATGCGTCGGAACTCCCCACGGCTGATCCGACTACCGCCACGCTCACGCACAGTGCCCCTACAACCGATTCCTAAAATCCCATTTTTCATGCATATCGCCATCGCCGGAAACATCGGCAGCGGAAAAACCACACTTACCGGCCTACTTGCGCAGCATTACGGCTGGACGCCAAAGTTCGAAACCGTGGCGGAGAATCCCTATCTCGATCCTTTCTATAAGGACATGCCGAGATGGGCCTTCAACCTCGAGGTCTTCTTTCTCAAAGAGCGTTTCAAAGACGTTTTGGACATAGCCCGCACTGAAAACAACGTAGTGCAGGATCGAAGCATCTTCGAGGGAGTCTATATCTTCTCGGCCAATAATCGCGACATGGGCAATCTCGATAATCGAGACTTCGAAACCTATATGGAACTCTTCGAGTTGATGACCTCACTCGTCGATGCGCCCGATTTACTCATCTATCTTCGGTCGACCGTGCCCCACTTGGTCGCCAATATCCGCAAGCGCGGAAGGGAATACGAGCAGTCTATGTCGATCGACTACTTGGAAAACCTCAATCGTCGCTACGATGAGTTCGTTTTCGACAAGTATCCCGGAGAAAAGCTCGTGGTGGATGTCGATGGACTCGATTTTCTCTACAACCCCAAGGACTTTTCCGATATCGTCGACCGCATCGACGCAAAACTCTTTGGCCTCTTCGCCAAAGCATAGCCCAACTCAAAAACAAGACAACCATGCATATCGCCATCGCCGGAAACATCGGCAGCGGAAAAACCACACTTACCAAAATGCTCGCCAAGCACTATGCTTGGTCGCCCCTCTTCGAACCTGTAGACTTCAATCCCTACCTCGAAGACTTCTACAAAGACATGCAACGCTGGTCGTTCAATCTGCAAATCTACTTCCTCAACAAGCGTTTCAAGGATGTTGTGGCCATTTCGCGCAGTGAAGAAACGATCATACAGGATCGTACGATTTTCGAAGACGCACGTATCTTCGCCCCCAACCTACATGCGATGGGAATGATGAGCGATCGCGACTTCGCCAACTACACCGATCTCTTCGATCTCATGATGTCGCTCGTCAAACTGCCCGACCTGATGATCTACATTCGCTCGTCGATTCCGAACCTCGTCTCGCAGATCGAGAAACGCGGCCGCGATTTTGAGAAAACCATGCGCATCGACTACCTCCAAGGGCTCAATGAACTCTATGAGCGCTGGATTGCGCAATACGAAGGCCGTTTGGTCATCGTAGACGGCGATCATCTCAAATTTGAATCAGATCCCGAGGCCTTCCGCCAGATCACCGACCGCATCGATGCCGAACTCTTCGGCCTCTTCTCCTGATCGTCGGAAACGCCCCGCTTAGACCACCACAAACCGGGGAGAACCTACTTGGTTCACCACCCGTCCAATTTTTCCTCTTTCCCTTTTGCCCCTCACTGTGCCCGCACTGCTTGCACCATGAGGGGCGTTTTTTGTGTCTGTACGTTTGCTACCCTCCGCTTTTCTCCTTATTTTTGTGCAAACATTCCGCATCGCGCCGCTTCATCACCGAAGGCGACGGTGCGCACTCCCCCACTTGTCCTGTTTTTCTCCACAATGAAGATACTCATCACGGGCGCTGCCGGCTTTGTTGGTTGCCGCGCCACTCGGTTTCTCGGGCTCTCCCATCAAGTCATTCCACTCGATAGTCGACAACTCGACATTACCGACGAGCAGCGCGTCCAGACTTTGTTCATGGACCACGCCCCCAAAGCCGTCATCCACCTTGCGGCGCTCGCCGACACCGGCTATTGCGAGACCCATCCCGACGATTGCGAAGCCGTGAACTACGACGGCACGCTCAATGTGGCGCGGGCGGCAGCTGCAGTTGGCGCCAAGCTCATCTATGCCGGGAGCGACCAGGTATATAATGGCTGCACCGGCTCGGAAGCTCACGGTGAGGATGCGTTGCTTTCGCCCCGAGGCGTGTATGCTCGCGTCAAGTATCGCACGGAGTGCGAGGTCCAAGCGCTTCTCCCCACTGCGGTGTGCCTACGCCTCTCGTGGATGTACGATGTGCCCAACTCCCCGCTGCGACAAAACCATGGACTGTTGCTCCGACTCCTGGAATCTGCACAACACAGCACACCTTTTGCCGCTTCGACGCACGAATGCCGCGGCATCACCAATGTGTGGCAGGTGGTGCGCCGCATCGAAGCGGCCATCGGGCTACCCGGCGGCATTTACAACTTTGGTTCGCCCAACCATCGCTCCACTTACGACACCGTGCTCGAAGCTGCGCGTTTCCTTGCCGCTGTCGGGCACCTCGAAGCCGGGGCACCGGCGCCTGTTTGTGCCGTCGAACAACCGGAACGCAACTTGTCCATGAGTTTGAAGCGCATCGAGCAGTTTGGACTCACCTTCCCCGACACGATTACCGGACTGAAGACTGCGCTCCTCCACGGCGCATAAGCCGGAACGAGGCGCCAACTTGGGAAAGCCTGCCTTGCACCGCTTACGCCGAGCGAAAAATACCGGCACTTCACCGCGGTACACCGATTAGAGCCGGGCGCGCTCTCTGAAAAGATGCCTTTCCGCGACGCAAAGACCAGACAAAACTATACTACTATGCGATTTTCAACCCTCATATTCGACCTCGACGGAACATTGCTCGACACCTTGGCCGATCTCCACGCTTCGGTGAACCACGGACTCCGTGTACACGGATTGGCGGAGCGGAGTGTGTCCGAAGTGCGCGCCTTTTTGGGCAACGGCATCCACAATCTCATCGAGCGATCGGTCCCGGAAGGCACCGATTCCGCGCAACTCGAAGCCGTCTTCGCCGACTTTCGTTCGCACTATCTCGAGCATTCGCTCGACAAGACGGGGCCTTATCCCGGCATTCTTCCGCTGCTTGAACGTTTGCACAACGCGGGTGTGCGCATGGGCATCGTCAGTAACAAGCTCGATCCCGCTGTGCAGGATTTGAATCGTCGCTTTTTTGCCGATTTCATGCAGGTGGCTGTGGGCGAAAGTGCAGGCGTGCGCCGGAAACCCTACCCCGATTCGGTGCTCGAAGCCATGCGCCGTCTCGGAGCTACTCCCGCCGAAACGCTCTATGCGGGCGACAGTGAGGTGGACTATGCCACAGCGCAAGCGGCAGGCATCGCTTGTGAGCTCGTGCTTTGGGGATTTCGGGACGAACCTGAGTTGCGCGCCTTGGGGGCAGACTTCTACGCGCGCACGCCGGCAGACATTTGGGACACCGTTGCGCAGTGAAGCAGCAAAGCGAAGCGCAAACAAGCCATAGCGGTCGGCAAACGATTTTGTCGGCCGCTGTTTTGTGTTGGTGAGCGCACGAAAGCGACTCAAATAGCCCCTCGCAGCAGCGAAGTTGCCCACAAATGGTGTGATTTATTGGGCGATGTTTGCGACATACGCAAAAAATAGGTATATTTGCACCCGCAAAGCAATACTTTGCCCCTATAGGTCTGGTTCCGTAGCTCAGTCGGATTAGAGCAACGCCCTTCTAAGGCGTGGGTCCTGGGTTCGAGCCCCAGCGGAATCACCCATTTTTATTTGATCTCACGGAAGGTTGCCACGAGATCAGTCTACAAACAACAAAGCGCGAACAGTTTTTGTTCGCGCTTTGTTTTGTTTCTGCCTTTTTCGGCGAGTGTCTTAGCCCATTGCGGCCTGCCTTCGGGCAGTGTGCCCAGGCCGCGAGGCAAACCCGCAGTGCTTTTCATGGATGAGAACTGATGAAAAGCGAATGATCGTTTGCACTTTGATTTTGAAAGTACGTCCTCTTGGAGTCGTCGTAGATGCTTAAAACGTTTTTTGGGGTCGCAAATGCCGTTTTTAAGCACAAAAATAAACGGGAAACGGGGAGAAATACTATCTTTGAAGAAATAAAATTCTATTTCACGATGACAAAAGAAGAACTACTCAAACAATGTATATACTATAAAGGGGAGGAACACTCTCCATACGGCGATTTAAACCTCAATTGGTTTTGGGAAATGGAGCGTGTTTTCGTTGCAAACAACGGGGAATTCGAAGGAGAACGCGATTTATACAATGTGATCGGAGGTCGCCGTTTCCCCGGCATCCCCTTCCCTCTGCTTATCGTGATGGTTTACCTCTTGGGGTAAATATGCTTTCGATGTGAAAACGACTCTTCCCGATTTCTACGAAAAGGTGGAATACTACCTCTTTGTTGCGAACGATCACTACCCCGAAGATAAGATCTCCGCTTAATAGCTGGTGGAGGGGAGCTTTATGTACTTCAAGTCCTTCAATTCCTCGCTGACTACTTCACAATCAATGTAAATACGTCCTTTGTTCTTATATATTGCTTTGTCGGTCACGGGGCGAAGTGAGGATCGTAGGCGTTGATCAGCCCCGACGGACCTCTCTATGGGGGAATGTTGAGATATTTTTTACTTAGAGCGGTATCTTCTCGTCTGCCGTGAGCGAGGAGTCCAAGATGTCGCGACTATTCATTGCGGTGAGCTTTTCGATTAATGGGGGTATTTCCGTAGAAACGTCCCCTATAAAATAGGAAAAGCCC
>CAJPJR010000041.1 GCA_905369775.1 Prevotellaceae bacterium UBA1746
ACGGACAGGCGCACACGGAGCCCGAAGAAATCAAGGCTAACTTGATAGCACAACTCACTTCGCCCGTGCGTTGGACCAAAGAAGTCAATAATATGGTGGCTGCCGGTGCCACGTCGTTTGTGGAATGCGGCCCCGGTAAGGCGCTTCAAGGCATGATCTCGAAGATCTGTAAAGGCAACGCTGATGTCACGGTGAGTGGCACCAATATGTAAAAACAAAACATCGGAAGGGTAGGTTGCTTGCCGGATAAAAAGGCGAGTTACCTACCTTTCGTCTTACTTTCTCCGGTTGATCTCCATGAATATCTACCAGATTTTTACCCGCCTCTATGGCAATCCTAAGCATAATAATGTCCCCAACGGAACATATGCCGAAAACGGTTGTGCCAAATTCAATTACTTCACAGACGAACGCTTGAATCGAATCCGAAAATTCGGTTTCTCGCATGTGTGGTTCACGGGGGTGATTGAGCATGCCACGCAGACCGATTATTCTGCACAAGGGATCGCTGTTGATCATCCTTGGGTGGTCAAGGGAAAGGCTGGGTCGCCTTACGCCATCAAAGATTATTTTGATGTCGACCCTGATTTGGCAGAGTCTGTGCCGCATCGAATGGACGAGTTCGAGGCTTTGGTTAGCCGTGTGCACAAGGCCGGACTCAAATTCATACTTGATTTTGTGCCTAATCACGTGGCACGTCAGTATGCATCGGATGTCGCACCTGAGGGACAGCGGGATTTGGGAGCTGACGATGACAGCGAAATGGCCTTTTCTGTACGCAATAATTTCTATTATTGCTGGGGGGAGCCCTTGCATACCGATAACTTCGTTCCTTCCACGGCTACCGGTTATCCCTACTTGGAAATGCCGGCGAAAGCAACCGGAAACGATCTTTTCAACGCTTGGCCCGGTCGCAATGACTGGTATGAAACGGTGAAACTCAATTATGGAGTGGACTATGTGGGAGGAGGAACGCGCCATTTCGATCCTATTCCCGACACGTGGAAGAAGATGACGGCCATTTTGCTCTATTGGGTGAAAAAGGGCGTCGACGCCTTCCGCTGTGACATGGCGGAGATGGTGCCTGTAGAGTTCTGGCATTATGCAATTGCTCAGGTGAAAGCGCAGGCGCCTCAAGTGCAGTTCATTGCAGAGGTGTATAATCCGCAGGAATACCGTAGTTATATTGCGCACGGAGGCTTTGATTTCCTCTATGACAAAGTGGGACTCTACGATACGCTCCGGGGGGTAATCTGTCGTTACGCGTCTGCGTCGGCAATCACGCAGGCATGGCAGAGCACTGACGACATCCGCGAGCACATGCTCTATTTTTTGGAGAACCACGACGAACAACGCATTGCTTCTGACTTCTTTTGCGCTGACGCCGCCAAGGCGGTGCCCGGTTTGGTGGTGGCCGCCTGCATCGGGAACAACCCTTTGATGATCTACGCGGGACAAGAAATTGGCGAACGCGGAATGGATGCAGAGGGATTCTCCGGAAAAGACGGTCGCACGACGATTTTCGACTATTGGAGTCCCGAGTCCTTGCGTAAATTGGCTGCCCTCCCGGCATCTGTCGAAGAAGTAGAACAATCGAAGTTGCTCAATGCAGAGGAAAAGCGATTGTATGAGGTGTATCACACCGTGTTGCGTTTGCGCGAAAGCTCTCCTGCACTGCGCGAAGGAGCATTTTTCGACGTGATGTACGTCAATTACCAATCCTACACAGGTTTCGATTCCAATCGCCACTATGCATTCTTGCGAAAAACCAACGATGAAGGTATTCTTGGGGTGGCCAACTTCTCCGATCAGGACATTTGTGTGGGAGTAAAGATTCCGGCTCACGCTTTTGACTATTTACAGTTGAAAGAGGGGACATTTGAAACCCGAGATTTGATGTGTGGCCAAAAAGGAAGTATTGTGCTGACGAGAGACGGAGACACCACGGTGCAAGTCCCGGCCAATAGTGCAGTACTCCTCTCTTTCCGACCCTAAAATTCAGCTTACGTTTCACCGAAATATCGCAGACTTATGGTAGTATTTCCTTGTTGCAAAATCAATCTGGGACTCAATGTCGTAGAGCGCCGCAGCGATGGCTATCACAACATAGAAACGGTGTTCTATCCCATCCCGTTGCATGACAATCTCGAGGTGCTTTCCGCAAAGAATGCCACGCAGCCCTATTTGTTCCATCAGACGGGATATGAGTTGGAGGGCACGCCGGACAACAATCTGGTTATCCGTGTGCTAAATCAGCTTCGCGAAGACTACAAACAGATCCCGCCGCTCGAAATTTGGCTTCACAAGCGGATTCCCTCCGGGGCAGGTTTGGGAGGTGGGAGCAGTGACGCTGCTTTCATGATGCGTTTGCTCAATGAGCAGTATGATTTGCAGATGGACGACGAAGATATAGAATATCGCCTCTCGCAATTGGGAGCCGACTGCGCGTTCTTCTACAAGGCAAAGCCGGCTTATGCGACGGGCATCGGAGATCAACTCATGCAATTGGACTTTGATTTGGCCGGATGGAACTTGGTATTGGTAAAGCCGAAGGTAACGGTATCCACACGTGATGCTTATGCCATGGTACACCCCAAACCTTCCGAAGAAAGTCTATTGCTTTCGCTCTCGCGCCCACCGGAAACGTGGAAAGACACGGTGAAAAATGATTTCGAACCGAGTGTTTTCCATCGCTATCCTGAGATCGCTGCCATTAAGCGCACGCTCTATGACATGGGAGCCACGTATGCTGCCATGTCAGGCAGTGGATCGAGTGTGTATGGCCTATTTCGCAACCATCAACCCGAAGCAGCAGAAATATTCCATGACTGTTTTGTCGCAGAAATGCGTTTGAGATTGCCTCAGACATGATCTATTATTTCTCAGGCACCGGTAATACGCGTTGGGTCGTGGAACAAGTGAGTCGAGCGTGCGGTCTGGCGTTGAGAAATGTGGCCGATTGTTTAGACGATGTTGCGACGCCGGAGGGAAATCTGTGGACGGAAGGAATCTTGGGCTTGGCTTTTCCCATTTACGGATGGACGATCCCGAAAGTGGCAGAAACCTTTATCCGAAGTCTACCGCGAGCTGAAGCGCAGGGCGCCTATTACGTATTCGCACTCCTCATTTGCGGAGATGATATTGGGCGGGCGCATGAACGTTTGGCGATGTTGCTTGCCGAAAAGGGCTACGAGCTCAGCGCCGTCTGGTCGTTTTCAATGCCCAACACCTACATTGGACTACCGTTCTTCGACGTGGACAATGAGGAACTCGCGGCGAGAAAAATAAAATCGACGCAAGAAAAGCTGCCACGCGTGGCGCAACAGATCCTTTGTCGAGAAAAAGGCGTGGTCGACGTAGTGCCCGGCTCGTTTTCGCGATGGAAAAGTGGATGGCTACGACAATTCTTCTATCGCTTCTGGGTGGGACCGAAAATGTTTTCCACCCGTCATCGTTGCACGGCCTGCCAACGCTGCGAAAAGGTGTGTCCGCTTCATAATATCAAGGTGGAGCGACCCGAGATGGGGCCTAAATGGGGACGACAATGCACCTTTTGTTTGGCTTGTTACCACGTATGCCCGATTTCGAACATTCTGGTTGGACCAAGCCGGGCATGCAAGGGCCGATATACGCATTTCCTTGAAGCTACAACCTAACCTTTCTAACCATGACCGACGTAGAACAACATAAGAATAAGGAGTTTTTCATCTCCGTTGCCCATGAATATATCAAAAGGCCCGGCGTTTCGGAGCTGTTGTCCTATCTAAATCAGAAAACAGATTTCTTTAGTGCACCGGCCTCCCTGAGTGCACATCTCAGTGAGCCGGGATGGCTGTGTCAACATTCCATCAATGTCTTGGAAACAGCATTGCGCATTTATAAATCGGTGTTGCAACCCTATGCTTGTTTGGGAGGAAATGCCGATAACGAGGCGATGACTGAAGAAAGCATCGCGGTCGTTGCATTGTTCCACGATGTTTGCAAGTGCAATACTTTCCGTAAAGCGGAAAAAAGGCGGAAGAACGCGCAAGGACAATGGGAGAGTTACCAAGGATACGAGTTGCAAGATCGTTTCCCCTTTGGGCAGGGAGAAAAATCGTGCATCATTGTGAGCCATCTCCTGCATCTTACCCGTGATGAAATGTTGGCAATCCGGTGGAACAAGGGGATGTTCGACGTCGGAGAGTACGGATCAGCCGGGCGGCGCGCGTTTTACGATGCCGCACGGACGACGCCACTTGTTTCGCTCCTGCAAGCTGCCAATCTCCTCTGTGCGCAGTGCATAGAGTAGGGGAGAATGAAGAGTATATGCCTTGTAATTGCTTTTTCTATGTTGCATAATTGATGGGTAAACCGAGTGTTTCCCGTTTACTCCCCTTTTTTTATTGTTGTCATTGCACATTTGCTGTATCTTTGCGCAACTGAAAACAGATAAGAACAATCTATTCCCACAAATAGTACTCATGACTCACAATCTACTGAAAGGCAAGCGCGGAATTATCTTCGGTGCGCTCAATGAACATTCCATTGCATGGAAAGTTGCGGTCAAGGCCGTGGAAGAAGGTGCCACGATCACCCTCTCTAATACCCCGGTTGCACTTCGCATGGGCGAACTCAATGCTCTTTCCGAACAGCTCAATGCGCCGATCATCGCGGCTGACGCCACAAGCGTCGAAGATCTCGAGAAAGTATTCTCGGAAAGCCAACGCCTCTTGGGAGGAAAAATCGATTTCGTGCTGCATTCCATTGGCATGAGCCTGAATGTCCGTAAGCAGCGCACGTACGATGATCTGGATTACAACTATCTTGCCAAGACTTTCGACATCTCGGCCATTTCTTTCCACAAGATGTTGCAAGTCGCCAAGAAGCAAGACGCGTTGAACGAGTATGCTTCGGTAGTTGCACTGAGCTATGTGGCAGCTCAACGCACCTTTTTCGGCTACAACGACATGGCCGATGCAAAAAGCTTGCTCGAAAGCATCGCACGTAGCTTTGGTTACATCTATGGTCGCGAGAAAAACGTTCGCATCAACACCATTTCGCAGAGCCCCACGCCCACCACTGCAGGAAACGGCGTGAAGGGAATGGATCACCTCATGGACTTTGCCGACAAAATGTCGCCCCTCGGCAACGCTTCTGCTGAAAAGTGTGCCGACTACACCGTGATGATGTTCTCTGACTTTACGCGAAAAGTCACCATGCAGAACCTCTATCACGACGGAGGATTCTCAAGTATGGGTATGAGCATGCGAGCTATGAACCAGTACGCCAAGGATACGAAAGAATTCGAGGACGAAAACGGCCACATCATCTACGGATAAAACTCAACTTTTGCATAAACACAAAGCGTGCAATGCCTTTTTGGTAATGCACGCTTTGATTTTATCTCCAAAAGTGCTATATTTGCTACATCAACTATCATTTTATGGCACATTCGTATGACATTGCATTTGTCGGATCCGGCAACCTTGCAACGCATCTTGCCAAGAATTTGCAAAAGGCTGGCCACCGCATCGTAGGAGTTTCCTCTCGACGTTTAGAACGAGCGGAAGAGCTTGCTGCACATCTGAGCAGTGATACGGCGGCAGTGGAGAATCCGTTGAGTTTGCCGGAAGCTGAAATTTACATCCTCGCGATTGCAGATGATGCCTTGGAGTCTTTGTGGGAAACTTGGCAACCGCCTACACCGCAAACGATTGTTTTGCATACTTCCGGTAGTGTTTCGATCAACAGTCTGCGCAATTTGTCCACTCATTACGGTGTGCTGTATCCATTGCAGACGTTTTCTGTCGATCGACCGCTTGATTTCTCCGAAATCCCATGTTTTGTAGAAGGGAGTAGCGAAGAAATCACACAGCGATTGCTCGAACTTGCCAAGAGCGTTAGCAATCAGGTCCACGTTCTTGATTCCGAACGCCGAAAGACGTTGCACCTTGCTGCGGTCTTCGCTTGTAATTTTGTAAATCACCTGTACGATGTGGCTTCCTCGCTAATGGAAACCAAAAACTTGTCGCCGCAGTGGTTGTTGCCGCTGATCAACGAAACAGCCAAGAAGGTTGCTGATCTCAGTCCGCACGATGCGCAGACAGGTCCGGCACGGCGCGGGGATAGACGCGTCATGGAAGCTCATTTGATGCAATTAGAAAGCCACAGCGAGTGGAAAAAATTGTACGAAGTACTGAGTGATAGCATTTTCCACCAATTCCATCATGATTAATTACGATCTCAAAAAGATACGCGCATTGATTTTCGATGTCGACGGCGTACTCAGTGACAGCAATGTTCTCCTTATGGGCGGACAACCTGTGAGAACTGCAAACACGAAAGACGGTTACGCCTTGCAACATGCGGCGAAAACCGATTTGAAGTTGGCGATAATCACCGGCGGGCGCAACGAAACGATCAAGGAGCGGTACATGGGGCTGGGTATCTCCGATATTTTCATGGGGGTCTCTGTCAAAATCGATGTATATCGAGATTATTTGATTGCTAACGGCTTACGTTCTGAGGAAGTGCTCTACATGGGCGACGACATTCCCGATTATGAAGTCATGAAGGAGTGCGGTTGTCCTTGTTGCCCCGCCGATGCAGTACCCGAAATTCGTGAGATTTCTAAGTACGTTTCGCACGAGAAGGGTGGGGCAGGCTGTGTTCGCGATGTTGTTGAGCAGGTACTCCGTGCGCAAGGCTTGTGGATGCACAATGCTGAGGCTTTTGGATGGTAAACTATTGATCATTAGACGAATATGTTGGAAAACTTACAGAAATACGAAGTGATTCTCGCGAGCAACTCCCCGCGAAGAAGAGAATTGCTGACCAATTTGGGCGTCACCTTCACGCCGTTCGTTATTTTCGGCATTGATGAGAGTTATCCTCCTGAACTAAAAGGAGAAGATGTGGCACTTTATGTCGCTAAAAAGAAGGCTGCCGCCTATAAAGAGCACATTCGCGATAATCGACTGATTATCACGGCAGATACCATCGTTTCTACGTCCGAAAAGGTCCTGGGAAAACCCAAGGATGAGCAGGAGGCACGTGAAATGCTGCGTCTGATTTCCGGCAAAGAGCACACGGTGACGACTGCGTTTACCTTGAGCGCGCCGGAAGTCCAAACTTGTCAGGCGGTTACAACGGTGGTTAAGTTTGCGACGCTGACGGAGGAAATGATTGACTACTATGTGCGAAGTTTCCTTCCCTTTGACAAGGCCGGCGCGTACGGCATTCAAGAATGGATTGGGTTGGCAGCTGTTGAATCTATCGAAGGGTCTTATACTAACGTGGTTGGTCTGCCGACGCAGCAGCTATTTAAAGCGCTGAGCGAACTGTGATCCAACTGAATAATTCTGTGATATGAACATTATGATTAATACAAAAACGAGTTTATCTCTCTTTTTTGTGCTTGCCTCGCTCGTAGCATGCGATGACGACGCCAAGAAATACACCGCAGAGTTCCCCAGATTTGAACCGTTGCAGCTAAAACTTGCCGAAAATGAGCTACCCAAAGTGGGTAAGTCGGTTGTGGTTGAGGCGCCGCAGCGCAAAATGGGGAAGCATCTCTATGAAGTGACCTATCAATGGACAGTTAGTGGTCCGGCTGAAGCGGTGCAACGATATGGCAAATCAAATCTTTACACCGAACGTACCCCAGCACCTACAGATACAATAACGTTCAGTCAATCCGGACGCTATAATATTGTATTGGTGGCTTCGTATGAAGTTTCAGGAATTGGGAAGGGACAGTCTTTTACAGAGAATTTCCCTGCAAAAATGGGATCAGCCAAATACGATGGTTCGGCCTTGAGATATAGAGTCACATTGGAACGGACGATCGACGTAGACGATTGAGCGTAGGATCGGAGTTGCCACCAAGGACTTGTGGGTTATAATCGGTTTTTGTGAGAGAGATCAGCGAATGAATGAATTTCTGTGCTGAGGTTTCTCGCGTTTCAATACAAAGCTCCCGATTTTCTAAGAAAATCCCCCAATAATTCATGACAAATGCGGGGATTTCAAGTTCTCCTTGGGGGCTGCCAATGGCCTCCGCCCGAGTATTTCGAGGTACTTTCGCGCAATTGCTTAGAAAATCAAGAATAGGTATTATGATTAGTAGAGGGTGAGGAATTACCTTCTCTGCTATTTGCAGATATGGCCAAACAACCAGATCAAAATAAGGTGATGTTTCCCAGAGGCGTAGATTTCATTGATCTTCCTCTGCATGCGGATGATCGTGGGCAGCTCACTGTGGCTGAAAACAGCAGCCTACCTTTTGAAGCCCGACGAGTTTTCTGGCTAACAGGCGTGCCCGAAGCAGCAGAACGCGGAGGACATGCCCATAGCACGTGTGCCGAAGTACTTTATGCGGTCTCGGGCGCGGTGAAGATTGATCTTTCTGATGGGACACGAGATTTGACTGTCGAATTGTCGTTGCCTAATCGCGGTATCGTCATTCCCCCAATGGTATGGTGCCGGTTGTACGATTTTTCCCCTAACTTTGTGGGACTTTGTTTCGCATCTGAGGCCTATAGGCCTGAGGGCTACTTCAGAAGTTGGGAGGAATTCCGAAAAAATGCGATGTAACTAAACATAATGTATGGCGCGTATTTCTGTTCAACCGTACAACGAGTCATTCTGCGGTACGTGGAATGAATTTGTCGGTGCTTCTCGCAATGCAACCTTCTTGTTCAATCGTGCATTCATGGACTATCACAAAGATCGCTTTGTCGATGCATCTTTATTGTTGTATGATGAGCGAGAAAGATTGCTTGCTTTGTTCCCTGCGAGCCTGCATCTTGATGAAAAGGAGGTGCGAAGTCACGGTGGACTGACGTATGGCGGTTTTCTCTTGGGGAAACGTGCGCACACTGTCCACATAGGCGAACTACTAACGGCCGTCATCAGCCATTATTCGGACTTGCGCATTGAAACGTTGCGCATACGTCCGATTCCCCACATCTATCATGCTTGTCCCTCCGAGGAGGAATTGTATTGGTTCTTTCGTTTCGGAGCAAAATTGGATTCTCGCGCCGCTTCGACAGTGATAAATTTGCGTTCCTCGCTTCATTTTTCGTCAACTCGCAAGCATCATCGGAACAAATTGGAGAAATCGGGGTTGGAGATCCGAATGGATGCTTCGCTTCGAGCGTTTTGGAATTTGTTGGAAGCGACATTAGTAGAACGCCACGGGGTGAAACCGGTGCATACTTTCGAGGAAATCGAAACTCTTATAGAGCGTTTTCCTGAAAACATCCGTCTGGTGACGGCACACACCCATGATGGAGAGATGCTTTGCGGTACCCTACTCTTTTTGACCCAAAGAGTTGCGCATTCGCAGTACATTGCGGCCTCTCCTTTGGGGAGAACTTTATCTGCGCTCGACTTTCTTTTCGTTACGCTCATAGAGAATATTCATGCGAACGGGATAGGCGGCTTTACACCGGATTTCTTTGATTTCGGCATCTCAACAGAATCTCATGGGCGCGTACTTAATGAAGGGTTGATTGCGCAGAAGGAATTGTTCGGGGGAAGCTGCGTAAACTATGATGAATATATTTTGAATATAGTATGAGCAACAAGGTTCCTTTTCTTGATTTGGCGAAAATAAATTCGCGATTTTCCACCTCTTTCCACGACGCCTTTTCCGAAGTCTTGGACAGCGGGTGGTATTTGCGCGGAATGGCTACTGCACAGTTCGAGGAAGCTTTCTCTGCTTATTGCGGTGTTGCGCATTGTGTGGGCGTGGCGAACGGATTGGACGCACTAACACTCTCATTGTTAGCCAAGAAGGAAATGGATTGTTGGCCGGAAAATGCTGAAGTTATTGTGCCGGCTCATACATTCGTAGCCACTGTGCAGGCCGTAGTGCGCGCAGGTTTACGTCCGGTTGCGGTGGAAGTGCTCGATGATGGGTTGATTTCTCCAGAGGCTGCGGAGGCTGCTGTGAATCAGCGTACCCGTGCGATAATTCCCGTGCATTTATACGGTAAACTTGCAGATATGGATGAAATTTGTTCCATCGCGAAGCAGTTTTCCCTCTTTGTCTTGGAGGATGCTGCGCAGGCGCACGGAGCTCTGCGCGAGGGGCGTCGTGCCGGTGCGTGGGGAAATGCTGCCGCCTTCAGCTTCTATCCGGGAAAGAACCTTGGAGCGCTCGGAGATGGGGGTGCGGTAGTCACTGACGACCGCGATTTGGCAGAAAGGGTGCGGTGTTTGGGGAATTACGGTGCACGCAAGAAATACAACCACGAGTGGCTCGGGATGAACAGCCGGTTAGACGAGCTACAAGCCGCGTTCTTGTTGACGAAGTTGCCTTCTTTAGACCGAGATAACGAGCGAAGACGTCAGATCGCCCGATATTATATCGAAAATATTCGGCCTACTCAATTCCAACTCCCCTACTCTACACCGCAGCAGGTCGGAGAAGACCATGTTTTCCACTTGTTTGCTTTGAAAAGTCCGCGTAGAACACAACTACAAGGCTATTTGTCGCAGAGAGGGATCGGAACTTTGATTCATTATCCCGTGCCTGTCCATCAGCAACCGTGTCTTTCGCATCTTTTCTCTCGCGATACGCACTTTGTCATGGCCGAAAAATGGGCTGCAGAGGAGTTGAGTTTGCCCATAAGTCCCGTGATGACAGACGAAGAAGCAGAACTTGTGGTGAAAACCCTCAATCAATTTTGAACTATGACATTAGACATACTCATTTGCTCGCTCAATAAGGGAATTGTCCGCATTGACGACTTGTTACGACCCGAACAGGAGGGCGTGCGCTACGTGGTTTCCTATCAATATACGGACGAACGCTATTTGGAATTGGTGCCTGAAGTCTTGAAACAGCGTCGGGATGTGGTGTTGAGTGTATATAAAGGCCAAGGGCTGTCCAACAACCGCAACCATGCTTTGGAATTATCCAGGGCCGATCTGGTGATTTTTGCAGATGATGACTCTCGTTTGAGCGAAGACGCTCCGAAAACCATTGAAAAAATCTTTTCCGAAGACGCAGAATTGGACGTTGCATTTTTCAGAGCAAGTACTTACACGGGAAAATTGCTGAAGCGTTACCCGGAAGAGGCGCGCCAATTTACGGAAGTGCCCACGGACTACGACGTTTCGACCATCGAAATGGTTTTTCGTCGGGAGAAGGTGCAGAATCGATTGCTTTTTGACGAGAGATTTGGGCTCGGCACTAAATTTCTTACCTGCGGCGAAGAGGAAGTTTGGCTCATTGACGCACTCAGAGCGGGGCTGAAAATCAAATACTTCCCCGAACGCATCGTGGAAACCAGTACGATGCTGAAACGCTCCATGATCTACGTGGATGCCGGGGTGCAACGTTCGAAAGGGGCCTTGTGCTATTACAAATATGGCAGTTCTGCTTGGATCAGATGCTTTGCTTTCGCATTTGATTCGGCTCGTCGTAGATTGTGTCACTTCTTTCCGATGTTGAGCCACCTGTATCAGGGCATTCGTTACGTGAAGCGGCATTAGGCAGGCTCGTTTTCATTCGCCCGAGGACAATAAGGGCCAAAACTTCGTCGTTCTCTCTTCGACAGTTGCAGCGATTAGGAATCGCCTTCGTGCAGTAGGACGAGAATACGAAGTTTTGGCCCTTGTTTTGGCAGTTAAGCCTTCTGCGGCGGGGAGCCGGAGAAGCTTATTTCCGGTCTTTGCAAAGTAGTTTCCAGTGTTTGTCGTAAAGACTTGTGGAGCTTACTGTATCAGTCGCCATATAGGTGTGGCGCACCTCAATAGAACTGTCGGGAAGTAGTTGCATCTCCCAGCGTGACACGGGAGTAAGTTGAATTGCAAGGTGGTGATTGTCGATTTTCCGTAGTCTGCTCTCCCCTCCCATCGCATTTTCTACAACAGCGGGCTGTTTACTTCGGTACAGATCCACAATGTCCATGCGTGCGTTCGCGTTCAACAAAGGCAGAACGGCGAGTGGTGCCGCATAGAATGCCTTTTCGATGAGCCAGACTGTGAGCGTGTTAAGCATATTGGGAAAGATACATTAGCGCAATGCGTAGTTCTTATTTAGTAGCTTGAGGCTGTTTGTCTTTAATTTGGCGGAAGAGATCAGAAGCAAAGATGAAGCTGTTGAGACGTTCATTGTCTGCATTCATCACCTCGTCTTTTGTACCTTCCCATTCCCGGTGTCCCTCGTAAATATAAAGGATGTGTTCGCCAATGCCCATGACGGAATTCATGTCGTGGGTGTTAATGATGGTGGTTGTCCCGTCTTCGTGAGTAATGGAGTGGATCAATTCGTCGATCACGAGAGAAGTTTTGGGATCGAGGCCGGAGTTTGGCTCATCGCAGAAGAGATATTTGGGTTTCAGGGCGATGGCGCGCGCGATGGCCACACGTTTTTGCATACCGCCCGAAATTTCTCCCGGAAATTTGCCGCCGGCATCTGACAGGTTCACACGATCCAGACAATACTGCGCACGGCGTCGACGTTCCTTGTAGCTTTCGTCGGAAAACATGTCGAGCGGAAACATCACGTTCTCTTCTACGGTGAGACTGTCGAATAGAGCCGAATATTGGAAGACCATTCCCATCTCGCGTCTCAGCATAACCCGCTCGCGCTTCTTCATATTCACGAAATTGCGCCCGTGGTAGAGGATCTGGCCCGAGGTGGGTGACAAGAGTCCTACGATACATTTCATCAAAACCGTCTTTCCCGAGCCCGATTGCCCGATGATGAGGTTCGTTTTCCCGGCTTCGAAAGTGGAATCGATGTGTTTGAGCACCTCTTTGTCTTCGAATGATTTGCAAAGGTCGAGAAGTTGAATCATGAGAGCAGCTGTGTGAGGAAAAGGTCGGAAAAGAGGACGAGCATGGAGGAGCTAACGACGGCATCAGTGGAAGCTTTTCCCACTTCGACGGAGCCGCCTTCGACGCGATAGCCGTAGAAAGCAGAAACCGTGGCGATGATGAAAGCAAAGAAGAAGCTTTTGATCACTCCCATCCAGAAATACCATTGGTTAAAGTCGTACTGAATGCCTTCGGTGAGGTGGGCCGGTGTGATGATGTGCCCGATGTAGGCTGTGGCATAGGCACCTACGATGCCACTCGTGGTAGAAAAGATGACGAGCAGGGGGATCATGGTGAGCATGCCGACTATTTTGGGCAAGATCACGTAGGAGGCAGAATTCACCCCCATGATTTCGAGTGCATCGATCTGTTGTGTCACACGCATGGTGCCAATTTCAGAGGCAATGTTGGAGCCTACTTTTCCGGCAAGGATGAGACACATGATAGATGAGGAGAATTCCAGCAACATGATCTCACGTGTGACGTAACCACTCACCCATTTTGGCATCCAAGCGCTTTCGATGTTGAGTTTGATCTGGATGCAGATAACGGCGCCGATGAAAAACGAGATGAGCAAGACGATAATGATCGAATCTACCCCAAGGGCGGCCATCTCCTTCACGTAGCGTTTCCAAAACATGCGAAGTCTCTCGGGACGCGAGAAGACGCGCCCCATGAGTACAAGGTATTCTCCAAAGGTTTGGAGCATTTTGGTGAGCAGCATGTGACTTATTTCTGGTTGAGAGCTTGAGTGATCACCTTTTTCACCACGTCATTACCCGGGTAGCCGCCTTCTGTCAAGTTGGAGAAGACCATTTCTCCCTTACGATCCAGAAGGAAGTAAACGGGAATGCCGGGAATGTGCAGATCGTTGCTGATTTCTTGCCACTGCTTGTCTGTCAGCCGGTAGTGGTCTCCGTGGATCTCCGTCAAACTGTTCTTCCACTCTTCTTCCGGAGAGGTTTCGCCGGTGATGTAGACGAAGACTGCGCCCTGTTTTTGGAGTTCGGGTTTGATTTGATCCACTTCTCGCATCGCTGCTCGGCAGGGAGGGCACCAAGTCGCCCAGAAATCGAAAAACGCAACTTTGCCTTTGTAGTTCTTCTTGATGGCTTCCAATGCGTCGCTCCCGCTTAGCGCAGGATCTACTTGACGAATTCGAGCTTGCGAAGTGCCTTCTGCCGCTTCGTCCGTTGATACTTGTTCGGTGCTGTCGCTGTTTGAATCTTGCGAGGCGGAGTTGTTGGACTGATTCTTGCAACCTACGACTGCGGTGAGCAAGAGTACAGAGAGTAGGAGGAGCTTTTTGTTCATAATTGATGAGGTCTATATGATTTTGTGCTTGTAAGCGCATGATGAGTTGTGCAAATATAGTGGTTTTAAGGCACATTGCCAAGCTTTCCCTTTCGTGCGTGGAGAAAAATATGGGACGATGCTTCCAATTGTTCGTAGCTTTATTGGGAAACTCCGGAGATTTTACGAGAAAGCGGGGGAGAATCCTCGAAAAATTGGGCGTTTTCTGAGCTGCGTGCGCGTGGGGGGCGAGGAAGCACCGTGGCGGCTAACGAGGGCTTCGTTGTTTTCGAAGTTGGTATGGGAGGAGTACAAAAAATCCCCATTTCTTGAGATGAGAAATGGGGATTGTCGTGAACGACACCGGTGTTAATTGAAGACGTCATCGCTTTTATTCCTTTTCGGAGCGGCTTTTGTCTTTTGTTTCGGTGTCTTGTTGCCTTGGTTCTCTTGGTGTGTTGTGCCGGGACCTGCCGATTGTTGCGGGGTGTTTCCGGACGGTTCAGCTACATCTTGTGAGGAATGCGGCTTATCGACCGATGGCTCTGTCGATCTATCGCTGTTCGACTCTTGGTTCGCGTTTTCTTCCAGGTTCTTATAGGGGGCATCCGGATCGACTAATGAGTCTTTGGGTTCCTCATGCCGCTGTACCGGTTCGTCGTGTTGGGCAATATCTGCCGGATTGATGCCTTCGGGCACTGGATATTTTGCAAGATATTTCGGCGCAAGGGTGCGATCGGACAAAACTTTGCGCATGAACAAACCAAAGATGGGAAGCGCTGTGCGAGAACCCTGCCCGAGCGCGCCGGATCGGAAGTGTATTTGGCGGTATTCTCCGCCTACCCAGGCACCGCCTACGAGTTTCGGCGTCACGCCCACAAACCATGCATCGGCGTGCGAGTTGGAAGTACCGGTTTTTCCGCCGACGTCGAGACTCTTGTTCCAATACCACTGTCCGATGTAGGAGGGGCTGACAAGACTCTGGGACGTTCCGCCCGCATCACTGACGCTGGCGTTCAGAAGCGCCTGCATGTAGTAAGCTTCTTGGGGATTGAGCACGGTATGCACGTCGCGATGATGCTCATACACCACTTTTCCGTCAGAATCTTCGATTTTCTCGATCGTGTAGGGGCTGTTGTGCTCGCCGCAGTTGGCCACACTTGCGTAAGCGCCGACCAAATCGGTGAGATTCACGTCGCTGGCTCCGAGCGGGAGGGAGGGGGCATCGCGCAATTCGGTTTTGATGCCCATGTCTTGGGCTGTTTTGATGACATTGCTGATGCCAACTTCTTGACCGAGCTTGACTGCGATGGTATTCACGCTTTGTGCAAATGCCGTGCGGAGAGAAAGTTTGGCACCCGAGAAGCGTCCGTTGGCGTTGTGGGGAGTCCACACGGAGGGCTTCCCATTCTCGTCCGTGACGTTCATTCGTATGTATGAATCTTGCAGTCGTGCGTCAGAAGGGAGCCAACCCATTTTGATCGCCGTGGCATAGACGAAGAGTTTGAACGTAGAACCCGGCTGGTGCGTGGCACTGACGTTGTCGTGTTGCCAGGTATTGAAATCCACGTCGCCGACATAGGCTTTTACTTCGCCGGTTTGAGGTTCGATGGCTACAAAACCGGCGTGCATGTAGTGGAGCATGAAACGAAGGGAGTCGACTGACGACATCACACGCTCAATGGGACCGTCGTAGGTGAAGAGTTTCACGGGATGGGGCGTGTTGAGAATCTCAAGCACGCGACCCGGATCTTCAGGATGCCGCGCCGAAAGCATTTTGTAAGCGTCGGTCTGTTTCAACTTCTCCTGCAAGAAATTGGGGATGGGCTGATTTTTCTCGTCCACCCAGGGATCTTGATTTCCCCAATGGGCTTCGAAGTTCTTTTGCACGTTGCGCATTTGTTCGCTCACGGCTTCTTCGGCGTATCGCTGCATGCGACTGTCTACTGTCGTGTAGATCTTCAGGCCGTCCTTGTAGGGATCGAGGTCGGGAGTGAGCGCTTTCATTTCTTCGGCCACCGCTTGACGGAAGTAAAGTGCGTTGCCGTCGTAGGCACTCTCCACACTGAATTTCAGTTCGATGGGCTTATCCTTGAGTGTGTTGTACTCTGCTTGCGTGAGGCTGCCGTGTGTGTACATATTGTGCAGCACAACGTTGCGACGCTGCAGGGCACTGCGTGGATTGCTCTTGGGGTTGTAGGCCGAAGTGGCTTTGAGTAGTCCTACCAATACGGCGGCCTCTTCGGTTTTGAGCTTGGCGGGCGTCGTATTGAAGTAGGTTTTTGCCGCTGTCTTGATGCCGTAGGCGTTAGATCCGAAGTCTACCGTGTTGGCATACATGGTGAGGATCTCATTCTTGGTGCAGAACATTTCCAACTCGGTGGCAATGATCATTTCCTTGAGCTTCATGATCAGAATCTTCACGCCCGGAATGTAGCCGAGCAGGCCTGTTGAGTATTCTGTGCGCACGCGGAACATGTTCTTGACGAGCTGCTGACTGATGGTGGAGGCTCCTCGCGCATGTCCGCGCAGGGCGTCTTTCATTGCACCGGCAGCACCGACAAAGTCCACACCGTGATGGCTGTAGAAGCGCTCGTCCTCAGTTGAAATGAGGGCGTGAACAAAGGCCGGTGCGATGGAATCGTAGGGAACCGGCGTTCGGTTTTCGCTAAAGAACTTGCCAAGGAGTTTGCCGTCGGAAGAATAAACCTCGGATGCGGCGGCATTTTTCGGATGCATGATGCTGGAGAGCGAAGGAGAGCGCCCGAAAAGCCAAAAGAGGTTGATCTGAATGGCAAAGCAGGTGAAGAGGATGAAAAAAATGAAGGAGAAGAACCCGATACCGAGCTTCTTCCACCAAGGTGCGCCCTGGTAAAGAGATTTATACCAACGCCACAAGCGCACCGGCGCACGGAAGATCCAGACAATTGGTGCAATTAGCTTTGCCCAGATGCTTTTTTTGGGGTGTGACATATGCAATTATATAATGTATGCTCGCGAAAATACAGTAAAGTCGGGAGTGCACAAAGCACTACCCGACTTTTTTGGTGAAAAGTTGGCTTGTTTTGTGAGGTTGAGCAGGACTTGCGGCTTTTTGCGCGCTTTTGGTCAATGGTTGCGTGCATGCTTTCGCGCCGACTCCCCAAGTGTTTGGGCTTAAAAGGGCCACCATCCTTTTTTCTTGACGGGAGGTTCGATGATTTCTTCGGAGATCAGAAAATCCCGAAGGTTCATTTTCTTCTTTATGAGGGCGTAAATGGTCGGCCAGTCGGGCAAACCTCCGACATTGCGGTCATCGATGAAAAGATCGGCTTTGATTTTTCTCGAAAAATGCTTGCCGGTTCCGTCTTCTTCCTCGAAGTCTTTGTTGACGGCAAAGAAGCTTACTCCACGCTGTTCGCAGAAGTCTACAGCTTCTTGGAGAAGATCGCCTTCGCGCACGGTCCAGAGG
>CAJPJR010000042.1 GCA_905369775.1 Prevotellaceae bacterium UBA1746
GACTCTAATAGAGACTCCCTCTAACGGCCGGTAGTCCTCTTCATGTTCTGAGCCATTGAGGCGACGAAGTGCGATATGTGACAATGTTTCTGTCATACCGTACGAACTCCAAACTTCACCACGGCAAGATTGCAACTGGGCCTCCAACTGCGCATCTACTTTTCCGCCTCCCAAAAGAATACACCTCGTTTCCTCCATCAAACAACGCTCGGCTTCTACTCCATAAGATGCCGCAGCTTGTGCCGGCGTCAGCGCAACAAAGTCAGGTGCCTCCGTGAGCAATGCAAAGGGATGCAGAGAAGGAGGCACAATTTCTAAGCTAAGTTTACCTTCCCAAGCCCGTACAAGCATCATCTTACCGGCTACGTAAGCAACCGGCAAGCAAAGTAGTGCCCGGTCACCCTCCTTCAGACGAAGCGCACGCAGCGTCCTCATCGCACTCGCACGCATTGCCCCTTTCTCTACGTCGATGCGTTGCGGCACTCCCGTGCTTCCACTGGTCTGCAAAGACACTTTACTCGTTTTTTCGTCAAACCATGTTTCACGAAACCGACTAATTTCCCGCTCAAATCGCTCCAATTTAGAGCGAAAATACAATCGTTCGCCTTCTACATACAAAGGCAATGCAGCATAATTCTCGACGAATAATTGCCCTGTTCCCAAGCCCTGCGGTAAATTCAGATCCCGGACTGTGATTTCAGGCTGACGATTAGAAGTTCCCGAAGGGTGCTCGCACGAATAACGTGAGGCCCATTGGGCAATTGCGTTCAAACCGACATTGCTCTCCAAAGCTGACGTATACCATAGGCCAATATTTCTGGCATCGGCCAAGCGTTCCCATTCTGCACATCCACTAAAACCACCATGTAGCGAAGGTTTGAGAATAATGTACTGCGGACGAATCATATCAAGCAGCGCCTCCTTTTCATTTATCCGATTCACGCCAATCAATTCTTCATCCAAAGCGATCAGAATCGGCGATTTTTCACACAAATCTCTCATTGCTTCCCATTGTCCCGCTCGAATCGGCTGCTCAATACTATGGATACCGAAAGGAGCAAGTCGGTGCAAACGTTCAAGCGCCTGGGCCGGGGGGAATGCACCATTCGCGTCCAATCGCAGTTCAACTTGCGCAGGTGTGTATCGTTCACGGAGACTTCGGATTAGTGAAAGCTCTCGTTCAAAATCGATCGCCCCAATTTTCAATTTTACGCAGCCGAACCCGGCACGAAGCTTCTCCTCCATGCGCTTTTCCATTTCCTCTGCAGTGCCCATCCACACCAATCCATTGATACGGATACCGTCATCAGTAGCGAAAAACGAAGAGTTCCACAGCGCGTAAGCTCCTTTTTCAGAGAGACTTCCCAGCAAAGACCGCTCTGCGGTTTCAAATCCCATCAAAATCGAGGGGAAATTGATCAACCGCTCTCGGGGCATCACTCGATCTCGCTCCCAAGCAATGCAAGCCTGCGACAAAACGGTCTCATAATTTGCACAATCGTCGCAACTCAAACAGGGAAGAGGAGCGCACTCCCCAATCCCCCAATAAGTTTTCCCCTTTAGTTTGCACGACACCTCAACGTACCAAAGCTTACGACTGCGCATGACCCCACGCGAAGTCCCTGCAGGCAATTTGAACAAAAGCTCTTTCGCACGCCATGTCACGCGGAAGTCTTCATATCTTTCACGAATATCCATCAATCTACTCACTTAAATAGAGCGCTTCGCCGTTTGTGGGCGAAGCGCTAACCGGTTTTTGTGATTCAACTAAGCTATTTTACGGAAGCTTCGGGAAGCGACTCCAATCAGGCTTTCGTTTTTCAAGAAAAGCCTGTCCACCTTCTTGGGCCTCGTCGAGCAAATAGTAAAGCATCGTGGCATCGCCTGCCAATTCCTGGATGCCGGCCTGTCCATCCAGCTCGGCATTGAGACCAGCCTTGATCATTCTCAAGGCAAGTGGCGAATGTTCCATCATGCGCTGTGCCCAGGCCACGACTTCATCTTCGAGTTGTTCGAAAGGTACCACCTTATTGACCAATCCCATCCGCTCGGCTTCTGCTGCAGAATAGAGATTGCACAAAAACCAAATCTCACGTGCTTTCTTCTGGCCCACAACGCGTGCCAAATAGGAGGCACCAAAGCCCGCATCGAAGGAACCAACCTTCGGTCCGGTCTGACCAAATTGGGCATTCTCCGAGGCGATGGTCAAATCACACATCAGATGCAGTACATGTCCCCCGCCCACGGCAAAACCATTGACCATTGCAATCACCGGTTTCGGAATGGAACGAATTTGTTTCTGCACTTCGAGCACGTTGAGTCGGGGGACTCCATCGCCTCCCACGTAACCTCCGCGCCCTTTCACATGCATGTCGCCACCGGAACAAAAGGCTTCTGTGCGTAAACGTTCCGCTTCGCTCTGGCCCTCCTTGGCCGGCGAATGTGCACCGGTGAGTACCACAACACGAATTTCAGGATCTTCTCGACAAATGCTCAAGGCGTTCGAAATTTCCATGATAGTGGTGGGAGTAAACGCGTTGCGATAGCGCGGGCGATTGATTGTAATGCGTGCAATGCCTTCAAATCTATCGAAGAGAATCTCTTGATATTCTCGGATTGGAGTCCAATTTCGCATGAGTTATTAGAATTACGAGATGAATATTTCGAAGAGGATAGGACGATCGGCTGTCTGCTGCAACAAAGGTGCTGCATACAGATCCAAAGCCTCCTCCATCGTATCGGCCGAAGCCGACTGATAAATACAATGATAGCTTTCTGCGATGCCGCGCGCTGAAGTTTGGTGAGCGGCAGCCACATAGTCCGTCAATGCCGGAGATGCACTCAATCCGGGAAGCCCGTAGAAGATATCTCCTCGGCCATTGTTGAGCAGCAAGATGCGCAAACGTCCGTCGAGTTGTCGGTTCCACAACGCATTGACATCGTAAAAGAAGGATAGATCTCCCAAGATGCACAAGACATTTCCTGCAGAGACCAAAGAGTAACCGGCCGCAACAGAGAGCGATCCCTCGATGCCATTGGTACCTCGGTTCCCATAAATCGGGAAATCTACAACCGGCCAATGCCTGTTGACCACTCTAATTGTCCGGCTATTTCCGACAAACACGGCCTCACACGGAAGCGAAACCGCGGCGGCGGTTTGCAGTTGAGCGTGAATGGCGCGTATCTGCGTGTTTTCTGAAAGCTCGGCAGTCAAGTATTCAATCGTTTTCAGCACTTCTGGCGTACGCAACCAATCAGGTTGCTTGAAAAAAGTATCCGGACAATGCATCTTATCATTTTCACCGATAGCTCTCCCAAGACTTTCATCAATACGGAGTACTTTTGTTCGGGATGTGGCCCGCAAACGAAGCTTGAATTGCTTATTCACAAAGCAACCTCCCAGATGAATTACGACATCCGGGACCACTTCATCATGCTGATCTGCCCAAAGAGCCAAGCGATGATCACGGCATTGACTCAGGCATTCGGCATAGACCAGCATTTTATTCTCGCGTCTCAGACGGTTCACAATTTCACTAATCGCGTCGTCATCCATTTCTCCGATCACCATTGCCGGCAACTCTGCTTTTACCAATTCACTTTTCCATTTTTCGACCAAACCCGACTCGCAAGCGATGAGCGAGGGTGCAGTGGTAGGAAAAGCAGGTAGATCATTCACGTCAAACGTGAAAAGAGGTTCCGCAATCGGACAATTCAAATGCACAACACGGCGCGGTGAAGAAACAAACTGCGCAAATGCGCCGGCAAGCGCCTCGCGCGGCGACAAATCGTCGCACGGCGAACTCTCCGCCACCTGCCAAGTGGAGGCATAAGGCTCGAGAGCACCTACTTGCGGCAAAGTTTGTCCATCTAAAATGCCATGAAATTCTGCCGGTCGGTCGGCAGAAATAACAAGAAGGGGAAGGTGACGAAACGCAGCCTCCGCCACACCCGGCAAAGTATTGAGCAATGCGCTGCCGGAAGTGACGCAAAGGGCCACACCCTCGCGTTGCTTCAAACACACCCCCAAAGCCACAAAGGCCGCCGAACGTTCGTCGGTGACCGCATGAAGGAAAAACTCACCGTTTACCACCAAATTGTGCACTATCGGGGCGTTTCGAGAGCCGGGACACACCACAACGTGGCGAATATTGTGCGCCAACAAGGCGGCCGTGAGCAAATTCACATTGTGATGTGAAGAGTAAAGATGCGTTTGTTCCATTGGAGAGAAAAAACGTGTGCTGCGCTGCTTAAACCTACAACGGCTAAGCACGAAACAAGTCGGACATTGTGGTCAATTTCCGCTCAGTTTCAGCCCATTCAGCGTCCAATTGACTGTCTTTGAGGAGGCCTCCGCCGGCATAAAGCGTAGCGTGGGTGGAAAAAAGGTGTGCGCACCGCAAATTGACAAACAAGTGGGCTTCGCCTTGGTGAACAGGTCCGGAAAATCCGGAATAGTAAGCGCGATCATGCGTTTCGACTTGCGCAATGACGCGCCGCGCCTCCTCAACCGGCGTACCACAAACTGCAGGAGTAGGGTGGAGCGCCTCAGCCAAGGTACTTAATCGGATTGCGTCTGAGGGTGGAAGATAAAAGTCGGTGCAAAGATGAAACAATGAAGCGGCTTTGCGCACGTAAACCGGACTTTCGCGCACTTCACTGGAAAAGTTGGCAAGATACTTACGGATGTAGTCGGCAACATATGCCTGTTCTTTACGATTTTTCGGGGACCAATTTTCCAAAAGCCCCATTGTTTCGTCAGAAACAGGGGAGGTTCCTGCCAACGCCATGGTATGAAATCCATCTGGGTGGGTTTCAATCAAAATTTCCGGCGTTGCCATCAGCCAAGCTCCGTGGGGCGAAGGCAATTCTACCAGACTGACAAAAGAATGTGGGTAGCTGCGGCAGGCATCAAGGAATAAAGCCAGTCGGTGCTCGGCAGTCAACGGGTCGCACAAGCGAAAAGTAGCAGTTCTCGAGAGAACGATTTTCTCCAAGCGTCCATCGGTCAACCTCTCTTTGCAGCGCGCGAAGGCACGAGAGTAGCTTTTGATCTCAGTGTCTCCCTCGCAACGTTCCGCCCGGGGGCGTTGCCACTCCGGTTCTCCGATTTCATGGCGGATCGTTTCGTCATTAGGAATCAGCCAAAACGGATTTTGCTCGGAAATGGTAAAGGGGGCGAAAACATATCCCTCGATTGCTGGCGATTGAGCATAGTGCGTCAAGCGAAACGGCTCGCGCTTCGCTCGAATTTCCACGTAATCAAGAGCTTCCGGTAAACGATAAAACACACGCGCCCCATATTGATTGCTTGCGGGGCATGTTTCATTCAATGTTTCCACTCGACACTTTGCCGACTCGTCTTCTTTCACGATTCTCGCTCCATTTGTTTGGCTTCCTCCCAGATGGCATCCATCTCTGCCAAGGTCATCTCAGTAAGTGGGCGACCTTGTTTCAAGGTTTTGGATTCGAGATAATTGAACCGGCGGATAAATTTCTGATTGGTACGCTCCAATGCATTGTCGGGGTTGATTTTGTAAAGACGAGCCGCATTGATCAACGAAAACAAGACATCTCCGAACTCGGCTTCTGCTTTGTCCTTGTCCATGTGCTCGAGCTCAGTTTCGAACTCTCCGATCTCTTCCTTCACTTTGTCCCACACTTGGGCACGCTCTTCCCAGTCAAAACCTACATTGCGCGCCTTGTCTTGGATGCGATAGGCTTTGATGAGCGTCGGGAGCGATTGGGGTACGCCCGAAAGCACGGTTTTATTGCCGTCCTTCTCTTTTTGTTTAAGCTGTTCCCATTGCGCGCTGACATCTGCTGCAGTTTCAATCTGAATACCTTGACGCGCACCGGCAGCTTCTACGTCTGCAGGAGGATAGACGTGGGGATGACGGAAAATGAGCTTATCGCAGAGCTTGTTGCACACATCTGCGAGATCGAACTGCGCACGTTCTTCTCCTATCTTGGCATAAAAGAACACATGCAGCAGCACATCGCCCAATTCTTTGCAGATCTCTTTGTCGTCACTGCGCATCAAGGCGTCGCAAAGTTCATACACTTCTTCGATCGTATTGGGACGGAGACTCTCATTCGTCTGCTTTTTGTCCCAAGGACACTTTTCTCTCAGCTCTTCAAGTACGTCCAACACTCGATTGAGCGCCTCGAGTTTTTCTTGTCTACTGTGCATTTTGGATTAGTGTTTCGAGCGAAGGCACCACAATGTGGCGTCTGCGTAATTCGATTAGTTCTCTATCTTTGAGATTGTTGAGCATTTGCGAAACGCGTAGACGTGTTGCCACCAATTCGCCCGCCAATGCGATCATATCCACAATCAATTCTTTCCGTCCTGCGGGTCGCGTCGAGCGCGTGAGGAGAAAATAGACAAATCGCTGCTCAAGCGAATCGGGCATTGGGCGCCACAAGCGCGCATCAATGAGCTGATGGCTCGAACAAATGTGATTGAAGAAGTTGATATGGAAAGGCATGTAGTTAAACAGGTTGTCCCTCACATCTTGCTTGGACACCTTGAGCAACTTCACTTCGGTTTCAGCTATAAATCCGGCACTATACCGCTGTCTCAGGCCGAAAAGTCGCTCAGGTTGGAGCACCATGGGCGTTGTATTGATCTCACGGAAAATATAGCTCCCATTATCGCAGCGTTCTTCCCGGCAGACCGTTCCGCCGAGCGTACAGATGAGTGATTCACAGGGGTCTCCTTCCTCAACAATCGCCGTGCCACGGGAAATTGTAGCGAATTCAAAATGCACCTGCTCGTTGATGCTGATGTAATCATCCATGGTGAGGCCCTGAAACAGCGGTGATTCGCTGAGCCGATCGATGAATTGTTGTTCCATGTTCAAGGTTCTGTGAGTTTTTGCATGCCTTCGGTCATCCAGACTTTGTATTTTCCTTGTCCGTCGGCGTAAATAAAATATACTTGCACATCTTTGTGCTTCGCCAAGAAGCTTTTTGCGCGCTCTAAGCCCATCACCATGAAAGAGGTGGCAAGGGCGTCTGATTTGGCGCACGATGAAGTAAGTACAGTGGCGGAGAGCAAACTGTGCTGCACGGGTTGTCCGGTTTTAGGATCGATGGTGTGCGAAACTTTGCGCCCGTCCACGTAATAGAAATTGCGGTAATTTCCGGAAGTAGCAATCCCGCAATCGCTGACATGCAGCACGGTTTGTACTTCGCTCACGGTTTTCGTGCTGTCATCCACAGGCTTATTGATGCCAATGGTCCACTTTTTTCCCTTGGCATTCTGACCTTTCACGACGACTTCCCCCCCAATTTCCACCATATAGTTGGTACAACCTTTGGCAGAAAGGAGCTTAGCCACGCAATCTACGCCGTAGCCTTTGGCCACAGCGCCACAATCTATGGTAACACGCGGATCGCGTTTGCACAACTTGTTTTTTTCGTAATACAGCTTGTCGTAACCGACGAATTGACGGAGGGAATCCACCTTTGCCTGGGTGACTTTCTCGCGATGCTTGAAGCCAAATCCCCATTCGTTGACCAGAGGGGCAACAGAAATATCGAAGGCTCCGTCAGTTTCGTGAGAGAGTTGCTGCGAAAGTCGCACCACGTCGTTGAAACGTGAGTCGTTGACATCAAAAGCTTCGTTACGATTGAATTTAGACAGCGTGCTCTGTTTGTTGAACATGGAGAGTGCATCGTCCACTCGTTGCAATTCAGCACGAATTTCCTTGTCCAGATCTTCAGTGCCCGCGTAGGTAATGTGATAAGTGGTGCCGAAAATCTGTCCTTCGTTCGTGTAATACTTAGAACCGGACAGAATAAACACCGTACCCACGATCAATGCGACAAGAAAGAGGGCAGAAAGAATTTTCTTCATATCGAAAGTGTAAACAGAATCTACCTTTTATGTTTATGGAATCGGGTGAGGTCGAAAACCAACTGGAAAGTACCGGCAAAATTACTCCCTCCGATGTTGCGTCCCAGGCCGGGGACATACCATGCTCGCCCGATTTCCGTCTGATGTTCAGCAATTCGCAGTCGATAGCGCAGTGACCAGCCGAGATGTACGAACTTCCAAAGAGAAGTTTGCAGTCCGAAAACGGCTTCTCCCCAATGCGCGCTGCCTGATTGGTCGGTATAGTGAAAAGGCACGGTCGTTTTCCAATGCGCATCGTAAAGTCCGTCAGAAAACAGGTCGTAATTGAAATTAGAATACCCGTATCTGAAACCGACAAAGACACGATTGAGACTGTTCTTGTCCTTTTTTACGTTGTAGTCCAGTCCCACGCGGCCATAAGGGGCGTGCACCTTGTAATGCAACTGAGTGGCGTCGCCAATCTGGTCACAAACTCCCCATCCCAACTCAACAACCGGGAAAAAGGTGTTTTTTAAATTCAGGCGCAACGCTGCTTCATAATTGCCGATTCCTCTTGTTGCAGCAAGAAAAGCCCCTGCCAAATCGGCCGATACGCTTAATCCGGCGAATGTAGGTATTTTTCTGTTCGCAGCCAAGCGCATCAAACGATCTTTGTCCTTATCGGCAAACTGAATGCCCTGCGACTCCCTCATTCGCAAGCTGTCTGCCTCAGGCACCTCGGTCGCTTTTGCCCCGATCGCCGTACTACTGAGCAGCAGAGCGCAAATATACTTTGAGATTGTCGACATCTTGATATTGAACTTTCGGGTTGGCGATCGAAACGCTGTCAACACTGAGTGAAGAGTGGGGGAGTGTGTTGGCGCGTGCGCTCGCTTTTTGTATAACATGGAACATAGAGGCCGGACAATCCAGCGATTCGAAATGGGGTTGCCGGCTGTGCTCTACGAAAAGGGTGTCGGTCGCCACATCATCCGTACCGATGAAACGCAACAAAAGCGTATCTCGATCAGCAGCTGCGTTGAGGGGGAACTTCAAATTGCTGACTCCGTAGGCTCTATTGTAGAGTAGCACCGTGCTGTCCCCCCTGACTCCCCAAACTGACAGACTATCGCTTAGATTCATCTCGGCTTTCGAGGTGGCATCATAGAAATGCAGCCGCATCTCGGTCTGGTTGTCGAGTGGGCAATCGATATTTGCGCAACCGCACAGCAAGAGGCCGGCCGCACAACACAATACTTGTCGAATCATAGGCGAGAAACGCACAATAATAGGTTAGAATTCTTTCTCGATGTGGTAATCATTGCGCCCTTGCGCATTGCGACTGATGAGTTCGCCGAGGAAACCGGCCACGAAAAGCTGAGTTCCCAGTACCATCATCGTGAGAGAAATGTAAAAATAGGGAGACGAGGTGACCAAAGGCGCCGGTGTTCCGCTACAAATGTGATAGAATTTGATGCCGCCGACCACGAGCACGGCAAACAATCCCACCATGAACATCACGCTTCCCAGAAATCCGAAGACGTGCATCGGTTTCAAACCGAAACTATTGAGGAACCACAGTGAAAGCAAGTCCAAATAGCCGTTGATGAAGCGGTTGAGCCCCATAAACTTCGACTTTCCGAATTTACGGGCTTGGTGATGCACTACCTTCTCCCCGATTTTTGTGAAACCGGCGTTCTTTGCCAAGTAAGGAATGTAGCGATGCATCTCACCATACACCTCGATGTGCTTGACCACCTCGAGACGATAGGCTTTCAGTCCGCAATTGAAATCGTGCAGATTGGGGATGCCACTCACCTTGCGTGCCGTCGCGTTGAACAGCTTTGTGGGAATTGTTTTCGAGATGGGGTCATATCGTTTCTGCTTGTAGCCGCTCACCAAATCATAGCCCTCCTCCTTTATCATTCGATACAGTTCGGGGATTTCATCAGGACTGTCTTGCAGATCGGCATCCATTGTGATCACAACATCGCCCTTGGCAGCGCGGAAACCGCAGAAGAGTGCTGGGCTTTTGCCGTAATTCCGACGAAATTTAATGCCATGCACAGTGGGATCACTCTGAGAAAGTTGTTCGATGATGGCCCATGACCGGTCGGTCGATCCGTCGTCCACGAAAATCACCTCGTGGGAGAATTGGTGTTCGTCCATCACGCGTTTGATCCACGCATGGAGTTCGGGAAGACTTTCGTCCTCATTAAAAAGAGGCACGACGACCGTAATGTCGATATGGGAGTTTTCAGGAGTATTCATGATGCAATATGGAGACGATGTGTGTGAATCAATAGGATCTACGGGCACCACGCATGGTGAAAAGCCCCGCCACGAGTGAGAATACCGGGGCCGTGAGAATGAAAAAATAGAGTATAGTGGCAGCAAACACCGAAGCCGGCGTATGCTGCAGCTGTTCGACGATTTGTGCCGGGGTGAGTCCGCCGCTGGATGCCCGGATTTGTGCCGTCAATCCCGAGTCTTGCATCGCTTTCACCGTGTCGGGGCGACTGATAACCTCCAGATATGTTTGGAACAAGTAGCCTCCGTCGAAAAATTGCAAGTAGATCAATGCGGCCAACGACGCCCATATTCCGGAATAAAGCACAACGAGCAACGTAAAGAAGAAACCTCTCCCAAAAGAATAGGGAAGTCCTTCGCTCACTTGGTTGCGAAAGCGGAACGCCAACCAGATGATCACCGCCGGATAGGCCAAAGTGAGTAAGGTTTGTAGCGTCATGAGTCCGCCGATCTTCAGGCCCAGCACGAAACAGGCCTCAGCGGCAAAAACATACAGCCCCATGATGGCGCCATACTGCATGGCAAAAGCATTGGTCTGCCGAAAATTGAGACGTCGGTGACGTTTGATTTCTTCCGGTGTCATAAGTTATTTCTGAAAACAAAGAGAAACGAATGAATGGGTTGCGGGCTACGCGGCGCGTTGTCCGAAATGATCGGGAACGCGGATGAGCGAAGTGACCACAAAAGTAACGGGTACCAAGAGCATAACCAAGATGAAGCTAACATAATAACCGAACCTGGTGACGATATAACCCGAAACCAACCCGGGTAACATCATGCTCAACGCCATGAATCCCGTACAAATTGCATAGTGCGCAGCCTTTGATTTCCCTTGCGCAAAGTACAACATGAAGAGCATATAGAGCGTAAAGCCAAAACCATAGCCGAATTGTTCTACTGCAATGGCCGTGTTCACCCACCAAATATTCTCAGGCTGGAAATAAGCAAGGAAGATATACACACAATTGGGCAGAGAAATAGCCATGACCATCGGCCATCTCCATTTATTGAATCCGTCTTCCGAGACAACAATTCCGCCGAGGATGCCCCCGAATGTCAAACCAATGACGCCAAGTGTGCCGTAGGCGAACCCGAACTCCGCAGTCGAAAGCCCCAAACCTCCCTCACTGACTCTCGAAATGAGGAACAGCGGACAAATCTTTGTCAACAAGGCTTCGGGAAGTCGGTAGAGCAACAAAAAAGTGATGGCGAGTAAAATCTGTTTTTTTTGGAAGAAGGAGACAAACGTAGCAAAGAACTCTCTCATCGCGCCGCCTGCCGTTTGTTTACTCCGCGTGGCAGCGGAGCCGGAAGGGCGATGTCCCTCAAAAGCCTCCGCTTTTTGGGGCAAATCCCCCTCTTTTTCCGGAAAACTTTCGCATTTTGGCAACACAAATCCGTGATATAATGCAGCCATTGCCAACAAGACTCCGATCATGCCGAGACCGAGACTCCAGGCCGTGGAGACACTCTTGGTGTAAGTCTCCAAAAGTCCAATGAACATCACGAGCAATCCTTCGCCCATCAGGGTCGAGAGTCGGTAAAACGTGCTTCTCATTCCCACATTGAGCGCTTGTTGATGCTCATCAAGTGCCACCATATAAAAGCCGTCGGCCGCAATATCATGCGTAGCACTGCTGAAGGCAATCAGAAAGAAGAACGCCATCGACAATTGCACGTAGAACGGTGTGGGAAGCGTGAAGGCGATGCCCGCCAAGGCCGCGGCCATCACCATTTCCATCACAACGATCCACCAACGCTTGGACTTAAAGATTTCGACGATGGGGCTCCACAACGGTTTGATGACCCACGGCAAAGAAAGCCACGAGGCATAGAGCGCACAATCTCTGTCGCTCAGTCCGAAGCGCTTATACATCAGCAAAGCCACGACGTTGACGATGAGATAGGGGATACCTTCCATAAAATAGAGGGAAGGCACCCATTGCCAAGGTTGCGAACGATTATTCATACTTCCTTTCAATCTTTGCTTGCTTGTAATAGTGGAGCAAAATGTCGCGATAAGCATAGCCTTCGGCCCCCATCACTGCGGCACCGACTTGGCACAAACCGACTCCGTGCCCCCAGCCGGCGCCCACAAGGCGGAACATTGTAGGCGCTCCGCCAGCGAGATCGACAGACTTCTCTACGACAAACGCGCTGGAATACAGGTGCGTAGACGAAAGCGTCCGTCGGATTTCCAATTCTTTCCCGATCACGTATTCGCGCTCCTCGCCCACGATCCGAAGTCGCACGATTCTTCCGCTTGCACTGCGCTCCACAGGAATGAGGTCGAGGATTTTCCCAAATTTCAATCCGGTACGCTCTTCAATCAACCCACGCAATTCATCTTGCGTGAGGGTTACATTCCAGCGATAGAAATCTTCTGTTTCGCGGTCGTAGTCTTTGAAAATCTGCGTGAGGATTTTGGCATCGGTGGTGTTACAAAATGCCTTTGGGCGCGTGTGCATCCACTCTTGGGCCGCGTCTTCGTGGGTGAGATCCGGACATTCGGTGGTGCAATCTTCGCTTTGATCCACATCGCGAACGGGCACCAGATAAGGTTCGTCGTGATCATCCCAACAAGCGGAGAACTTTTCCGTCATTCCGCCACAACACTTTGAGAATCTGGCGTCGCAAATTTCATCACCATAGGTGAGAATTTGACCGCGCGTGGCCATGATGGCCTCGTGCACAGCGGGGCGCGTCACAACAGTTATGCCCTGATAGCGCTGACAATGGTCGTCTGCGCAGACATCAAAGAGCGTGTGTTCCTCTCGATCGTACCATCTGATGTATTCATCGTCTTTTCTCTGGAAAGAGAAGAAATTGCCCGACGGATTTTGCGCGTGATTGTGGCGTTGCTCCATCATTTTGAACAACCAGCTCCGGCTGACCACAGCATGTGCCTTGAGCAACTCGATAGACGCGGAAGCACTCATCTCAGACGCGATGACACTTTCCAAATAGAGTTCGGCGGAAATGCGATTGATGGCGACTAATTTCTCCTCGTCGACCACAAAGCTCAGCATTCCGTGGAAAGTCTGATTCTGCAATCGCTCCCAATGGAATTTAATACCAATGGGCACGTCATTTAACGTGAACGAGACGTCTGCATCTTCCCCGACAGGATGGAAATTCAGCTCGCTGTACACATTACCATTCCACTTAATCCCTCCGTCGCTGTATTCCACAACTTGTTCTCCGGTGACTGCCGCTCCTTTGGCCGTGAAATCGGCATTCAACACAAAGGAAATGCGGCGCGCACTCATGATTCCCACCGCGACTCGGGGCTCGACTCCGCTCTCAAAGAGCTCCGACGTTTTGCGGCGCGCAGCTTTTCGCCCACCTTTGTGAAGGCGGCGAATCACTTGCGTAATTTCTCCTTCCGGGAGAGCCACTTCCGCCAAGATGGAGGCAGCTTTCTGCGGTGTGAGGCGCTCAAAATCTTCGGCACGCGGCGTAATGAGGAGTCCGGCCATGTCTAAAGTGCCGGGAGAGACCAAGAATTGCTTATTCCCTTCGGCGGCATAGCACTCGGGGCGATGTTTGGCACGAGGGAACACCAAGGTGATCAAAGTATCCGGGTGGGCGGGATGACTTTTGTCCATCCACGCGAGCAAATTCATGTCGGGTTCTCGGTTTTGCTCAGCTCCGGGCAATGCTTCTACGAGCTTCCGCAACAACAACTGTTGCCCCTCAGCTCGTTCGCCGATGACGGCAAACACGGGGCACGCGTAATCTTTCAAGAGATAGATCCCGGCACGTTTATCTTCGTATCCGGCTTCTTCCACCGTTGCCGTTTCTTCGGGAGTCTGGGGGTAAATTCTTTCCAAGCGGCCTTCATATCGATGCCAATCTCGCTCCAGGGGAAGATATCCTCGCGCACCGGCCTGGAAATGCATATGATCGGGCGCCGAAGCTCCGCACCGTGCTCCATTATAGAACACGATGTAGTCATCCAATTGCGAAGCGATGCGACAAAACGCCGTATAATTGCCATTCATCGTCTGGGGCGTGGGTCGGCGACTGGTGATGGTCAGATGATGGGGCAAGATGGGAAAAGGATTGACCAGGACATTGTACTTCCCCTCCACGGCCAATGCAATCTGCTCTGCCGGACGATGATTGTCACACAGGAAACAGGCTCGTTTTTTGAGCGATTTGCGATCGATTTTTGCGGCGGTAGAAACGAGACGTGCGGGATTGTGCTGCACGGAGAGCGAGTAATTCTCCGTCTCCAAGGCCTTTGTCTGCACTTTGTCGTGTAGATCTTCAAATCGCTTGCGTGTACTTTCCCAACCCTTCAGCTGTTTCTCAAAGAAAGCATTGACCTCTTCTTGCGCAATGGGGTGTTGCCATTTTGTGTTCAGCCGACGACGAGCTCGCAACTCCAGTGTTCGCAGTTCATCCTTGTATTCGTTGTGGCGATTCACACGTTGCACGTCGAGTGCAGCGTCGGAATTTCCTTCCCAACGCCGGCACAAATATAATTCATCGTAGATGCGGGCAATGCGAAAACGCCGTGAGATGGTCAATCCCAGTGCATAATCTTCTCCATAACTCGTGTTGGGGAATCCGATTTCTCTCAACACTGTGGTGTCAAAGGCGCGAGGAGCTCCTAATCCATTGATGCGCAAAGCATTGTTCCGCCCATTGTCGGGTGTCCACTCGCGGTGGTCGATCAACCCCGGGGGGAGTGTTTCGAGATCAAAGTTGACCATGCGGTAAGAACCGATGACCATTGCCGCGCGTTGCTTGACAAATGCTTCGACAATGCGAGTAAGCGTATCTGTCCCACTGTACAAATCGTCAGAATCAAGCTGCACGGCATAACGCCCACAGGCGTTTGATCGAACGGCATAGTCCCAACATCCTCCGATGCCGAGGTCTTTGCGTTCGGGCCGGAGGAGAACCACACGTTCATCGGCCGATAGACTGCGAACAACTTCGTCTGTTCCGTCAGTGGAATGGTTGTCCACAACGATTACATTGAACTTGAACGTAGTTTCTTGTGACAGTGCAGACTTTATTGCGTCGGCAATCGTCCGCACTCGGTTACGAACCGGGATAATCACCGAAGCCACAACGGGGAAGGTGGGTACCGATACTTTTTCTTCCGTCGTTGTGTACTCTTCTCGGGGCTGACTTTCCAGCGAAGGCGATGACTCAATTTGTAGAAGGTCACTATCTTCCTCACGCAATGGGACATCGTCGAATTCCTCGGGGGCCAACCATGCTCCAATGGCTTTGAGGTGCGCCGTGCATGCGCGTTCCATTTCGATTTGTACCTCACGAGCGGCAGGATTCACGTAGTCAAACTGCTTCTCCCCGCTGCGTCGCAAGTCGGTTTCCTCCTCAGTGTATAGCGGTTCGCGCAAATGCAACAACTGACCTTCCCGACTTAAGAACAAACGCAGGGCATAGGTCGCTGCATACTTGTAGCGCTGCTTGTTTTCGCTGGCGAACTGCCGAAACAAATCTCCGCGTACCAACCACAGTCCGCCGAAATCAAAGTCATCCCGCACGGAGCCGTCTTGATAATCTATCACAGGGTGCTCAAGTGGGAGGGCAATTTGCCCATCTTCATCCACGCGCTGTTCCCAACGGTCGGCATATACCATGGCCGCTCCGCTGTCCATCAGCACATTGCGCATGCGTTGCAGGCAACGATAGGCCGGACGGAAACCGGTAGGCTTGAGAAATAACGCCACGTACTCCGCCGATGAGGCTTTTGCTATGCTGCGGAGCGTTTTAGCAGAGGAGAAATCATCGACAGTAATCGTAGGAATCGTTTCATCCTCCTCACCGGCTCCTGTACTCAGCGCAAAGACACGCTCAACCTCCGGCAGCAACGCCAATTCTTGCGCTGCTGACAGATTTCCGACGCTGTCTGTCTGAATGAAAACATCAATCTTGTGCACCATATTTATATATAGGTTGGCGACCGCCGCACTGTTTCAGTGCGACAGTCGTCCGGGAAATTAGCTCTTAAGCCGTCGTTACGGCCCTTACTTTCAGTCGATCGTTTGCTTCATCGAGTTCCACAAGAATCGACTCGCCATTTTCTCCTTCGAGGAGCAAGTCGCAGAGTGGATCTTCGACATACTCTTGTAGCGTACGACGCAACGAACGAGCACCATATTGCGGATCGAATCCTTTTTGTGCCACAAATCGCTTGGCTTCCGGCGAGAACGAGATCTGTCGTCCGGCTGTTTGTAAGCGCTGTGCCAATGCTTGGATTTCCAGATCGGCTATCTGCTCAACTCCCTCGCGTGTCAAGGGATCGAACATGACGATCTCATCCAAACGGTTCAAGAATTCAGGAGCAAATTGGCGTTGCAAGGCCTTTCTCACGATGTGTTCCGCAGCTTCGGCCGTGATGCCGTCTGCAGACGCCGAGAATCCGACTCCCGCTCCGAACTCTTTGACCTGTCGGCTTCCGCTGTTTGAAGTCATAATGAGTATTGTATTGCGGAAATCCACCGTCGTTCCGTTGCCATCGGTCATGCGACCTTCGTCCATTACCTGGAGTAGCATGTTGAACACATCCGGATGTGCTTTTTCTATTTCGTCAAGCAAAACGATAGAGTAGGGATGTCGACGAACTTTCTCCGTCAATTGCCCTCCTTCTTCGTAGCCTACGTAACCCGGAGGGGCGCCGACAAGTCGAGACGTGGAGAATTTCTCTCCATACTCGCTCATATCGATACGGATCAACGCATCTTTACTACCAAACATGAATTCGGCCAACGTTTTGACGAGATGCGTCTTGCCGACTCCCGTGGGACCGACAAACATAAAGGTGCCTATAGGACGATTGGGATCCTTCAATCCGAGACGATTGCGCGTAATGGCACGGGTAAGTCGGGTGATGGCACGATCTTGTGCGATCACTTTCTCCGAGAGTGCCTGCTTCATGCCCTTCAAACGCACCGTCTCCGACTCTTTCATGCGGTCGGCCGGCACACCGCTCATCATAGATACGACAGCAGCAATGGCATCTTCGTCCACAACAATCCGGTGTTCGCTCAGTTCCTTCTGCCAATCTTCGCGCAACTGCTTGAGTTCAGCTTCACCTTGCAACACACGGTCGCGTAAGCCCGCAGCCAGCTCGTATTCTTGCCTTGCCGCAGCGTCTTCTTTCTCTTTCCGCAGTTGTTGGATCTCTTGTTCCTTTGCCTCTATGGAGGACGGAACACGCACGTTCAGCAAGTGCACTCGACTCCCGGCCCCGCCCCACGCATCGATTGCCTTATCCGGCAAAGCCCGATCGCTGACATAACGCCAGTCTCTTCTACA
>CAJPJR010000043.1 GCA_905369775.1 Prevotellaceae bacterium UBA1746
GTGGTGTGGGTGGTGGGGATAGAGGTGGTGAAGGAGTATGTGGGGTTGTTACGTGGGGGTAAAGAGGGTTTTTGGTTTTAACAAGGAAAAGGGTGGGTTTTGTGTTGGGCGGGGGGGGGTGGGGGAGACGTTGGATGGAGAGTGGGCGAAAGTGGGGGCGCGGGCGTTGCAAGGTTTGCGGGCGGGGGCGAAGGGACGGGCGGTGCAGAGCGAAACGCGGCGACATTCGGCGGGAGGGCGCGCGGCGACACGGCGCGGAGGGGCACAAAAAAGGCCCGACCGCGGGGAGCGGATCGGGCCGGAGGGGGCTTGGGCGCGAAGGTCACTTGACTTTGCGCAGGAGTTCGGCGGCGTTGGCATCGCCCTTGGCGGCGGCCTGCGAGAGGTAGCGGCGCGCGAGGGTGCGGTGGCCGAGGAGTTGGTGCGACAGGCCGAGGAGCTTGAGCGCATCGGGGGTGTCGGGCGCCAGGCGCGAGAGTTCTTCGGCGGCGGCCAGGGCTTCGTCGCCGGCCGAGAGGTGAACGCACAGCAGGGCCTTGAGGGTGAGGGCTTCGAGGCGGAGTTCGCGCGTGTCGGCGCGGGCCGCCGCCGTGGTGTAGTCGTCGACGGCGCGACGGTAGAGGCGGGCGCGCTCGGCCAGGGCGGCACGGCGCAGGAAGAAGGGGGCACGCAGTTCGGCGGCGGGCACGAGACGCTCATAGTCCACGAGGTCGAGTGTGGCGCGCCGTGCATTGCCCATGCGCTCGGCATAGACGGCGCGCCAGGCCAGGGGCGCGGCGGCATCGGCGGTGAGGGGTTGGGGCGAACGGGCCACGGCGCTGTCGAGCAGGGCCACCACGGCGCTGTCCGTCCCGCCGCTGCGCGCCAGGGCTTGGGCGGCGAAGAAGTAGGAGCGGAGCGAGGCCTCGGTGCTGCGATTGACGCGCTCGAAGGCGCGTAGGGCTTCGGTGTCGCGGTGGGCACCGTAGAGCAGGATGCCGCGCAGGAGCCAGACGGAGGGGCGGGGCGAGAGACTGTCGGCGCGGTCGAGGGCGCGAAGGGCGACGGGGAGCGACCACGCGGCGGGGAGACGGAGGGAGTCGGCGCCGTTGCGGGCGTCGAAGATGAGGGCGGCACGTGTTTCGCAGGCTTGGCTGCGCTCGGCGGAGGATTCACTTTGTTGTTCGGCGCGGGTGAGGAGCGAATCGCTGCGGCGGTAGTCGGCGCGGGCGGCGTAGAAACGGGCGGCATCGCGGAGCACGTCGGCGCGGCCGGGGTGGGCGCTGAGGAAGTCGGCGAGGGCGGTGGCCACGCAGGCACTGTCGCGGCGGGAGCGCAGGAGCATGTAGAGATAGGTGTAGGCTTCGCCTTCGTCGGTGGGCAGGAGGGTGGGCAGGCGCAGGGCGGCGAGGTCGCTGCTGAGGGCCGAGACGGCGGTGATGCGCAGGGAGTCGACGGCCGAGGCGGAGATGGCGCAGAGACCGGGGGCGGGGGCATCGGCGCGCGCGGGGGCGTAGTTGAACTGCGCGATGGCAGCCACCGGCGCGGGGGAGCCTTCGGGGGCGAGGAGGGGCAAACCGGCGAAGGCACGCCCGTTGTCGGCCGTGAGGGTGTAGTAGCGGTGCGAACGGAGGGCTTCGGCGGTGAGCACGGTGGTGGGGATGAGCGTGCCGCGCGGGGCGGGAGCGGGACTCACGAGGGTGAGGGCGACGCCGGCGGGGTAGCCTTGGGCGGTGAGGGGGAGGAACTCGTCGGCACGCCGCGGGAGATCGGTGGTGGCGCGCAGGAGGTCGAGCGTTTCGTCGGCACCGGCGATGCGCAGCACGCGGCCTTGGCGACGGCGGCTGTCGGTGATGAGGGCGCGGGTGGCACCGCGGAAGGGGGCGTAGGGGGCCACGAGGGTGCCGGCGGCGTCGACGAAGAAGCCTTCGGCATGGGCGAGCGTGTCGCCCGAGGGGCCGAAGGTGACGATGTGGGCCAGCGCGCGAACGGCGTCGGACGACGAGGCGGCGCGACCGAGGAGGGGACTGAAAACGAGGAGGAGGAGAGGGAGGAGGATGCGGGTCATGGGCTACTATATATAGGATCGCGCGCGCGAGGCGGGCGGGTGGTCGGCGCTCGGCGGGCGATGGGTCGAGACGGTGGGGAAGGGCGGCCGGCGGCTTGCTGACATTCGGTGGCCACGCGGGGGGCGCGTGCCGAGTGTGGGGCACATTCCGCGACGGCGCGGGGGGCGCGTGCGGCCGAGGGCTTAGGAGGATTGGGCGGCGCTGAGGAGTTCGCGGGCATTGGCGCGGGCGGCGTCGGTGACGTCGGTGCCCGAGAGCATGGCCGCGAGTTCGTCGACGCGGGCGTCGGGTGCGAGGCGGGTGAGCGAGGAGAGCGTTTGGCCGTCGCGCTGCTGTTTGGCCACACGCAGGTGGTCGGTGGCGAGCGACGCGATTTGTGGCAGGTGCGTGATGCAGAGTACTTGCACACTGCGGCTCATGCGGCGCATGAGTTGTCCCATGCGGCCGGCCATGGTGCCGCTCACGCCGGTGTCGATCTCGTCGAAAACAACGGTGGGCAGGTTGCGACGCCCGGCCACGAGGGTTTTGAGGGCGAGCATGAGGCGGGCGATTTCACCGCCCGAGGCGGTTTCGGCCAGGTCGCGGGGGGGCATGCCGGGATTGGCCGAGAAGAGGAAGGCCACGGTGTCGGTGCCGCCGGCGTCGGGGGCGGTGCGGGGGCGGAAATCGAAGCTGATTTGCGTGTCGGGCATGCCGAGTTGGACGAGGTCGGCGCGGAGGGTGTCGGCGATTTCGCGGGCGGCGTCGCGGCGGCTGGCGGTGAGGGCGGCGCCGGCGGCCAGGGTGTCGGCCAGGGTGCGCTCGAGGTCGTGGTGGGCTTCGGCGAGATGCTCCTCGGCGTGGTCGATGGCGTCGAGACGCGCGCGGAATTCGTCGGCCACACGGTGGAGCTCGGCCACGCTTTCGACGTTGTGTTTGCGCTCCAGGGCGTAGAGTTTGGAGAGCCGACGGTTGACGCGCTCGAGGCCCACGGGGTCGACCTCGACACTGTCGGCCAGGCGCTCGACGTCGCTGAGGATGTCGTCGATTTCGATGCGGGCGCTTTCGAGCCGATCGGCCAGGGTGTCGGCTTCCGGGCGGTGGCGGGCGGCGTCGCGCAGGTCGCTTTCGGCCTGACGCAGGAGGCTCACGACGTCGAACTCGTCGTTGCTCAGGCGCCCGGCGGCGTGGGCCAGCGACTGCTGGATGTCTTCGGCGTGGGTGAGGGCTTGGCTGTCGGCTTCGAGCTGCGCTTGTTCGTCGACGAGGAAGGCCGAGCCGTCGATTTGCTCGAGTTGGAAACTGAGGTAGTCGCGGTCTTGGCCGTCGCGCCCGGTTTGGTCTTCGAGTTCGCGCAGTCGGCGGACGGCGCTGCGGTGGGCGGCCAGCGCGGCGGCGTAGGTGTGGCGCAGGGGGGCGTTGTCGGCCACGAGATCGAGGGTGTCGAGGAGATAATTCTCGTGGGCGAGGAGCAAGTTTTGGTGCTGCGAGTGGATGTCGATGAGGTGTTCGGCGAGTTGGCGGAGCACGGCGAGGGTGGCGGGGGTGTCGTTGACGAAGGCGCGGCTTTTGCCGGCGGCGGAGACCTCGCGGCGGATGATCAGGGTGGAGTCGTCGGCTTCGATCTGGGCGGCTTCGAGCAGGGGCCCGACGGCCAGACCGGCGGTGTCGAAGGTGCCTTCGACGATGCACTTGCTGTCGGTGTGCCGCAGCACTTTGGCGTCGGCACGGTGGCCTTGGAGCAGACCGAGGGCGCCGAGGATGATGCTCTTACCGGCGCCGGTTTCGCCGGTGATGACGGTGAAACCCGCGCCGAGGTCGAGGTCGAGGCGGTCGATGAGGGCGTAGTTGCTGATGTGAAGGTGGGTGAGCACGGCGATGGGGTTGGGGCGGTGGAACGAGTGGGGACGGGCGGCGCGCACGGCGGGGCGGTGCGCTATTTGCCGTCGCGGATGCGGTTCCAGGCGGGATTTTTCGAAGGGTTGATGCGCGAAAGGAGGTCGACGATGAAGTCGCGGTCTTGCGCGGTGGTGTGTCCGGCGAAGAGGCCCACGAGTTCGTCGGCCTTGCACTCGGTGAAGAGTTGCGGCAGCACGCTCAGGCGCTTGGTGTCGTGGGCTTCGGCCAGGAGGTGCAGGGCTTCGACGATGGCCACGCGGGCGCGTTCGGGGTTTTCGGCCATGTGGTCGAGCCCGGTGCGGTGGTAGGTGTAGAGCATGCGCCGGAAGGGTTGCATGGCCGGGTCGAGCCAGTCGGTGATGAGGGCGGCGCGGTTGTGCGTGTCGTCGAACGGGCGCCAACCTTTGGCCGAGAGGGTGAGCGAGCGGGCGTTGTTCACCAGGTCGCGGGCGTGGCCCAGCACGTCGCTCCCGCCCAGGGGCGACATCGTGTCGAGATCGACGCCGATGACGAAGTAGGCGTAGTAGGCCAGCAGGGCGGTGAGGTCGTTGTCGACGGTGGCGGGGTGGAACTCGAGCTTGTCGAACTCGGCGAAGCGGAAGTTGGCCGAGGCGTCGCGGGCGATGAACACCGGGCTGGTGTAGGCGGCGTCGAACACGGGGCGCGAGGAGCTGACGGTGAGGGTGGTTTCGAAGGTTTGCGCCGAGGGGTCGTACTTGCGCACGTTGAAATAGAAGGTGCAGCGGATGCGTTCGCGGCGGGCAAAGCGCAGATCGGTGAAACGCTGTTCGTTGAGGAAGTCGGTGACGGCGCGGCGCAGGGCTTCGAAGGTGGCTTCGTTGCCGGTGCCCTGCACGTGGCGCGTGTCGACGGTGACGGTGGCATCGAGTTCGCCGGCACGCAGCGTGCCGCTCCCCACGGCGAGGAGCAGGACCACGACGAGGGGGCGCAAGAGGGCGCCGAGCAGGCGAGAGGGGAGGGAACGGAGGAACGACATGGGCGGGAGGATGAGGGCGATGCGCGGTTCGTGGTCCACGGGCGGGCACTTCGGCGGGACGTCGGAGCGGGCGTCAATGGGCGACGCGGTAGTCGGAATCCACGGGCGGGCGAAGTTGCGCACAGCGTCGGGGAGGATGAGCGAGACGCGCCCGCAGCGTCAGCGCGTGGCGGGGCGGAAGGCGCGGTCGATGTGGTCGATGAGGGCGTCGGCCACGGCGCTTTTGGCCATGAGCGGGAGGGCTTGCGGCGCGGCGTCGGGGGCGATGAGCGTGACGCGGTTGGTGTCGGTGTTGAAGCCCGCGCCGGGGTCGGAAAGACTGTTGAGCACGATGAGGTCGAGGTGCTTGCGCGCGAGTTTGGCGCGGGCGTGTTCGAGCCCGTGGTCGGTTTCGAGGGCGAAGCCCACGAGCCACTGTGTGCCCTGCTTGCGGCGACCCAGATCGGCGGCGATGTCGGGATTGGGGCGGAGGCGGAGGGTGAGCTCGCCGGTGGTTTCGCGCTTGATTTTGTGCTCGGCGGGTTCGGCGGGGGCGTAGTCGGCCACGGCGGCACAGAGGATGGCGCCGCTGCACCGGGGGAATTCGCGCAGGGCGACTTCGTGCATTTGGCGGGCGCTCTCCACATCGATGCGGCGGATGTGGGGCGAGTGGGTGGTGAGGCCGACGGGGCCGGCGATGAGCACCACGTCGTAGCCGGCGCGGGCGGCACTTTCGGCCAGCGCGAAGCCCATTTTGCCGCTCGAATAGTTGCTGATGTAGCGCACGGGGTCGATGCGTTCGCGCGTGGGGCCGGCGGTGATGAGCAGCCGCGGGCGGAGCGGCTCGGCAGTAGGAGCGGGGGCGCTCACCTCGGCGGGGCAGGAGCCGGAGGTGGGGACGTCGGCCGGTGCTGTTGCGGCTGCGGGGGCGCTTGCGGCGCAGTCGGCAGTGGCGGGGGCGAAGAAGCGAGCGAGGGGCTCGACGATGACTTCGGGTTCTTGCATGCGCCCTTTGCCCACGAGGGTGGAGGCCAGAAAACCGTCGGCGGCTTCGATGACGTGCACCCCGCGGCGGCGCAGCAGCGCGAGGTTGTCTTGCGTGGCGGGGTGGGCATACATGTCGAGGTCCATGGCCGGGGCGACGAAGGTGGGGGCCTTCATCGAGAGGTAGGTGGTGAGGAGCATGTTGTCGGCGATGCCGTGGGCCATCTTGCCGAGTGTGGCGGCCGAGGCGGGGGCCACGACGAACACATCGGCCCAGCGTCCGAGATCGACGTGGCTGTGCCAACTGCCGTCGCGCCGGTCGAAAAATTCGCTCACCACCGGGTGCTGCGAAAGGGTGGCGAGGGTGAGGGGCGTGACGAACTCTTTGCCGGCGGGGGTGATGACCACTTGCACTTCGGCGCCTTGGCGCACGAGGAGGCGGATGAGGGTGCAGGCTTTGTAGGCGGCGATGCTGCCGGTGATGCCGAGCACGATGTGGCGGCCGGCGAGGGGCGAGGCGGGGGCGGAGGACATGGACGGGTGGAGCGGAAGGGGAGGCCGCGGGGGCGGGTCTTCCTTATTATATATAGAGGGGACGGGAGTGGGGGCGAGGACCGCGGGCGGGACGGGCCTTCGCGGGGACGAAAAAGGGGGGCGTTTTCCGTCGGCGGCGGGGAACTTTGGCCGCAGACTCGCGGGTTTTCGGCCTGCGGCGCGGTGGGGCACGGCGGTCGGTGGGTCACTGCGCGGGGTGCACGGGGGCTTGCGCCTGCGGGGTGCGCAAACGCCCCCCGTCGGCCCTCGAACCCGAGAGTACCGGAGGCCGACGTGGGGTGGACGTGGGGGTGTGTGCGCTGCGCGCGGGGGCTTGCGGCCGCCGGGAGGGGGTGCGCCGAGAGGGCACACGGTGTGGCGCGCAGGGAGGGGCTTAGTCGTTGAGCATCATGGGCATGAGGAGCATGAGCACGTGCTCGTTGTCCTGCTGTTCGGCGGGCACGATGATGCCGGCGCGCGAGGGGTCGGCGAGCTGCACGACGATCTCTTCGCCCTCGAGGTTGTTGAGCAGTTCCATGAGCAGGGTGCCTTTGAAGCCGATGTTCATGGGTTGGCCTTCATATTGGCAGCCGAGGGCTTCTTCGCCGGAGCGTCCGTAGTCGGCGTCGCGGGTGGAGAGGACGAGGCGTCCGGCTTCGATGTGGAGCTTGACGAGGGGGCTGCCGGCGTTGGAGAAGATGAGCACGCGGCGCAGGGCGGCGATCATCGCGGTGCGGTTGAGCGTGACGAGGTTGGGGTTGTCTTTGGGGATGACGCTGTTGTAGTTGGGGAACTTCCCTTCGATGAGTCGGCAGGAGAGGTCGTAGCACTCAGAAGCGATGACGGCGTTGCGACCGTTGAAGCGAATGGTGACGTCGCCCACTTCTTTCTGCAGGATGTTGCGCACGATGTTGGCCGGTTTCTTGTGCAGGATGAAGGAGGCGGGGGTGTCGGTGGTGACATCGAGCAGGCGGGTGCAGGAGAGTTTGCGGCCGTCGGAAGCCACCACGGCGAGGCCGTCGGTGTTGAAGTCGAAGAACACGCCGTTCATCACGGGGCGCAGGGGATCGTCGGCGGCGGCGAAGAGCGCGCGGTTGATGCCCGAGAAGAGGCGCGCAGCGTCGGCGCCCAGGGTCGAGATCTCACCTTCGAGGTCGGGGGTGAGGGGATATTCCTGTGCGTTTTGCCCCACGAGGTTGTAGTGCCCGTTTTGGTAGGTGACGGTGATGTCGAGATTGTCGGGGTCGACGGTGAATTCGAGCGGCTGTTCGGGGATTTCCTTGATGGCGTCCTGGATGGTTTTGGCGTTGACGGTGAAGTCGATCGGGCCGTCGCTCTCGATGAGTTCGAGGGTGGTGTGGAGGGTGAGCTCGCTGTCGGAGGCGGTGAGCTCGAGGTGGTTGTCGTGGACTTGGAAGAGGAAATTGTCCAGGATGGGCATGCTGTTTTTCGAAGCGATGACGCGACCGAGGGTCTGGAGGCGCTGCGAGAGGATGCTGCTGGAGATGGCGAACTTCATATGGTGGGCTAAACTTATATACTATCTATCTAAGGGAGGGTGTGCGTTTTTGCGCGCGGGGCGCGTCCGGCGGCGCAGCGGTGGCGCACGTCCGGCTGAAAGGGCACACCCGGCGCTGATTTCGGCGCAAAAGCGACGCGAAAAAAATGAGCGGAAACGGGTGGCTCTGCGACAAAGTTAGGATTTTATTTTGGAATCGGCCCAAAAGTAGCCCGTTTTTTCACGCCGGGTGCGCAAGTTGTGGGGTTTTGGCGGGGGACAGCGGAGCGAGCGTGGGCGAGAATCGGGGTGGATTTTGGGAGATTTTAGCCGCAGATTTTGGTCGATTTTGGTCATCGTTTCGGCGTTTTTCTTGTTTTTTGGGGGAGGGCGGTCGGCAGTGGGCTTGTGCTCGCGTCGCGTCGGGCGCGGGGCGAAGAAAAAAGGTGCATCCGACAGCACGCGCGCTGTGGGATGCACCGAAAAAGGGGATCATGGGGCGGAAATCCGTCGAAAACTTGCTCTCAGCTTGTCGGCGAGTGGGTGCCGCTCTCCGCGTGGGCAGAGGGGGGAGGCGGTTTTCGTTGCGCGGCCGTGACCAACCGCTGTCGGACGGCGCGGAAGTGGAGTTTCGTGGTCGTTTTTTGGTCAGAAAAGGGGGAAGGTTAACGGGTTGGGATGACTATTTGTGGGTGTATTTTTCGTATTCGTTGATGTATTCCATCACGAGGTCGATGGCTTCGGGGCGCATGTCTTTGATGCGGGGCTTGTTGACGCAGTCATATACGATGGGATAGACCTCTGCCCAGTCGTTGTCCAGCGCGATCTGCGCCTTGACCAGTCCGATGGCGAGCATGAACGATTGTTGGTCGGTGCGCGGAGTGGTCATGGCCATGCGCACCATTTTGCCCATCGCGGCGGTGTTGAAGTAATTGCTCATCGCACTGAGGTAGACGAGCACGGCCTTCTGTTCGGGCGAGGCGTGTTTGAAAACGTCTTGCTGCGTGACGCGCTTGCCGGGGGCGATGCCGTATGTGCGTTTGGGGAAGTGTTGGATGCAATAGTTGAGGTAGTCCTTGTAGGCGGTGAGGCCTTCGATCTCCCAGCCCACGGCGTTGATCAGGGCGAGCTTGACATCGAGGGGATTTGCCTCATCGAAGAGGTAGGCCTTGGCCTCTTCGGAGAGGACGTTGGGCTGATCGGCGGCGGCTTTGACGATGGGCACGTCGAGATAGGCCTTGTAGAACTCGGTGGAGGTGAGGGCGGAGTCGGCAAAACTCAGTTGCACGGCCGAGATGAGGAGGGCGAAAAGGAGAAAGAGCTTCTTCATGGTTTCGAGTGTTGCGGGTTAGGGATAAGGTTTAGTGCTTGGTGACGGTGCCCTTGCGTGTGTTGACGCTGAAGGTGCCGAGGGAGGTTTGGATCTTGTAGACGCGGTTTTTGGCGGAGAGGAGTTTGGCGTTCATGCCCATGCAGGAGTAGCTGCCGTCGTCGTTTTTGTTGACGGTGATGCGGCCGAAGGGGGTGTTGAGCACGATGTGCTGCTTGTTGGCCTCGGCCACGCCGTAGGTGGTGCCGGCGGGTGCGTCTTTGACGGCTTGTGCCACTTCTTTGACCACGGCTTTGGTCTGCTCGTTGTTGACCTTTGCGAAACTTGCGGTGGAGGTTGCTGCAACCATCATCAGCGCGAACATTACTTTTTTCATTGTCTTCTATTTTTGATTTGTATTTCGTTGCTGTCTTGATGACAATGCAAAAGTAAGCAGTGGGCACGGCGGGGCAAAACTTTTCGGGGGGCGTTGTATGAAATGGCGGGTTTGCTGTATGAATTGACGAACGCTGCTTTCGCCGGCCACGCAAATGGGTGATTTTGTGGGGTTTCGAGGAGGGAGAAGGGGAACGCTTTCGGGGCGCGGCGGTGGTGTTTGGATTGTTTGGGGGCGGCGCGTGAGGGTTTTGGGCGAGATGGGGTGAGCACTTCTGTGGCCGAGGGATAAAAAAAGGGTTCATCCGACGCGTGAGGGGGCAGTCGGATGAACCTTTGTGGTGATTTCGGGCGGCGTTGGGGCTTATCGTTTGCGGAGTACGAGCCAGGGCGCGACGCCGTGGTGCTTGTCGGTGCGCCTGTGGCCGCTTTCGGGCGGCGTTGGCGTTATCGTTTGCGGAGTACGAGCCAAGGCGCGACGCCGTGGTGCTTGTCAGTACGATAGCGGGCAGCTTCTTCGGTGAAATAGGGCGTGCCGTCGGGGGCGCGGTAGAAGCCGCTTTGGTTACCGCCGGTGAGATAGATGGCATCGACGTAGCCGTATTCGCGCAAGGCGTCGGCAAAGCTCCAAAGGGTTTCGGGGTGGCGCGTGGCGACGACGCAAAGGCGGTCGTCGTCGGTGCGAACGAGGGCTTTGCGCTCCACTTTGCCGTGGAGGGTGAAGCTCGGGGGGAGTTGGCCGTCGGAAACGAGGACAAACTGGCGGAAGTAGGAGCCGTCGGCGTCGACCATGGCGCGCCGGAGGTCGTCGAAGCGCGAGATGCCGATGACGGCGTGCCCGTTTTTGAGGGCGCAGTAGCCAAGTCGCGAGACGTCGCTCTGCTTCTCCTCGCCGTCTACCACCAACGAGCCGATGTATTCGCCGGTGGCGGTGTAGTCGGCGGTGCGGGTGTAGAGGAGCACGTTGTGGTCGGCGGTGTCGGGCTCGGCGAGGGTGAGTTCGGCCTTGACGTTGTGCCACTCGTAGATGTCGAGCGCCACGCCGAGCACGGAGTCGCGCTTGAGTAGCACTTCCGAGGGGCCGTTTTCCACGCGCATGCGGTCGAGTTTGCGGAGGTTGTCCGTGGGCGAGACGGAGATGCTCACGCCGAGGTTATAATAATAGTTGTATAGGCGCGTGGCGGCGTAGAGGCCGACGAGGAGCACGGCGGCGCTCACGAACCACAGGAGGCGAAGGCTCCACGTTCGGAGGGCGCTGCGCTTTTTCACCGCGGGGGGGAGCTGCCGTTCGTCCTCCACATTGTAGCGCTCGATGGTGATGATGGGGACTTCGCCCACGGCTTCTGCGGTGGGGTCGTCGGTGTCGTGCTCGATCGTGAAGAGGGGCTGCTCTTGGAGGGGGTTGTCTTCGGTGTGTTCCATGGTCATTTGTGTTCGAGTTCCAAAACGCTCTTCAATTCTTTGAGGGCTTCCTTCGAAGCTTTGAGTCTGAAACTGCGGTGGGCGCGATAGTCCATGAGTTTCAGCTCTTGATTGGTGACGTTGATGGCGTAAACGAAATTTTTGTTCACGATCAGGCTTTTGCCCACGCGTAGAAAGAAATTCTGTTGCAGCATGCCGAGGACTTCGGCGAAGTAGTGCAACTGAAACGTCATGGTCACGGATTCGCCGTTGAAGAGATGCACGTCGCAGTAGTTGCCGGAGGCCTCGATGTAGGCAATATCGTCGGTGGGCACGCGGAAAAGTCCGACGGAGGTGGAGATTTTGAGTCTTTCCATAGTGTCATTGGGCTGGGGGGCGGGCTTGTCATGTACCCGTTTTGGCGTTTTTGGGTACATGATGGGTTTCTCATGTACCCGATTTGGTGATTTTGGGTACATGATAAGGTTCTCATGTACCCGATTTGGTGATTTTGGGTACATGATAAGGTTCTCATGTACCCGTTTTGGCGATTTTGGGTACATGATAAGGTTCTCATGTACCCGATTTGGTGATTTCGGGTACATGATAGGTTTCTCATGTACCCGTTTTGGCGATTTTGGGTACATGATAGAGGGCTTTTCAGTGGTCAGCAGGAGGTGATGACCGGAAAATCGGAGGAGTGGTTGACGAAAAGGTCTACAAGCGGGATGTTGATATAGTAGTTTTCGCGCCAGATCTTGACTTTTCGCAGTAGACCTTCCTCGACAATGCGATCTAAGTACTTGGTAGCGGTTTTGCGCTGGATGGAAAGGTCGCGAGCCAGGAAGTCGATTTTGGTATAGGGGTGGAAAAACAGATTGTTCAGTAGTTCGTGTCGATACTGCTTCCCGAAGATGGGTTTGAGTCGTGTCTTGAATTCCTGCATCAATCGGCCTATTCCCTCGACGAGGTGGATGGTTTCGTGTGCAGTTTCTTCGATGCCGGTGAGCATGAAGAGCACCCATGCCTCCCATTCGCGGTGGTTGTCGGGCGCGTTGTCCCTGATGGATTGGATGAGTCGGTAGTAGTCGGTTTTGTTGCGCGTGATGAAGCGGCTCAAGTAGAGGATGGGGAGGTCGAGCAACCCATTGATGACGAGATAGAGTATGTTGATAATGCGACCTGTGCGCCCATTGCCGTCAAAAAAAGGGTGTATGCTTTCGAATTGATGGTGGATGATGGCCATTTTGATCAGCGGATCGCAGTCAGAAAGGCTCTCGTCGTTGATGAAGGCCTCGAGGTTGGCCATTAGGCGTTCGATGTCGGCGGCATCTTGTGGGGGAGTATAGATCACGGCACCGCGTTGGTCTTTGAGTTGAGTCCCCGGCACTGAGCGGAAACCGGCTTTGTTGTCCACCAATACTTGTTGCACAGCTTTGATCTTGTTGGTGCTGAGTATTTTATCCTCCTTGATCAGGTTGAAACCATATTGAATGGCTTCGCGATAGTTCAGCACTTCCTTGGTGGCGATGGACACGAAATGGTGCGGCAATTGGAGGTCGGCATGGTAGAGGTCGTCTTGTGTGGTGACAATGTTTTCTACCTCCGAACTCTCTTTGGCCTCTTGCAGCGTGAGGGTGCTGATGAGTATTTGCTCGTTGGGTATTGTGGAAGCCAATCCTTTGAGTTCGGCCAGTGCGCGACTTGTTTTTGTGGCTTGTCGCAAGGTGGCTCGCGTTTCGAGGTCGTGAGCGAGGGGAAGTGTTGGGATTAGATAGCCGGAATTCATAAGTTATTGGAGCTTAGCGTGAATGATTTCCCCCTCCTCGCTCACTCCGCGACGAACTTGCGGCCGGCGCGGAGGTAGATGTGGCCGGGAAGGGGGCGCACGATGCGGCGACCGGCGAGATCGTAGAGGGGCGTGGTCGGCGGGAGGGGCGTGGCGATGCGGGGCAGGGCCGAGGGGGCGGCGTAGGTGAAGCGCACTACGTAGGTGGTGGAGGCTTCTGCGGGCGCGGTGGGGGTGAGCGTCAGGCGCGCCACGGCATGGCCGTAGCGGTTGGCTTCAAAATGGCCTTCCAGCTCGAGGGGCAGGCGGGGGTTCTCGGCGGTGAGGCGCGCGTTGCGCGTTTCGTGGTCGCCGCGGGCGGAGAGGAAGTTGCACTCGTGGGTGAGTCCGCACCACTGGAGGGAAAAGTCCGAAACATTCTCCACCAGCGCCGAGAAGTCGAGGGGGGCGTTGAGGGACTCGTCCGTGCCGACGGTGTAGGAGGCGAGATCGGGATATTTGAAGTCCACGACCGTGAAGGGGTCGGGGTTGGCGGGATCGTCGGAGGGGTATTCCGTGCGCTGCTCCACGACAGTGATGCGCACCGTGTCGGCCGGCGAAAGGACTTGGTCGCCGTGGCGCAATACCAAGCGCGCGTTGAGGGGCAGGGTGCCGAGCAAGAGGGCGAAAAGGAGGGCGAAACCGGCGCTCATGCGCGGCGTGTGGACGGCCGATCGGCCGCGTGTGCGGAAAAAATGGAGGAACATAGGTGGATTTTTGCGAAAGTATTTGACAATATGGGCGTGATTTCTCGAGCTGTCGGCCGAGATTTTAGGAGCAAATGGCCGCGCTTCAGCGGACTTCGACGCGGGTGGCGGCGACGGCGCCCACGGGGCCGTGGACACCGCGGGTGAGGAAGGCCACGAGCGTGAGGCGGCGGAGATTGAAGCGCGTGGTGGTAGCGAAACGGGCGGACAAACCGAGACCGACGGGGAGCTTTATTTCGCCGTGCACGCGGTAGGGATCGGCACCGGCCACGGCTCCGGGACTTCCGGGCGAGGTGGGTTGCGCTGCCGCGGATCGGGCGTCGGTCGAACGGGTGAGCACATTGGCCTGCGGGGCGGCGGCAGGACGCGTCATGGCCGGAGCCGAGCTGCCCGGGCGGGGCGCCGCCAGACGGTGGGCGGCGGGGCCGGTGAGATCGAGGCGCAGCACGTGGCGGTGGAGGTAGTCGGCGCGTTCCGTGCCGTCGGCCAACGTTTGCGGGGCCGTGATGCTGTCTTCGACCAACCAAAGGTGGAGATACGTTTCGGCGTCGGCCTGCCCTGCGGCGTCGGTGAGGTGGCGGGGGCGGAGGGTGTAGGAGAGGGTGCGCGTGGCGAGTGCCACGTGGGCATCGGCCACGAGCGACTGCTGGGCCGCTGCGTCGGCATCGGCCGCGAGGGCGAGATGCTCGGCCAGGGCGGCATTCCAGGCGGAGGGGCGCAGCAGTGTGCCCCCGACGGGCCGATCGACCGTGCCTTGGGGCCAGGAGTTGACGCGGGCTTCGTCGGTGAGGCGGCGGGCATCGGGGCCGGCGAGGCCGCGGGGCGAGGCATCGGTGGAGAGGGCGAGCGCACCGCCGTGGACGGAGACCGCGATGATGCGGGCGCCGGCGGGACCGGCGGTGAGGCTGTGCAGGAGGTCGGCGGCGGCGGGGCAGTTGCTGCACCGTTGGCCGGTGAAGTCGACGAGCAGCACGTTGCGCCGCGGCACGATGGGGGCGGGGTCTTCGCGCCAGCGGTCGGGGCGCTCCACGGCGTCGCAACCGACGAGGAGCAGGAGGGCGAGGAGTGGGAGGAGGAGACGGGACATGGGGGTGAAACGGTGAGAAAGGGTGGGACGGTGCAATGCTTTTTGCCGAAGTATTCAATTGAAAACCAAGGACTTGCAATGCTTTTCGCCGAGCCGTCAGTGGAAATCGAGGGCGTCGGCGATGCTGCGGTCGAAGCATTCGCTTGAAAACCACGGCCTTGCAATGCTTTTCGCCGAGCTGTCAGCGGAAATCGAGGGCGTCGGCGATGCTGCGGTCGAGGCATTCGCTTGAAAACCAAGGCGGTGCGGTGCTTTCCGCCAGGCTGTCAGCGGAAATCGAGGGCGTAGGCGATGCTGCGGTCGAAGCATTCGCTTGAAAACCAAGGCGGTGCGGTGCTTGCTGCGCGGGCGTTCGTGGAAATCGAGGGCGTAGGCGATGCTGCGGCCAAAGCATTCGCTTGAAAAACAAGGCCTTGCAACGCTTTTCGCCGAGCCGTCAGCGGATCATCGAGGGCGTTGGCGGTGCGTCGGGCGTCAGCGGGCGGGGTTCACGAGTTTGCGGGTGACCACGGCGCCCGGGGTGACGATGCGCAGCAGGAGGATGCCCGGGGCGGCGGAGGGGAGGTCGGCCGGTGTGATGACGACTTCGCTACCCTGGGCAGGGCGCGAGAGCGTGCGGCTGAAGAGCGTGCGGCCGTCGAGCGCCGAGACCGTGACCACGGCTTGCGACTCGGGCGCGTTGAAGAGGATGCGCCAGGCCTCGGGGCTCAGACTCAGCGAGACGGGTGCCGCCGAGTGGCCGGGGCGCGCGATGCCCGTGGTGGCCGCGTGTTTCAGCGCAAGCAGCAGACCCTTGTAGGCATCGATGCGGCCGTAGCCGTAGAGCGGCGTCCACTCGGCTTTTTGCATCACGGAGGGGCGGCGGGCACTGTGGCGGATGATGTCGGTGATGTCGGCCGGTGTGAGGGTGGGACTGGCCTGCAACCACAGCGCCACGCAGCCTGCCACGAAGGGCGAAGCCATCGATGTGCCCTGCATCGCGCCATAATAGTAGGTGCGGTCGCCGCGCTTCAGCACATCGGCGATGAAGGTGGTTTTGGCCTCCGGGTTGAAGCCCGGTGCGAGGGCATTGAGCGCGCTGCACACCATGCTGCCGGGGGCCAAGACGGTGGGGCGCACGCGGAGGGTGTCGAGACCCGGGCCGTTGGACGAGAAGTAGCTGCGCAAACCCACCTGGTCGATGCCGTTGAGCACCACGTTGGGGCGGTTGCCGCGGGGCGTGGGGTGGAGGGCATCGGGGTAGTCCTTGCGCGAGGTGAAGCTGCCCACGGCTATGGCCGAGGGAATGGTGGCGGCGCCTTCGCCCACGAGGTAGTCGGCGGTGGGGGCGAGGTGCTCGGCGGCGTGGCCGGGCACGGCGGTGGGCGAGAAGCGACCTTGGTGGCGCTCACACCAGAAGTGGAAGGTGCGTTCGCTCCGCACCGAGGCGGGGAGGCTGATGGCAAAGACCACTTCGGCGGCGGGATCGTTGAGGTCGACGCGCACGCGGTTCACGTGCAGGCGCACACTCCAGTGCTCTTTGAGGTTGTGGCGGTCGGCACCCGAGCGGATGTCGGCGCAGCGTTGCCAGAAGGCGGCGTCCATGGGCAGGAGTTTGCCCTGCGTGAGGACGTAGGGGCGGAGTTTGAAGCGCACGGCGCGGTCGGGTGTTTGACCCCAGAGGGCGAGTTCGGCATCGGGATAGACACCGTCTTCGCCGGTTTTGGTGCGGGTGAAACGCACGTAGCGCGTCTGTCCGGGTTGGAGGGTGGCGCCCACGTGCAGGTCGTCGATGCCCTCATTGCCCATGGCGGCGACGATGATGCCCCCGGGGCCGGTGAGGGCGGAGAGGGTGCGATCGTAGGGCGTGGTGCCGTCGTGCGGACCGATTTGCGAGCCGAAGCTCAGGTTGGTGACCCAGGGCATGTGGCGCCGGCGGGCGAAACTGCTGATGAAGCGCACGTCTTCGATCACCTCGGCGCCCTCGAAGGTGGAGGGGATGAGGAGGAGCGAGGCACCGGGGGCGACGCCGTGGAAGTGGTTGCCCACTTCGCTGCCGGCGGCGATGGCCGCCACGTGCGTGCCGTGGCCCCCGCCTTGCAAATCGACGTGGTCGGTGCCGTCGACGATGGTGGTGCTGTCGACCGGCAGGGAGCCGTCGCGCGTGGGGGTGTAGCCGCTGCGGTCCCAGAGGGCGATGATGCGGCTGCGCCCCTCCCGGTCGAGGAAGGCGGGGTGGCGATATTCGAAACTGCGGTCGATGATGCCGATGATCACGCCGCGGCCGTCGAAGGGCGTGTCGAGTTGGGTGCCGGCTTGCACGCGGTCGACGTCGGCGGCGCGGCGGGCTTTGTCGAGCAGCGGGGCGAAGGTGCGGCGTGGCGTGAGGCTCTGCACACGGGGGTCGGCGGCGAGGCGGCGCAGCGTGGCGGCGTCGGCCGTGAGGGCGAGGAGCCCTTCGGAGAGGACGCGGGGTTGTGCCGCGGGGTAGTCGGCCGCGAGGCGGTCGGCGGGGAGGGTGGTCTCGACGTAGACGGCGGTGCGGAGCGTGTCGGCCGCGGGGTCGGCACCGGCGCGGAGGAGGTGCGGGGCGTCGGCGAGGAGGAGACTGTGGAGGGCGGGATCGGCCTTGGACAGGGCGAGGGAGTCGACGCGGGCGGGGATTGCGGCGGCCGTGGGGACACGGGGGGTGCCGGCAGGGGCGTGGGGCGTGGGG
>CAJPJR010000044.1 GCA_905369775.1 Prevotellaceae bacterium UBA1746
GAAGACGGCTGACTAGATCTAGGACGGGCTCGTGGGCTCGGAGATGGTGATACGAGACAGCCACTCCCCTCTCGGGCTCCCCCCGCGTTTCTTCCGCACACCGTCCGCGCCGCTCCTACTCTCGCGGGCAGTCTCCTCGCCTTCCCGCACCTGCGCCACGTCCCGCCCCGCAGCACCCCACTCCCTCCGCATGGCCACCGCTGCAATGGGACCTTTCTTCCGAAAACACAAAAAAACGAGCACCGTTCCTTGGGGAGCGGTGCTCGTTTTGGGTTGCTAAGCGGTCGACATTCGGCCGAGTGGTGTTGACCTGCGCGACAATGGGCGGTCACACCGGCGGGAAGTGCGTGCGTCGACGGCTCTTAGCGTGCACGACGTGCGCGGTAGATCTGATTGACGCGGCGCTGTACTTCGGCATAGCGGGAACCGAGTTGGTCTTTGCGCACTTGGCCGTTGCCATAGACGCCGCGCATCACTTCGCGGGCGATTTGTTCCACACTGCCCTTGGGCGCCTGTGCGGCCGCGGCGGCCGTGGTCGGCGCAGAGGTGGGCGTGCTCGACGCTGATGCGGGAGCGCTCGATGTGGAAGCCGCCTTGGTCGGCGCAGCTGCGGAAGCAGGCGATGTGGAAGCCGAGGTCGCCGGCGCAGCTGCGGCGGAGTGGGTCTCGCCACCGGCCTTGGCACTCGATGTTTCGCCCGCCGGTGCGGCGGTGGTTTTGGCGTTTCCGTTGGCTGCGGGGGCTGCTTTGCCGGCGCCTTCGCTCGCAGTCACCTCTCCGCCGGAGGGCGACGCTGCAGCCGACGCGCTGTCGACGACGACGCTGTCGTTCTGACCGGCAGTCGCCACACTCGGCGTGCGATCGTCGCCACATTGGCGCACGAAATACACACCTCCTGCGGCCAACAGGGCCACGACCACGGCGGCCACCCACCATTTTCCACCACCCGACGAGGGTTGTGGCGCAGCTCCGGGACCTTTGGGCACAGTTCCTTCCACCTTGGGCGCGGAAACTTCCGAAGTCTCTTTCGTGCGGAGGGTGACTTTGCGTTTGAGTTGGACCATGGAAAGGGCTTTTAGTCGTTGCAGATGAGTGCGAAACCGGGCACTTCGTCGAAGGCCGTGCCGAGATCCATCACGCGGCTCTCGTTGATGAGGGCGAATTCGCCGTTGTTGTTGGCAATGGAGCAGACAAGATAAACGTGTCCCTGGCTGGGATCGTCCATGTTCACCTCGAGGTTGTCGCCGGCATCGCTGGTCACTTCCACGCGACCGCCCTCGTCGGCGAAGGTCACATCGCGTCCTTTGATGGCTGCATCGTAGTTCACCACGCAGATATAGGCTTTCTCGATGTCAGCGAGGGTGGCCACGTTGATTTGTTCCACTTCCTCACCGCCGGGAGAGGGTTCTTTTTGGTCGCCCATGTGAAGGATGTAGGGGAACTCGGTGAGCGAACCGAGGTCCTTGCGGCGACGACGGTATTCGTCGGAGAAGACACCGCCTGCTTCGCCGTCCTTCTTCTTGAAGAAGAGACAAAGGTCGAGGTCGGTGGCCGACTGCCAGAGCATGCGCACCTTGAGTTTTCCGGAAAAGGTGAAAGTTGCGGTTTCGCCCTTGGTGCGGAGGGTGATTTTGCGTTTGAGTGTTACTGCCATAGTGGGTAAGTGGGGTTTAAAGGGTTGAGATTTCGAATGGAAACAGGGGGACGCCGTGCCGCCCTCGGGGAGCGGAGGCGCCAAACGGGGGAGGAGCCGGCTAAAAGCGGAGGCACGCTGCGGCGGAAAGGGGGCGTCGCCGTGTCGAGCGGTGCGCTATTCGCCCGCGGCGGGGATCCTCACTCGCAGATGAGGGAGAAGCCGGGCACTTCGTTGAAAGCCGTGCTGAGATCCATGACGCGGCTCTCGTTTTTGAGGGCGTAATTGCCGTCGCGGTTGAGGATGGAGCAGACAAGATAGACGCTTCCTGGCTCGGTGGCATCGGCTTGTACTTCCAAATTGTCGCCGGCGTCGCTGGTAATCTCCACGCGGCCGCTCTCATCGGCGAAGGTGACATCGCGACCGTCCGTGGCGGCGCCATAATTGACAATGCAAACGTAGGCTTGCTCGAGGTCGGCCAGCGATCCGACATTGATTTGCTCTACAGATTCGCTACCTTCGCCGGGTTCGGGACTGTCGCCGAGATGAAGAATGTAGGGAAACTGGTCGAGCGCGCCGCGATCGCTCTTGCGGCTGCGGAAGAGGTCGGAGAACACGCCGCCCACTTCGCCGTCCTTGCGGCGGAAGAAGAGACAGAGGTCGAGATCCGTTTCAGACTGCCAAAGGAGTCGCACTTTCAGGCGGCCGGTGAAAGTGAAGGCGGCCTCTTCTTTGCGACGGAGGGTGACTTTGCGTTTGAGACGCACTTGGGGTTGATCAGACATGGGAGAGAGGGGTTGAAAGGTTTGTATATATAAGATGTGTGTCAGGCGCAACGACACCCCGCACGGCTTCTTGCTGCGCACAGCGGGGAGGGCGTTTCGCGCACGGCGCACATTAGCGTTCGTCGTCTGTGCGTTCGCGCACGTTGCAGATGAGTTTGAAGCCGGGAATCTGCTCGCAGGCCTCGACAATGGTGAGGACTTTGCGCTTGCGCAGGAGCCTGATGAGCCCATCGGGGCCCTTTTGGAGATTGGCCACCCAATAGACGCAGCCTTCGCCCTCAGAGCGGAGGTTGCTGTGGTGATAATCGCCGGCCTTCGTTTGAAAATCGACATAAGCGCCCGCTTCTTCGAAAAACGAAGCGCTCTCGGCATTCGCCGCCTCGTAGTCCACCACACAGATGCAGGCCTTTTCGATGCCGCGGAGCGCGCCGATCCAGATTTCCTCGGTGGCGCCTCCACCTTTTTGGGACAGCGTCTCGTCGCCCCGGTGCAAAATATAGGGGAATGCGTCCAGTCTGCCCAGATCCTCGGGACGTTCACGATAGTCGGAGGAGAAAACGCCGCCCGTGCCCCCATCTTCCCCGCGATAGAACAGGCAGAGATCGAGGTCGCGCGCCGTCAGTTCGTCTCGGTCGGCGGCATTCCAGCAGAGTCTCACCTTCATTTTATTCTTGAACGTGAAGATAATGCCGCTTTTCTCCCGGATGGTGACGTACGGTCGCCTCTCCGCGTCGGTGCATTGCACACCTTTTTTCCTAATACTGAGTAGTGGATCTTCGGTCATGAGGACGATGGATTTAGAACTTGTTGAACTCATCTAAAGGATTGCCCTTCTTGGTTTCGTTTTTTGCGCCCTTCTTTTGTTTGTTGTCGGGCGTAGGTTTCGTTTTGGCGCCCTCGTTCTTTTTAGGGGCGGCGGGTTGGGGGGCTATTCTTCCGAAGAAAGGGTCAAAGAAACCGCCCTTTCCCGACGGTGGATCCGCACCCTCCGACGCTTGCCCCTTGCCATTTGGGGATTTACCCCTGCCCTGTTGCGGTCGGTCCGGACTTTGTTGCGTCGGCTTGGCGGGTTGGGTGGCTTCACTTCTGAAGAAAGGGTCAATGGGATCGTGCTTTCCCGGCGGTTGCTGCTTGCCCTTTGGGGGTTGCCCTGCAGTATTTTCGGATTTATCCTTGCCCAGTTGCGGTCGGTCCGCAGGTTGTTGCGGCGGATCGGGGGAGAAGCCGTTGTTTTGATCCTCTTCATCGAAAATTCGTTGGAAGAGTCTCGTCACGTTCCCCTGTTGTTGGGGTGCAGTGGCGTCAGCTTTGAGCGCTTTGAGGAGTTTTTTGGCTTCTTCGTAGCTGCGGTCGGCAATCAGCACCTTGACTCTTTCCAGCGCTTCTTCAAATTGCCGGCGTTCACGCTCGGCGCGCACTCGTTCTTTGGCGCGTTCCACCCGTTCGGCGAGTTCATCGTCTTTGCGGCAGCGGAGCACCTCTTCGGCGTAGTGGACAAAGGTGGCCCAATCGCCGTCGAACCAGGCTTTGTTGTAGTGTTTTGTACAGTCGTCGATGAACTCTTTTTGCTTTTGCTCGGCTTCGGCAGCCCGTTTGTGCAGCTCTTCGTGCGCCACCCACTCACTTTGCTGCTCCGGGCCGAGGAAAGCGGCGAGCCGGCGCGCACATTCGGCGGCCTTATCGTGGTCATGCCGGTCGGCGGCGCGGGTATATTCCTCCTTCATGGCGAAGATTTTTCTCTCGCGCTCGCTGATTTTCAGTCGGCAGGTGCTCATGCGCGGCTGCAAATCGGGGTGTTTCGGGTCGAGGAATTGCACTTTCTCCAACTCCTCGAGGGCTTTGTGATAATTGCCCTGTTGTTCGAATACAGCGGCGCGGGTGAAAAATTCGCTGATGCGGGTGGCCTGTTCGATTTGCTTGGTTGCGTCGGCGAGAATCTTTTTGGCCTGTTCGGAATCGGGGTGGGCATTGAGCGCTGCTTTGGCCTGAATGAGTGCTTCTTGCCAGTTGCGTTCTTTGACTGCGGCCTCGGCCTGCTTGAGACTCTTCATAAATTGCTCTCCGCGCACCTTGGCTTCGGCCAAATTGCGGTTGGCCAAAGCCAATTTCGCTGTGGCCTCGGCATCGTTGGGGCGCAGTTGGAGTGCATTTTCTGCCCAGTCGTGCATGCCGTGCCACTCCTTTTTCTGTTCGCACTCCTCGACTTTGGCCATGGCCGTGAAGTAATTCTCTTTGTCTTTGCGCGCGGCGGCTTCTGCCATCGCCTTTTCCTCGATTTGGCGCTTGGCTTCGCGCTCACGCTCGGCCTCTGCCTGTGCATTGCGCAGGGCGGTGAGTTCCTGGTCGCCGAGTTCGTGATGTTTTTTGGCTTCGGCTTTGAACTGGTCGAGGTCGATGTCGCGATAGACGGGAATGATGGCCGAGAGGTCGCAGCGCCGGAAATAAATGAGGTCTTCTTCGCGCAAACGGTAGCTGGCCGTGACGGCTTTTGCGTACTCGTGATTGGCAAAGCTGTCTCCGAGAAAGAGGATGCCGCGGAGCATTTCGCCCGGGTTCAGCGTTTTAATGACGAAGTTGTTGATTTCGTTGACGACGTCGGCAACGATCTTTTCAGTGCGGCCGTTGATTTCTCCGGCCGTTACGCTCACGTCGAAGGTATTGGGGGCCACTGAAAATTGCACGCCCGTTATGTGGAGGGGGCGTCCGCCTCGGGTGGCATCGAGTTGGCGCAACCATTCGTCGGCATGCTGTTCGAGGTTGCTATACTCTTGTTCTTTCTGCTCGGGGGTGGAGAGAAAATGCTGCACATTGTTGATTTTCGCCACCACGTTCTCCACAAGTGCCCGCACTCTGGGGTCGGTGCCCAGGCCGGGCAGTACGTTTTCGGCCAATCGGACGAAGGTGCCGTCTTTTCGGCGGTAGATGCTGACATGCAGATGCTCGTTGTAGGCGTTGAGCACGAGATAGGTGCCTTCTTGTTGCACTTTGTTGAGGCGCACCGCGTGCTCGAGCGCGAGATGTTCGATGGGTACGGTGCGTTCGCCCACGTGGAAACCTTCCTCGCCGAGCACTTGTTCGACAAAGATGTTTCGCGCGGCGTAATCCACGTCGGCCGAGAAGGAAATGTAGGTAGAGATGGGCATTGCCCCTCGATTTTCTGCGTCTTCCCGCGCGCGCTCTTTCCATTCGTTGAGGATGCCGGCCTCTTTGAAGAGGTGACTGATGGGTTGTTTGCGTCCGTAGAGCGAGAAGGTTCGGGTGTTTTCGGCCATGAGTCGGAAGACATTGCCGAAACAGTGGGGCTCGCCTTTATAGAAGGCGTTTTTGCACACGTTTCCATAGATCACACGGTTGTATTCCGTGTCTTCGCGGAAGAAGAGTTCGAAATATTCGTCCCCGCTCGTGGGACGTATCGGCGCAACCACTTCGTTGCCGTCGCGCAAGGCGGCCACGATGTAGTTGGTGTCGACGTAGAGAAAAAGGTGATTCATAAGGGTGTGTATCCGGAAAATAGCGTATTGGAGGCCGGCGTTGCGGTAAGTTCGTTCACTGTAGCGGTGTATGAACGCGACCTTTCGTTGTGCATTCCGTTTCGTGGAGTGTGCACTTCGGCAAGATCCGCGTTGATAACGGCCGCGGCGGTGCGACCAAGGTCAAGTGGCTGCGGCGGTGTGTTCGTACCAAGCGAGCGGTTGCCGGCCGGCAGCCACCACAAGTCTCGGTGCCCTTCGGCCACGGGAAACGGGCCGAAGGGCAAGTGAGACGGGCTGAGCAGGCGTTCAAATTCCGATCAGACGAAGATTTTCTTGATGATGGTTTTCAAGAAGCAGGCACCTTCGGCAATGATGATCGGCTGGTGGTAGGGGAACTCCGGGCCATTGTGTTTCAGCGCCTTTTTGTATTCGAGATCTTCGGTGATGTGGTTGACCACACGCGTGTGGAGTTCTGCGATATCTTCGCGCAAGTTGTCCACGTCGGGGTAGAGTTTCGTCTTGTTGCTCACGAAATCGCAGAATTGTTCCATGAATACTTGGAAATTCTTCGTGCCGCTGAAGTCGATTCCCTCCATGTGGTTGTCGAAGTAGGCGCCGGTGAGTTCGTCTTCGGTGTTGAGCGTGATGACGTTGTTGTTTCCGTCGCGGAAGCTCACGCCCTCTTCGCCGCAGAGTTCCTTTCCGTCGAGCGCATCGGACATAACGACCTCTCTGGGCTGTACCAATCCCTTGGCCACCTCCGACTTGTTGTCGACTTCAATGTCGTGGCGATATTGCACGCTGACCTCTTTGTCGACAATGAGGTGCAATCCGGCGTTGACGCAGTCGGCGTAATATCTTTCCGTGGCGTTGGTGCCGGCGGGTTCGCGGAGCCAGTGGAAGAGTCGGCCACCCTTACCGAAAGTAAGCACATCGACACGCTTGATGTTGTCGAGTTGCTGCTTCTTGATGGTATCGCCGATGAGCATGCCCGAATAGAAGAGGAGCAAACCGGTGACGTAGGCCGGAATGGTGAAGACAAACTTGGCTCTCTCGTTGATGGCACTGTAGAAGCGCTCGTAGTCTTCCGTATCTTTGAGCTGATCGAAGACACTGTTCAGGCAGTAAGGCGCTTTTTGCGGTGCGTCTCTGATGATTTCCTCGACATTGTTGACAAACACCTTCGACTTGTTCTCTTTTTGGCAAAAGTGATTGAGTGCTTCGCGGAACTTTTCAGAATTGATGATGGCGTTGAAGAAGACACCGGCTGCGAGACGGACAGAGCTTTCGCGGAAGAGCGTGACTTTGTTGGCGTTGTGCGGATCTCTGGCCAGGAGGAGGATGTCGCTTGTGCTACCGCCGACGTCAATGCCGAGGAACATGCTGTCGTTGTTCAGACCGATCTCTCGCGTGAGGGCGAAACTGCACACGGCCTCCGCCTCTGTGGTGTAATTTCGGGGGAGCGTGGGCCGGCAACCGGCGATAGGTGTGTTGCGACTCAGCTCTTCGTAGATTCTCTCCAGCTCATTGCGATCGGCTTCCATCATGGCACCGGGATAGCTCCACACAATTTTCTTGGGATTGAGTCGTTTGGTGAAGAGATAGGCACAAGTTTGCAACCAGATGCTCTTGAGGAAAGCACTTTTCTTCTGCAATCCCCTGTCGTCATTGAGCCACTTCATGTTGTAGTGCAGCACACCGGCTTGTGTGGTAATGGTGCGTTCGTCCATTGCCTTGACCAAGACGTTGGGTCTGCTCACGGGCACACCTCCGGCCACTTCCACACTTTCTTGGTGCTGGTTGTAGCGGCTGTCGTGTTCATGGAGCCAAGATTTGATTTGGCCGTTGTGCGTGGGGTAATTGCTGAAGAAGAGCAACTCGTGGTTCTCGGCCACGGCACGCAGGTCGCGGTTTTCCTGTCCCACAAGCATGGTGCGGAAATTTTGGAACTCAATGGGTTGCGCCTGTCCCTCGTCTACGCTGTAGTAGATGCACATGTTGTTGCTGCCGAAGTCGATGCCCACAACGGCTTCTCCCTGCGCGTCGAGACTCGTGCGGTCTTGCACCACCTGCGGGCGGAGCATCAAGAACCCTGCATGGGCGTCTTTGCCGGCATCTTTCACCATGACGGAAAGTCCCGCGGGAGCCAGCGCCATAGTATAGATATTGTATTTGTGCAACTCCTCACCCTGTCCCGGCGGATAGGTGATGATCTGCTCCACATTGGGCTCGTTGGGCTCGTCGGCTGCGTGTTGGTAGTCAGACGTGAAGAACTCTCCCTTGATGTTGCGCACAAATTCGCCTTTCTTTTTGAAGATGGCTTGGAATTGCTGCGGTGCGTCGGAGGTGCATTCGGTGTAGAGGTAGTATTTCGTCCAGTTTTCCGAGACGAAGTTGGGCCACATGATGACCTTCTTGGGTTCGGTCATCCATTTCACCACATATTCGCGGGTGTTGAGTTCCACTTGTTGTCCGTCAATCTCGACAACGAGCGAAACCGCAAGCAATCCGGCGTCGTTGAGTCGGGCGGAGAGGCGCGTTTTGCTGTTATCTCCGTAGCCGAGCAGGCCGGCGAGCGAATTTTTGAAGATGTCCAGCCCAATTTCGGAGAGGGGGAGCGAGAAATAGTTGGCCCCTCCGTCTACCCGGTTGTCAATTTTGAGATAGTAGACGGCACTTTCCGAGAGTTTGGGTCGGGCATCGGGGGCTTCTGCCCATCCCACGACAAATTTGTCGTCGCTGAGCAACTTTTGTACGTCGCCCACGAGTTTGCAATCGCTGCCGTCGTCGTAAGTGAAGGTGAAATCGGGCTTAAGGTAGACCGGCACGCTGCTTTTGAAGAGATCCGAGAAGGGATATTCCAGGTTGACGTACTGCGCCACAGGGCCTTTGTCTCTCAATTGGCCGCCCGCTCTCTGCATCTCTTCTTCCCACTTGCGACTCATGCCTTTGAATCCGTTCAACTCCGCGCGTCTTTTTCCTCCGCGCTGGGCATTGATATTGTCCTCGAAGGCTTCGATGTTGCGATTGAGGTTTTTGACGAAGAGATAGACCTTTTGCAGCTGTTCGGGGTTGAGGAAGGGCATGGGATCTTCGAAGCGCCCGTTGCGGAACCACTGCACTTCTCCTGCATCGGCCCCAATTTGGCTGTAGTCCACGCCGGTAAACACGCCGGTCATGGGCGAGGTGCCGCCGACCAGATGGCCGCGGTAGTAGATGAGTTGGATGAAGGGCTGCGTATCGGGGTCTTTGGCGAGCTGAAGTTGGTTGCTCCAGAGATCTTTATCGTCGAAGAGCATGCGTCCGAAGGCCGATGCGATGTCATAGAGCCGCCCGTTTCCATTGAGCGAGACGGGGCTCGAGAAGCTCACGCGGTCGGGATAGAGCGCCATGACGGCAAGCAGGCCGCGCCACTCCCCATGCAACATTTCATAGAACTGCTGCAATCCCGAAGAGTCGATGTTGGGATCGGGGGCATTGAGGGTTTGGAGGGCAAACTTGAAGAGGCGTGCGCGCGCCCAGGGGGTGGGCACACCGGAAATGAGGGCGGCGAGCTTGTCGCTGCTCATTTCATCGAGGATTTTACCGGTTTTGATGCCCTGAATGTAGGAGGGCGCCATGTTGAGTTCGTTCCATTCGCCCGCCGTACCGGTCGACAAATTGGTGTAACTCTTGATGAGCAATGCTTTTGTAGACATAGTTTCGTGGGAGATTAGGTGAACTGATAAAGTTTGCCGAGGGTATCGTAGACGAGCTTGTAGAGTTTCTCACCGCTGTTGGTGATGGCCTTCCATCCTTGGGAGCTTTCGCGCTCGGCGATGAACATTTTCTTGAAGGGATCGAACTTCGAACCGCCGAAAATGCCGCTTTTCTTATAATTATTGTCCTTTCCGACTCCGTCGGTGCGGTAAAGTTCTTTGTTCCAGTTCACTTTCATCAAATCCTTGAACGTGTTGAAACCAAAAAGGCTCGCGTTGAAGAGGAATTTGTCGCCACCGCCGGCCGAACGGTGCAGTTGTCGCACCCATCCCTCGGCGAGTTGTCCTTCGCTACGTTCGAAGAAGAGCAAAGCAAAGTACTTTTTGAGGTACTCCACCTGCGAGACTTCCATGCCCGTGAATTCGGTGATTTCCTTCTGCGCTCCGCAACGCACGCTCTCCACAAAGTCGTCTTCGCCATTGCAGAAGAGGGCAAAAGCGAGGAGCGTGCCGAATTTCCGTGCAAAATCTCCCGCCCGCTGCTGTCCGACGAAGTCTTCGAATTCGAAACGTCCGCTTTCGCCGACGGCACGATAGACGTAATCGGTGGCAGCGTGCTTTTTGTTCTCTTCCAGTTGCTCGGGTTTCGTGTTGTAGAAGTCGAGTGCTGCACAAGCCGCGAGGAGTTCGATGTAGTGGGAGTCGTTTTTCTGTTCGGCACCTCCGGTGATGGTCTTACTGACCTCTTCTCCACGCTTAGCCATGGGCTCCCAATCGATAGAGTCTGTGCCGAGCATGTAGAAGCGCTGGTAAGTGCTGCGCACGGTGGCGTCGTCGTCGTAGAACATCATGGCCACTTGCGAATTGAGGGCGAATTTGTCGCTGGTGGCAATGACCTTTTGGGCGTTGAGTTCGTCGCCGGTGGGGGTTTTGAAATTGAAATAGGCCGTGAGCAGGGTGGAACCGAAATACGCATTGCGCAAAACGTTGACCGCCCCGCCGTTCATGCGCTCAGCGGCGCGCGAAATGGCCTGCGGAATGATGGGAATGGACGAAGCGCCCGTACCGCCGAAGACCGACCCGAGGATAAACACCTTGGGCGTGCCGTTTTGCGCCGCTTTGGTGAGCTGCGCGAGGAAACTCTTCAGCTCGTTGTCCATCTGACTCTCGGCCGCTTCGAGGATGGCGTGGTACATCATCATCGAACCGAGGTGAGTTTGTGCGCGATAGCCGTGGCGGAGATTGAATTCCTCCACTTGTTTGGTGAGCACCAGGTCGGCCAGATCGGCCTCTTCGCGGTGGTTGTATTGCGTTCCGCCGTAGTCAAACACCTCTTGGAAGGTGCTTTTCACATCATAGTTGGGGCTGAACTCATAATACTTCACGTTGGCCGAGAAGAAGGTGTCTTTAAGCGGCGTGCGCGCGGCGGCATCGCTGCCTTTGGCGCGGCAGTAGGCCTCTTTCACTTCCTTGAGGCGGGCGAAGTTACCGTTGTTTTTATCGGTATCGAGGGCAAGGAGGTGGAGTTCGGTGTCGTCGAACATGCCCATTGCGCAGAGGTGCAGGAGCGATTCGATGCAACGCATGCCCGTTCCACCGATGCCGAGAACGAAAAACTGACTCATAGCATTTTATTTCTTGAGGTGGAGGATGGAACCAAGCTTAGAATTGGGAGTCACCAAAGCGAGGAGGACAAGCAACACAACGTAACCCAAAGTAAGCGCCCCCAAAGTCATCCATAGAGTATGGCTGAATTGCGTTTTATATGGCGCTTTATGGATATGGCCCATAACGTAGAGGTCATTATAAAGGAAGAAACCAATCCAAGCCACGGCCCAAACAATGCCACATGCCCAGCGGCGTTTGATGTAAGAACGGTCTTTTCCGCCCTCCCAAGAGATAAGCGTCGAGATGCCCCAAGCGACAAAAAGGGCAACAAGGAGGACAACAGCTGCCCAAACCCAGGTTTCGGTTTGCAGCGTACGGAGCTGTGTCAGCGTCGTAACGTTGATCATAATGTAATAAGAATAAGATTATCGTTTATTTGACTTGATGTAGAGCGTATAGATGGGCGTCTTGAGAATCCGTTCCTTGATTTCGGGATTGATCAGACACTGTTCGATGCTGGCTCCCACCGAAACGTTTTGCTCTCCGGGATGGGTGAGACTCTCGAAGGTGAAAAGCGGCAGATAGACCTCAGTCATCGGGCTAATATCGGTGGCAAAGAGATCGATCTTGGTGTAGTTGAACGGATCGCCGTCGAGAGCCTCATCGGGGTTGTATAAATCTCCGGCAAAGGTGAGCTCCACGATGCCATTGGCGGAAAACTTCTTGTCATCGACCTTGACAAAACCCTCACAATCGCCCGGTTCGATCTCTTTCTCGGGCTGTACCTTTTCCTCCTTCGCGGTGCAGAAATCGGCATAGGGTTGATTGACATTAGAAACCTTGGCAGTGAGACGATCGATGCGGTAACCGCCGAGACAGTTGCGATCCACATGGAGTCCGGTCTCGAAGGGCTTCCCGTTTTCGAGCTTTTGGCCCTCCTCATCTTCTTTGATTTTGACGATCATCGGCTCAATGTCATCTTCCCAACCGGCTTCCCAGTCTTGCACTTCATAGTTGCCCGCAGCCTTAATCACCTTGGCACTCAGCAAACTATCGGGCTGCATCCCCTTGCCGTCGGGAGAATAGAGGAAAGGAGCGCGCACCGAGAAGTGGAACTCGGAGGTGCCGGGGAAGTCCTCGAGACGCACCGACTGCTTCACGCGGTTGTAGATATTGTCGGGCAGGCGCTGATCGGTGAAAAGGAAGTAGAAACGCTTCTTTTGCACCGAGCGAGCGCCGACCAGTTCCTCGTAGGGCTCGACAAAGATGAAGATATCGTGCCCCTTCTTGAGCCAAGTCTTGAACGCCTCGGCCAAATAGGGGTTATTGTCGTTGCCTTTCGTCACCGTGGGCTCGTAATATTCACCGTCGGTGAGGAGAACGCCCTCCGTGTTGCCGTTGGCAATGCGCTCGGCCGCCGTTTTGAGGTCGGCAAAGGGCACGTTGTCGATGGTGCGCAGCAGCGCGTAGGTCGAATCGGCGGCATGCGGCTCGATGTTCTTGCCCTTGACGGCAAAATACTGTTTGGCACTGGCCGTGAGCGAAGGCTCGAAAGCTTGGAAAAAGCGCGAATGCTGCCCCTCTGCGATGCAGTTCGAATAATCGACATAGAGGGCCAGGGCGTTGGGATTGAGCTTTTCGTTCTGCTTTTCGAAATAGAATTCGTGGAATTCAGCGAGTTTGTCGGCGCTGTCCGGCGTCGGCGTACCGCCACCGCAGCCCGTCAAACAGCCAATGCCGATCAGCGAACCGACACCGATCAGCAATCCGAGGATTAAGTGAGTGATTTTCATATCGTGAAGCGTTGTTTTTATTATAGATCGGGAGAGGTGTGCTGCCGTGCCCACGTTTCTCGACAACACGCAGCGGGTGTGACCGTCAACGGCGAGCGAGCAGTTCAACTGCCGAAGTCCGTGCACTGCCGGCCCGGAGGGCGGAGGCAACAGATCGCGGTGCCCGAACGAGGACGGGGAAGCGCGGTCGAAGGCAAGCGACAAAAACGGAATCAATAAACAAACTTTTGGCGACTACAAGGCATAGTCATTGCACAATTCATTCAAATCCGGTGCTTACTCGATGCAAATATAATAACTATATCACAATTCAACGAAGCTTTCACCCGACTTTTTACACCTCAGTGGACAAAAACGCAGCTTGCCACCCGCAAGATGCTAAAAATATGCGCTTTTCCCGCATCACCCATTATTAAATAAACGTATATCCATCCATTCTTCTCCATTTTCTTCCTTTCTCTCCCCCTTTCTTCCCGAAGAAAACAACAAAAAGCATATCAAAATCGCAAGTTGCAGTCAGAAAAACGCATTTCGTCGCGAACTGTCGCAGCATTTCGTCGCATTTATTCACACGCACCTCGTTTCCCACCCCATTTCTCCGACCGGGCTGACTTAAAGGCACTTTTCCGCGGCTTTCGCCCCGCCGATGTCCGCCCGTTCACCCCGTTTCCACCGCCCGCGGCGGCTGCGACGAGTGCCCTTTCCGCAGCTTTTCGGCATTTCGTCCCCGCTCTTTCCCAAAAGCCTCGTATTTTCGGAGATTTATCCCCCATTTTCGCAGCTACTCCCGCACGACAACGAATGGATCTCGTCCTCAATCCCCCAAAACCGACGAGCCGTGCCCCCCGAAGCAGGCACGACTCGCAGCAAAACGCCAACAACGCAGACCGCCGCAGCCGAACGAAAAGTTCGACTGCGGCGGCAAAGCGAAAGCACCGAGCTCGCCTCAACCCAAGAAGACGGAGAGGACGAGTTGCGCCAAGAGGATGCGCATGAACATGGCCAGGGGATAGACCGTGGAATAGCCCACAGCCGGGGCGTTGTTGCCCGCGGTGGCATTGGCAAATGCGAGGGCGGGAGGGTCGGTGTTGGAGCCGGCAATGAGGCCCATGAGGGTGAAGTAGTTGAGCTTCATCTTCAGTCGCGCAAAGACGCCGACCAGGAGGATGGGCACGGTGGTGATGAGGAAGCCCATCCAGACGTAGTGCACACCGTCGCCCTGGGTGATGGTGTTCCAGAACGAGGCACCGGCCTGAATGCCCACACTGCTGAGGAAGAGCACGAGTCCGACTTCGCGCAGGAGGAGGTTGGCCGAGGTGGAAACGTAGGTGTTGATCTTATAGCGGTAGCCCACGGCGCCGATGAGGATGGCAACGACGAGCGGTCCGCCGGCCAGGCCGAGTTTGACGGGCACGGTGATGCCGGGAATGGGGATGGGGATCTGTCCCACGATGATACCGATGAGGATGCCGAAGAAGATGGCGCCCACGTTGGGGTGGTCGAGGTGTTTGACCTGTGCGCCGACCACATCTTTGAAGCGTTCGATGTTTTTCTCCGTGCCGGTGACCAAAATGCGGTCGCCGACCTGCAAACGGAGGTCGCGTGCGGCGAAGAGGTCCATGCCGTGGCGGGTGACGCGGGTAACGTTGACGTTGTAGAGCGTGGAGACGTGGAGCTGCGCGAAGCTTTTGCCGTTGATTTCGGGTCGCGTCACGACAAGTCGGCGGCTGACGTACTGTTCGCTTTCGATTTTCTCCTCGTGTCCCACTTCGATGAGCTCACCGAGGAGTTCGCTGATGCGTTCGGCGTCCTTTTCGGCGCAAACGAGGTGGATCTGCATGTTTTGCTCGAGCAGGGTTTCGCGTCCCGGGATGAGGAGCGTGCCGTCGGGGAGGATGCAGCGCGAAATGACGAATTGGACGTTGAGGAACTGGTGGAGCGCTTCGAGGGTGCGGCCTTCGGCGGCGCTTTTGGTGACGCGAATCACCAGGTGTTTGGGCGCCGACGCGGGATCGTTCTCTTCGGCCGCTTCCAAAGCCTTGCGTTCTTGTTCGAGCGAGGTGCGGGTGAGGAAGCGCACGGCGATGGTGGCCAGGATGATGCCCACCACGCCGAGGGGATAGGCGCAGGCGTAGCCGTTGGCGATGACAGGCACGTCTTTCACGCCCGTCATCAGGTCGGGCAGCACGTTGTTGGCCGCGCCGAGACCGGGGGTGTTGGTCACCGCTCCGTAGAGCACGCCCACCATCATGGGGAGATTATTGGGCGAGTGGGGGTCGCCGAAGATGCCGAGGGCGGTGGCGAGGAAGTAGAGGCCGATCATCACGGCCACATTGAGGAGCACGAGGCTGAGGGTGAGCATGTTCATGCCCAGACCGCCGGATTTGAAGGTTTGGAAGAAGCTGGGGCCCACCTGCAATCCGATGCAGTAGACGAAAAGAATGAGGCCGAGTTCCTTGACCATGTCGATCACGTGCTTTTGTCCGGCAACGGCGGCGACAGGGTCTGCATAAAGATAATGTGTGCAGATGTGTCCGACGAGAATACCGACGAAGAGCACCCACGTCACGCCGAAGGCGATACCGTTTTTGCCGCCGATGCGCCAACGTCCCAGGCGGACGCCGAGACTGATGACCAGGGCATACAGAATAACCAAGTGAGCTAAGCTCTCGGGGTTCTGCATGAGTTTAATGAACCATTCCATGGATTGAATTGAATTTGACTGACTGTATAATTATTTCCGGCTGCAAAATTAAAACTTATTCGATATTTTCCCAAGCCTTCTCGGGGTGAAAAGCGCAAAAGCGGGGAGGTTTTCGCATTCGGGCGGGGGAAATTCACAATGAAAAGATAAAAACCGTTGGAAAGCGGGCATTTTTTAGGCCGTTCTGCTTGGTCGGCGGATGGTATATGCCTACCTTTGTCGGAAGACATCACTATATTGTAATTCAAGATCCCATGGGCTTCGACGACATCGACATATCCGAAAACGAACTCTTGCGCCGCTATCCTCAAGTGCTCGAGGCCTTACTGCTCGACCACACGACGCATCGTCCCATTTTCTGGGCCACCGACCACTATGCCCACCTGGGTGCCGGCTATCAATGGCACGATTCGATCACGCCCGAGCGCATCACGGGCGAACACGGGCGCGTGATTCAGCCGCGGGTGCTCAAGTCGCGCGAACAACAGCTCGACCGCACCAAGCAAATGGCCGAAGTGTTCACCCCGGCCTGGGTTTGCAATGCGCAAAACAACCTTGTCGACGAAGCGTGGTTCGGGCGTCCCGACGTGTTCAACCGCAGCGACGAGCGCACCCACAGCTGGGAAACGACGAGCGAGCGCATCATTTTCCCGAAAGGCAAGACGTGGCAAGACTATGTTCGCGCCACCCGCCTGGAAATCACCTGCGGCGAAGGCCCTTATCTGGTGAGTCGCTACGATTCGGTGACGGGCGAATTCATCCCCCTCGGGCAGCGCATCGGTTTGCTCGATCGCAAGCTCCGCGTCGTGGCCGAAAACACCCTCTCCTCTCCCACCGACCGCAGTCCGGCCCAACAAGCCACGGAATATAAGGTGTGGCGCACCTGGGCATTGGAGGCCTATCGGCACACGTTGGGCTACGAGTGGCAAGGCGACAGCCTTTTGTTGGCGCGGGAGTCGTTGCTCGAGACGTTCATCGAGCACCAGCATCACTTTTTCCCCGATGTGGCGCTCCATGCCCAGACACTCCTTTCCGTGGCCTACGTCATTGCCTGGAATTTATGGCAAATGGACGGACTGAAAGGCGTGGTTCCGGGTTCGTGCCACGCCACCACGCACAGCGAACTCGATCTTTTCGCCTCCGATCCCACGGCCACCACTGCTCCCTGCCCGGGTTGTGCGAGCGGCAACCCCCATTTGCACAACGGCATCTACTGCCTGCTGCGCGATTGGGGCAAGCGCGATCCGATCACGCACAAGAACCATCGCAAAATCCGCTTCGTCGATCTCCTCCGCCCCTCTCTCTCCTGATCGCCCTCCCATTTTTCGGTGCCTCGCCCCCACTTTTCGTCCCTCGCGACGAGCTATCTGCCTCCACTTCTGAGAATTGCGTCTA
>CAJPJR010000045.1 GCA_905369775.1 Prevotellaceae bacterium UBA1746
CGGCGTGGTGGGTGTGGACTATCAGCCGAACAGCGGCTTTTCGCTCTCGGTCGAAGGCTTCTACAAGGCCTATCGCCACTACCCCATCTCCATTCTTGAGGGTATGAGCCTTGCCAGCAAGGGCGCCGCCTACGCGGTGCTGGGCGATGAAGCGGTGGTTTCGTCGGGGCGGGGACGCGCCTACGGAGCGGAAGCCGTCGCGCGGCTCACTTTGCCGCAGGGCTTGACGGCTTCGGCCACGATCACGCTCTTCCGCAGCGAATTTACCAATTTGAAGGGGCAATATCAGCCCTCCTCGTGGGACACCGGCCACATCATCAACCTGATGGCGGGCTGGAAACTGCCGCACAACTGGAGCCTTGCCGCGCGATGGCGCCGACTGGGCGGTGCGCCCTACACGCCGATCGACGCGCAACTCTCGGCACAAAAAGCCATTTGGCGGCTCCGCAACTCGGCCTATTTGGACTATGCGCGCTTCAACTCCCTGCGTTTGCCGGCGGCGCACCAACTCGATTTGCGTGTGGACAAGGAGTTTTACTTCCGCCAATGGGCGTTCAACCTCTATCTGGACGTGCAAAACGTCTACCGCTCGGCCAATCCCATGGCGCCGATCTACACAAATCTCTCGCCGCAAGGCCAACCGATGACCGATCCTGCGGACAATGACCGCTACCTCCTCCGCCAAATCCCAAGTATGCGCGGCACCGTGCTCCCGGCTATGGGCGTCATGGTGAAGTTTTGAGGAGAATCTCGGCGTTTTCACCCTATTTTTGCTCGCTATTGCGCTTATGCTCCGACAAGGTCGAAAAGAATCCTTCGCAAACCGTGAATAGTACCCACAAAAAAGCGCATCACGCCACCAAAGTTCACGCGAATCACTAGGAAAAGACGCATAAGCGCAAATATATACAACAAGGACGCAAAAAATACCCACATTTAGGTATTGTACCCCGTAGAGGAAGGCCATAACTTTGCACTCGCAAAGCGCGGCCTTCCTCTCTTTTTTGTACACATCGCGAAAAAAAGAGCGGAAAAGCACTTACCCAAACGAAGAGCAAACACGCCATTGGAGACTTCCCGCGAGGGGCAACTCCGGTGCGCAAGAAATGCAAAATCACGTATGAAGAAAACCACCAGTTCCCCGCCGTCCCGCCACGGTCTTGCGCCGTTGGCGCTCTATGTAGCCTTGGCGGCACCGGGATTCCCCCTCGCTGCGATGGCGAACGGCACCTCCCCCGCGGGGACGCTCCCTCTCTCTCCACTTTCCGCCTCATTTTCACCGACACGCGCCACAAACGCGGCGAATCTCGACTTGTCCGCGCCGACTTACCGCACCGACGCAACAACACACGCCACAAGCGCGGCCAATCCAGGCACAAGCGCGCAGACTTCCGCCGCCTCATCGCCGAACAGCGCGGAATTGTCCCCCGCCGATGCGCCGTCGAAGGCACAGACCGTGCTGCATTTCACCGTCACGCGCCAAGACACGCACGAAACCCTCATCGGCGCCGCCGTGCGCTGCGAGGGTGTGCTCGCCGTCACCGACAACAAAGGGCAATGCACCATCCGTTTGAAAAACAATCCCGGCCGTGTGCACGTCGAAGTCACCTACATCGGTTGCCACAAACTCGTGCGCACGCTCCCCGTCCCCGCCGATGGGCGCATCGACCTCGCCTTGAAAGACGCCAGTCAGGAGATGCAAAGCGCCGTGGTCACCACCCAACGCAAACACACCTCCGTGTTGCAGCAATCAGCCGCCGTGAAAACGGCCGACATTGAGAAGGGCGGCGCCATGTCGCTGGCCAAACTCCTCGAAACCATCCCCGGTGTCAGCTCCATCAGCACGGGCGGCACGATCGCCAAGCCCGTCATTCAGGGCATGCACTCGAGTCGCATCCTGCTCATGAACAACGGTGTGCGCCTCGAAAGCCAAAGTTGGGGTGCCGACCACGCGCCCGAAGTCGACTACACCGGCTCGAGCATGGTCGAAGTGGTGAAGGGTGCGGAGTGCATCCGCTACGGTTTCGGCGCCATGGGCGGTGTGGTGCTCCTCAACGACGCGCCCCTGCCCTACGACAGCACGCATTTCCACGTCAAAGGTTCGGCCAACGTGGGCTACGACACCAACGCGCGCGGCGTTTCGGGCAGCGGCACCCTCGAAGCGGGCTACAAACGCTGGGGCGCTCGCGTACACGGCAACTACACCAAAGGGGGCGACTACCGCACGGCCGACTATATCCTCAACAACACGGGCTACAACAACATCGCCCTCTCGGCCATGCTGGGCTATCAGGATCGCAACATCACCGCCACGCTGCTTTCGAGCATCTACTACCAACGCAGCGGCATCTACTACGGATCGAAGATCTCGGACCTCGACCAACTCATGAAGCGCTTCGAGGCCGGTCGCCCCGATCCCACCACCCTGCGCCCCTTCTCCTACGACATCCAGCCCCCCTTCCAGCAGTCGCAGCACTTCACCGTGAAGGGCGAACTCAAATGGCGCATCAATCCCGACCACCGGCTCGACTTCGTGGCCTCGTTCCAAGAGAACCTGCGCCAAGAATTCGAGAACCGCAAGAAACAACAGTGGAGTTGGATTCCGATGCAAGACTTGATTCTCAAGACCTTCAAGTTCGATGCCACTTGGAACGCCCAATGGCACCTTTGGAACATGACCACCGAGGCCGGACTGGCCAACACCTACCAGGAGAATTTCAACTATCCCGGCACGAAACAGCCGGCCTTTGTGCCCAACTTCGCCGCGCTTTCGATGGGCGGTTTCGCCCTGCACAAAGCCACCTTCGGCCGCCTGCAAGCCGCCCTCGGCCTGCGCTACGACTTCCGCGTCATGTCAGTCAACGGCTACACGAGTTTGAGCAACTACACCTACTACGACGATTTCAAACTCTACAGCAATTTCACCTCCTCGCTCGCCGCGCACTACCAAATCAGCGAACAGTGGGACGCTCGCGCCAACGTCGGTTGGTCGTGGCGGCCGCCCGACATCAACGAGCTCTACGCCATCGGGCTGCAAGAAGGCTCCTACTGGGTGGTGGGCAACCGCCATCTGGAGAGCGAACGCGGCTACAAGGCGGTGCTCGGCACGAAGTGGCGCAACACCCGCTTCTCCGTCGAACCGAGTGCCTTCTATCAGCGCATCGACAGCTACATCTACGACCACATCGGCGCAGGTAAAGACCGTTTCCACAACCATCCGAGCGGCAAGTACCCCAAATTCATCTACGACCAAGACGACGTACGCCTCTACGGCGGCGACATCGAAGCCACCTACAAGCCCATCGAGCCGCTCACCCTCGTGGCAAAAGCCGAATGGATCTTCGGTCGCAACCTCACGCGCAGCGGCTGGTTGCCCTTCATGCCCTCCGACCGCTACGGCCTCTCGGCCACCTACAGTAAGACGCTGGGCCGCCGCAAGCAATATGTGGCCACGGCCTCGCTCTCGGGCATCTATGTGGCGAAGCAAACGCGCTTCGACCCGGACAAAGACCTCGTGCCCGATTCGCCCCCGGCCTATTTTCTGCTCAACGGCACGCTCGACTTCGCCATTCATCTCCCGCATCGGCGCGAAGTGAAGTTCATGCTCGTGGGCGACAACGTGCTCAACGCTTTATACAAGGAGTACACCGACCGCTTCCGCTACTATGCCCACGAGCGGGGCGCCAATTTCTCGCTGCGCACCCTCTTGCGGTTCTGATTCCTTCGGGCTGCGGCGGTACGTCTCGCTCCGCGGCGGCAAAAGCAGCGCGTTTCCGCAGCAAAACCTCGCGTTTTTGGCTGCGCACTGCGCACTTTTTCTCCACCGTGGCGCGCTTTCGGCCGCAGTCGCGCCGCCACTCGGCGTGCAGCACGAAGCGCCGCCTCACCGGCCGCAAGGCCCGCTCCTCCCCAACGATTCTCCACAATGAAACACCCCTATCTCTCCCTCCTCTGCACCGGTTGTCTGGCACTCGCCACGCTCTTGAGCTGTTCAGACAACCAAGTGGACGACTTCTTCAAGAAGGTCGTCAAAGCGCCTCCCTCGTCGATCGAACGCGACGTGAAGGGGCACGACCAGATCTACGCCGTGCACGCCATCTTGCGCATGGGCTTTCCGGGTGGCACACTCAATGTTGGCCCTAACGGCGAAGACGAAATCAATGTTTATCGCACCATCCACGAGGCAGGCGACAGTCTTTCGCTGCCGGTGATGCAGGAAATCGACATTGCCAAAGACGATGATGGCCAGATGACGGTCACCACCGCCCGCAATCACTTCGATGTGGTGGCATCGGACAGCCTCGTCTACGGTCTCGAACTCCGCTACTACGACCAAAACGGCCTGCTCATCAATCACCAGTTCTCCAGCTATTACTATAAGACCGACAAACAAGGCAATCAAGTGCCCGACGAAATCAGCAGTGCGCTCCAAATGCACCAACATTTCTTTGGCATCGGTCACAGCACCCTCGACCAAAATGCCGTTGTAGCAGCCGGTAAAGCCCCCATCGTGGAGAAAGGTTTGCAAATGGCCTATCCTCGCACCCTCGATGCAACACCGCATTTCATCGATCGCTACACCTTCCGCGAGAAGGGAGGCCAACCTTTGCCGGCCACCAAATACAGCACGAGCAACATCTATGCGCCCGCGTCTTTGACTTTGGGCGACAACGCGGTGCCCTACAATGTGGATCTGGCTTGGCGCGCCATCGAAACGGGTGGACGCCCCGAGGCTTTGCAAACCATCAGCACGCCCGAAGGCAATATGCGCCTCTACCAAACCGTGGAAGGCACAAAACTCAATGAACTGACTTCCGAACTCTTCAGCTACGAATATCGCGACACCGACCCAGTGGAAGAAGAAATCGGAAAACTCTTTGTGGAGTCTTACAATGACGACTTCATCGACCCGGACACCAACTTGCCCCGTCAGCGTTATAGCCACACCGTGGGCTTGTTGCGCCAAGAACGCAGTCTTGATGCCGGTAAACCCTTCGACCGTCTCGGTTTCAAAGGCATTTTGCGCTTCAAACGCAAAAACGTTCAGTTCTCCCTGCAAGCACGCATTTGCAACATCCTCAACCGCGGACATCAGCAAGCCGGTGCAGGAGCAAATTCTCAGGACAAGCCTGCGAAATACACCAACGTGGGCAACTCGGCTATCGGATACGTGTGGGACTTCAACCAAATACAACCCGGTTGGGATAACTTCGACATCGACTATCCGCTGCCCATTCGCGTCATTGCCGACACTCAAGATGGAGAAGAACAGTGTGTCAAAGACATCCAACGCTTCTATCCTGCGGCAAACGCGGCAAACCTGTGGCAGATGCTCTCAGAGCCACAAAGTTATTTCTCTTCTTATCGATTCAGACAAAGCACCGTATTATTCTAATGACTAAGTTATCCACCATTTCCGCCTGTTTGTTGGCAGTCGGATGTCTCACCACTTCGTGCGACGACTTTGTCTTTGGCAACGTCCACGTCAACTATGATGACAATCCTCTCGAAGCTAAGCCCGTTGCTCGCTCCGGAGCCGACCACTATGTCGACAGTTTGTCCAAAATCAAGACGAACGATGCGATGGCCAACCCCGATCCTAATGGAGCGTTCAAGAACTGGTCCACTTGTTTGGCCATGTTCAAGGAAGGACACTCCCACGGTGACGGTAAGATGCACGGCAACTTTGTCTATCGCAATGCGCCTTGGAAGCAAGAAGAGTTTGTCCTCATTCACAACAACACCACACAATGGCCCACTGTTGAGGTGCAACGCTCCTCCACGGTGACTTATCTGGAATCGGTTGACGGCAAACAAGGCCCCAACTACATCCGCATCATCGGCGGAAAACTGAAACGCTGGGGACTTTGCCTCTACTTCTTCAACAAGGAGGGGAAGTTGATGAATGATGATATTCTCGAACATTCCGACGAATACCAGATTTTCTTCACCGTCAGCGATGTGGACGACAAGGGTAGGCCTTATGACGTGATGGACTGTCGGGGTAAATGGACCTATGACCCCACGAGCAAAGATCCCTTGAAGAAAGGCACTGTGGACCCAACGCCCATCAAGGCAGCTGCCTTTGCCAATGCCACCACGTGGAAGCAACGAGCTGAATTATCGTCAAAGATTTTTGAATACACCTATCGCGACACCTGGAAACAAGGGCTGATGGGGGACGGCACGCGCGAGTTGTTCAACCAGCGTTTGCTCCCGCCGCTCGACAAAACGGCAATGGACTATGCCGTGGCTCCCTACGACCAAGACCGCGTGGGATTGAAAGGACACTTCAATTTCGACATCGATCTCGGAGAAACCGACCAACACCACGTCCAATGGCCCTATCTCATTGCCAATCGTCCTGACTACGTCACGGGCGAGGCGGCGCAATACACGCGTCCCACTTATCTCCTGCCGAAGTTCTATCTTTCTGTGCGCGTGATGAAATGTCCCAAAGGCAAAAAGGCACTCATTCCTCGCGATGAATATCTGAAACGCCACTCCACCTATAAGTTTGTCAGCGACCGCATTTGTGCTGAGGCCACGAATCCCGATGAAGCCAAAGAATACGGACAAGATTCGGAATGGACAGAAGTGTTGCGTTTCAACATCCCCATCAAAATCTATTGCAGCAGCTTCGATACTGACCCAACAGGCGTAGACGCCAACGACCCGCTCTACTTTTTCATGGGACACGAGATTGGTCTTTCGCCCGAAGACGCACTTGAAGCTGCACAAAACGTGCAAACGCACGGCATCGGCGGTGGTTCGGGCTACGGCAACTGGTTCCTCTAACTCGTAAAGGCCAAACACAGCAAAGAAAGTACACCGTCAAACACTGAGCAGAAGTGAAGCCTTCGCCTTTTGAGGGCGCACTTTGGGGCTCATCAGCAAGTTCTCCCCCCTTGCTCCAGTGGGGATTTCCCAACATTGTATCATGGGAAGGCTGCGCTGCCCATTCTCTCAAGCGCCGCTTCCACTTATTATAGTTATATATTACCACCATGAGAAAGATTTTCTATTCTCTTCTCGCGCTCCTCGCCCTCGGATTGGGCAGCTGCCAACGCGAAACCGGACTCACCAACGTCCAAACGTCTGAAACCACCACCGACCACCTCATCATCAAAGAGGTGTTCTACGCGGGTCACGCTATGGTTCGCACTCCCTCCACCAGCTACGATGGAGGTTATTCACCGTTCCCCGGTGGCGGCGGTTATGGCGATGACACAGATTCCGACACAGATTCTACTGCAGAAGACTCTACTGCAGAAGATTCTACTGGCGCTGCAACAACTCGTGCCGCAACGTTGGCAAAACGTTTCTACACTCGTGTGGACAACGACCAATACATCACCATCTACAATCCTTCTAAGCAAACGCTTTACCTCGATAGCATGGCGATTGTGACCAACCAAATCGACCCTCGCGTCATCTTTGAATTTGCGCCCGGCGACAACTTTGTCAACTCTTATTATGGCGTAAATAGCATCATGTGTTTCCCCGGTAAGGGTCATGACTATCCTGTGAAACCCGGTCAAACCATCGTGATTGCCAATCATGCCATTGACCATGCGAAGGACTACGAAAAATATCTCGATGATAATGGCGAAAACCTCAAGGAATATGAAGGTATCGACCAATTCCTCGACCTCTCTAAGGCTGACTTTGAGTGGAGTCCCAGCACCGACAAGAACAACAACCCCAACGTGCCCGATTTGATGCCCATCACGCCCGGCCGCGCCATGTCGACAATTCCTGAAGCTGTGGGTCTAGCACTCGTGCGTCTGCCTTGGTCGCCTGCCACCTTTGCTCAATATGAGAAGCGCAATCCCGAAGCTGATAAGAAAGCCAAGGTGAAAAATCCTGTGCACTACATCAACGTCACCAACACGGACTTCGCTGACTTTATAGCTGTTGAAATTCCTTTCAACAACGTCATCGACTGCATGACCATTTGCCCGCGCAAACGCTTCTTGATGAAACCTTCTAAGTTGGACAAGGGTTTCCTCGGCGTGACCGAAGAAAACTTCTCATCTTACAACAATGAAAATCTCCTCAAGGTGATGGGGCTCTCGCTCCAACGCAAATTCGACGGTAAGGGCTTCGTGGACACCGACAACACGACGACCGACTTCGAAGTAAAGCCGGCTTCGCTCTCGCGCAAGGCCGCTGCGCCCGAAAAGCCCGCAGCGAAGCCCGCGCAATAAGGCGAGTCCGGCTCAAAGCCACCGCATTTTGTCAAGCGCCGGGGGAGTTGCTCACTCCCTCGGCGCTTTCGTTTGTCTGCAGGGCCCGCCCGTTGGGAAAACACGGCCGCTTCTCAGCTTCGGAGCGCCTGCGGTGTCTCGCCTTCGGCCGACTTCGCTCACGACTTCACCCGATCGGCACGGCGGGAGCGGCCTTCTGCTCGCCGCTCCCTCGCTCCAAGGCACAAAAAGAGGGCGCTCCACATCGTTGTGGAGCGCCCTCGCGCGTTATAATGGTGCGACTGCGTCGCGAAGTGGGCTTAAGCCTCAACCTTCGACCAGTCTTGTTGGCTCATACGCACGTAGCTTTGGTAGCGGCGCTTGGCATTCTCTTCGCAAGCCTGGAAGAGTTCGGCAGCCTGTGCGGGGAACTGCTTTTTGAGTGCCTGGAAGCGCACTTCGCCCGTGAGGAAGTCTTGGAAATCCTCCCACTTCGGCGCCTTGCTGTCGAGCAGGAAGGGGTTTTTGCCCTGTTCTTCGAGCTCGGGGTTGTAGCGCCAGAGGTGCCAATAGCCACATTTCACGGCCAGTTCCTCTTCGTGCTGCGATTTGCCCATGCCGGCTTTCAGACCGTGGGCGATACAGGGCGAATAGGCCACGATGAGCGAAGGTCCGGGGTAGGCTTCTGCCTCGCGGATGGCCTTGAGCGTCTGGTTGTGGTCGGCGCCCATGGCGATTTGCGCCACGTAAACGTAACCATAAGTGGTGGCGATGAGGCCGAGGTCCTTCTTTCGGATGCGCTTACCGCTGGCGGCAAACTTGGCCACGGCACCCGTAGGCGTAGCCTTGGAGGACTGACCGCCGGTGTTGGAGTAAACTTCGGTGTCGAGGACGAGAATGTTCACATCTTCGCCGCTGGCGATCACGTGGTCCAGTCCGCCGTAGCCAATGTCGTAGGCAGCACCATCACCACCGATGATCCACTGCGAACGCTTGGTGAGATAGTGGCTGAGTTCGTCGAGTTGTGCGCAAACCGGGCAACCTTCGGCCTGTCCGGCCTGGATGAGGGGTTTAAGACGGGCGGCGGCAGCCTTGCTCTCGGCCGCTTTGTCCTTGCCGTCGAGCCATTGCTGTGCGGCCTCCTTGAATTCTGCGCTCACATGCTCATCGTCGAGGCAACGCGTGAGGATTTCGGTGATGCGGGTGCGCATTTTCTTGTTGGCCAAGGCCATACCGAGTCCGTATTCGCAGAAGTCTTCGAAAAGCGAGTTGGCCCATGCCGGTCCGTGTCCCTCTTCGTTGGTGGTGTAGGGAGTGGAGGGGATGGAAGCGGAGTAGATCGACGAGCAACCGGTGGCGTTGGCCACCATCTCGCGGTCGCCGAAGAGCTGGCTGACGAGTTTCACATAGGGGGTCTCGCCGCAGCCTGCACATGCGCCGGAGAATTCGAAGAGCGTGGGGGCAAACTGCGAGTTCTTGGGGTTGGCGTTGATGTCGAGCAGGTGGTGTTTGCTCTTGACGTTGTTAATGAGGTAATCCCAGTGGGCCGCTTCGTCGCGTTCCTTTTCGAGGGTGGACATGGCGAGGGCTTTTCCGGTTTTGGGCTTGCCGGGGCACACGTCAACGCAGTTGGCGCAACCGGTGCAGTCGAGTACGCTCACCTGGATGCGGAAGTTCATGCCCTTCATGGCGGCGGGCGCCTTCATTTCGATGGCGGGCGCGTCGAAACCGGCCTTTTCGTCGGCATCGAGCACGAAGGGACGGATGCAACCGTGGGGGCAAACGTAGGCGCACTTGTTACACTGGATGCAATTCTCCAGATCCCAAGTGGGCACGAAGGTGGCGACGCCGCGCTTCTCGTAGGCAGCGGTGCCTTGGTGCCAGGTACCGTCTTCGAGTCCCTTGAAAGCGCTGACGGGGAGGTCGTTTCCGACCTGTGCATTGATGACGCGCACGAGATCTTTGACGAAAGCGGGTGCTCCGTCGTCGACGGCCTTGTCATCTTCGAGCGAAGCCCATGCGGGATCGACGGCGAACTGGTGATACTCGCCTCCGCGATCGACGGCAGCGTAGTTTTTCTCCACCACGTCCTGACCTTTCTTGCCGTAAGTCTTTTCGATGAAGTGCTTCATCTCCTCCACGGCCTTGTCAACGGGGATCACGCCGGTGATGCGGAAGAAGGCGCTCTGCAAAATGGTGTTGGTGCGGTTGCCCAATCCGATTTCGGCAGCGATTTTCGTGGCGTTGATCACATAGACCGTGATGTTTTTCTGTGCCAAGATGCGCTTGATCTTGTTGGGCATGTTGCGGGTGAGGGCCTCATCGTCCCAAACGGTGTTGAGCAGGAAGGTACCTCCGGGCTGAATGCCGCGCAGCACGTCGTACATGTGCATGTAGCTCTGCACGTGGCAAGCCACGAAGTTGGGGGTGTTCACCAGATAGGTGGAACGAATGGGGTGATCGCCGAAACGCAAGTGCGAGCAAGTGAAGCCGCCCGACTTCTTCGAGTCGTAAGAGAAGTAAGCTTGGCAATACTTGTCGGTGGTTTCGCCGATGATCTTGATGGAGTTCTTGTTGGCTCCCACCGTACCGTCGGCTCCGAGTCCGTAGAATTTGGCCTGGAACATGCCCTCTCCGCCGAGGCTGATTTCCTCTTTCGGGGGGAGAGACGTGAAGGTCACATCGTCGACAATGCCGATGGTGAAGTGGTCCTTGGGTTCGTTGAGCGCGAGGTTCTCATAGACCGACATGATTTGTGCCGGAGTGGTGTCGTTGGATCCCAGTCCGTAGCGTCCGCCCACGATGAGGGGGGCATTTTCACGGCCGTAGTAGGCATCCTTGACGTCGAGATAGAGGGGTTCTCCGCTGGCACCGGGTTCTTTGGTGCGGTCGAGCACGGCAATGCGCGTGGCCGTGGCGGGCACAGCGGCGAGGAGGTGCTTGACCGAGAAGGGGCGATAGAGGTGAACGCAGACCATGCCGACCTTTTCTCCCTTTTCGCGGAGGTAGTCGATGGCTTCGCGAGCAGCTTCAGTGGCCGAACCCATGAGAATGATCACGCGGTCGGCTTCGGGATCGCCGTAGTAGTTGAACAGGCCGTATTCGCGACCGGTGATGCGGCTGATTTCCTTCATGTACTCCTCCACCGCTTCGGGCACAGCCTCATAGAAGGGGTTGGATGCCTCGCGGTGTGCGAAGAAGGTTTCGGGGTTTTCGGCCGTGCCTCGTGTCACGGGGTGCTCGGGCGTGAGGGCACGTTCGCGAAATTCGCTCAGCGCCTTGCGGTCCACCAGCGGGCTGAGGTCTTCGGTGTCGAGGCATTCGATCTTCTGGATCTCGTGCGAGGTGCGGAAACCGTCGAAGAAGCTGATGAACGGCACGCGGGTCTTGATGGCAGCCAAGTGGGCCACGCCGGCCAGGTCCATCACTTCCTGCACCGAACCTTCGGCCAGCATGGCGAAGCCGGTTTGGCGTGCCGACATGACGTCTTGGTGATCGCCGAAGATGCTCAGGGCGTGGCTGGCAATGGTGCGCGCCGAAACGTGGAACACGCAGGGGAGGAGTTCGCCGGCAATCTTGTACATGTTGGGAATCATGAGCAAGAGGCCCTGCGATGCGGTGAAAGTGGTGGTCAGTGCGCCGGCTTGGAGCGAACCGTGCACAGCGCCGGCGGCGCCGCCCTCGCTTTGCATTTCCTGCACGAGGACAGTTTCGCCGAACATGTTTTTGCGGCCTTGCGCCGACCAGTCGTCGACGTATTCTGCCATCGTAGACGAGGGCGTGATGGGGTAAATGGCGGCCACTTCGCTGAACATGTAGGCGATGTGGGCAGCAGCCTGGTTGCCATCACAAGTAATGAATTTCTTAGCCATACTTCTATGGTGTTATGATTGTTATGTTATGATGTCCTTGTGGGCGGAAGTTTCCGCCTGAGCCGGCGTGCCATGCCGGAAGCCGCTGCTGCCCGTTGTGCACACGGGGGTGGAGCGTGGTCGGTCACCATGAATGAAGATGAACGAGCGGTCCTCTCGGACCCTGCAAGGGAGCCCTGCGTCTGTGAGCGCGGGCGTCCGTAGGGCAAAGGTAATATTTCTTTTCTGACAGACCAAGTGCGCATTTCCGAAACTTCGCACCCGATAAGCTTTTGCGGTGCGAAAATAACGCTTTTTGCACCTCGGCGCGTTTTCTCGTCCCGCTTTTCGGCGCCCTCCGCCCCCGCTGCCGAAACATTCCCTTCGCGCAGAGCAAAACCCCGCGTTTTGGCACAAAAGCGCCCCGTATTCAACAAAAATAGCCCTATTTTTCACATCCCCTCGGCGCCCTGCGAAATCATTAGTCTACGCGCGCGATCCTATATAATAGCAATTTCTTCGACCGGCGAGCCATATTCTTTAGTCAATTCCTTTGCATTCTCCATATTCTTTGTATTTTTGCCCAAAAGCATGAGCCTCACCACCCCGCAAACGGTCGAAAGTCGTGCTTCCGCACCGGTAATCGGCAGAAAGCAAAGCCCTAGCACCACTTCCCATCCGCGCAAAAGACGAGACGAAGGCCTTAATCGCCTTACGCCACACATTGCTTCTCAAATTCAATCCCTATGCGAAGACTCTTTTCGCACATTCCCACTATAGCAACGTTTGGTGCATGTTCCGCTGCGGAATCCAAAGACGAAGACATCCACTACACACGACAACTGAAAGGAACTGTTTCCTTTCAACGTCGCCATTCCGAAGCCCTCGACATTGCCGTTGACTGTCTCCCCGGTTCTGCAGAATTCGTTGATGCCTCTACGCGATAAAATTCTACTGAGAAAAAGACCACTGATCGAGACGGTAAACGACGAATTGAAGAACATCGTTCAAATTGAACACACGCGTCACAGAAGCATCGGAGGGTTGGCAGCGAATCCCATGGCAGCCATAGCCGCATATAGTTTCTTGCCAAAAAAACCATCGCTTAATATCAAAATCATCGAAAGAGAAAGAAGAATGACTTAGACCGACCTAAGTCCAAACAGAGTAAAAAGCATCAAATTCAACAAAATCAGATAGAATTATGAGACATCTACTCGCCCTATGTATAGCCATTCTCTGTATGAGTATGGCGAGTGTGCCGGACACACAAAAACCTCGTCGTGAAGAAGCTATCGCGCTTATCCAAAGCACAAAGGGTATCAATGTTTGTGGTAAACAAAGTAGTGTTACTGACCCCTATAAGCTCAAGAAAGAACTTGAAGCGGATGTCGTGTTTTCATCGAGAATAGCTCAATTCATGTAGAATACCCTCAATAAGACGTTTATGAAAAAGTTACTTATTCTCCTTTTTCTCTCTTGGACGTTGCACGCTGTATATGCTCAAACAGAAGGCCTCGTTCCTATTAAACACGTGTCCTCCATCTATGAAGAGCAGATCTCATATCCATCGGGAAGAGAGGATCGTTGCTATCTTATCTTTTGGAAAGATTCGCTAGGCGTGCATGGATGTTTAAATGCCACAACAGATGAGTTTTATGTAGCTAGAGAAGGATTCCTTCCTGGTTATGAGATTCGTCCTTTGCAAAACATCATTGTAAAACAGGATTCTTTGTCTTTTACAGTCGAAGCAGGGGTAGAATTTGACAACCCAGTTCCATTATATTGCAAGGAGGAGGCAACAGCGCAGCGCATGGGCATCCCCCTTTGGATACAAAAAGGTGCAAAACCCGATGTGATTACTCATAAATACAAAGGGAAGATTGAAGCCAATCGTTTGGTAATAGATGATGGGGAACCTTTTACCATTCCTAGGAAACGTGTTTTCATTCGCTGTAACTAATCTCATGTACCCCATCATTTCCGTGTGAGGTGATGGGGTACTTTTAAGGTGTATTATAATGTCGAAAAATTGTATGGACACTGTGTCGAAGGACAAGCTCCCGCAGTTGTAATCCGCCCCAACGCTGATGGCTCAGCAGATTATTATGACCCACAAACTGGCTGCAGCGGCACTCTCCCTAAAGGAACCTACTCAGATTGGAAATACCCAAAATCCATTTGCCATGAATACATTAAAAACTATATTCACGTGTTTCTTTACTCTCTGTTTTATGATGGTAGCCAATAGCTATGCTCAAAAAACAGATAGCATCAATACAGAAGCCGGCAAAAGCGTGCTCCATAGAAATGCGATCTACATACCACCGGCTTTGGAGCAGTATGCCGACACAGCTCTTCTCCATCAGAGATTTAACGTAGAAAACAAAGGCAATTACCTCTATACCCCCTTTACAGAGGACAACGAACCCACCATCCCCTTTAATTATGGGTTTCTACATCCACTGGGCGAAAGATTCTACAATTGCTTTATGGGAAAGGTTGATCGCATTCTCCGACCCAAAGCAGACAAAGGTTTCATCATCCTCACAAGCTATCTCGTTGTTCTTGGTGATTCCTATGCCTTTGACACAAGCAACAAAGACACGTCTAAGTTGGCTGATCTCAAATACCTTGATTTCAGACACATCAAAAGAGATTTTTCTTATGGACATCCCTATCAAGGGTTCACTCACAACGATCGTATAGAACTCAGCAATTTCGTACAATCGTATGGCAGGCAAGCCGCATTAGAGACCGCCAATGCTTGGGTAATGGCCAGCTATCCTTTCAGTTTACAATCTACGAAATTTGAAAATCGATATACACGAGGAAGAAAACTCATCCTCACAGATGGGCATTCAACTCTTTACTTGTATTTTCTGATGATTGACTCAGTCGCACCCAACTTCGATACTGAGGTTCTTCCCTACATTAAAGGGGTATTTCGCTTCAACAGGTTTCGGTAAAGACAAAGACCACGACTTACGCCACGCTATTGTTTCATATCTATTTACCCATTCAAAATCTAAGCGCTACTCTGTCTTTCGTGCTTGCATAGCAAAATACAAATAAAAACCTGAGTTCGGCCTAAACATTTCCTCTAATAACAATTCCACCGACTAAACAACTCAATCGGTGAAACTACGTGGAAAGAGAATCGCAACTTTACAATTGAAGACCAAATAGTTACTATTCCACACGAACTCCATTTACACGACAAAGACAACAGAAATGTTTTATTAGGTCGACGGATTCTGTAAGCAGATACGCGAAAGTTTTCTCAACAAACGCTTTGCAATCTCCATATTATTTGTACTTTTGCCCAAAAGCATGAGCCTTCATCGCCCCACAAACGATCGAAAGTCGTGCTTCCGCAAAGCCTATAGCCCAAGTGCAACAAAATCCCCCTCAACAATACCTCAACATCTAAATACAATCACACAATGACACACCCCACTCCCCGCCCACTGCCCCGCCTGCTCGGCGTGCTGTTCGTTTTCCTCTTCGCCCTCCTGCCCCTCGCTGCACAGCAGGGTAAGGACTTCGAGGACTACAACGTGAAACGCGGCTTCGAAATGCTGCAAAACGACGAAGACCAAGGCGAAGCGCTCAAGCAATTCCAAACGGCGCTCGAAAAGAACCCGCGCAACGGCTACGCCCATTTCTTCATTGGGCTCATCCACCTTGACAACGACGAAAACGGCAACGCCCTCTCCGCCATCGACCAGGCACTCAAGTATCTGCCTAAGAAAGACAAGGAGACGCTTGCCCTTGCCCACTCCAAACGCGCACTCGTCCACCTGGCGCTCGCCGACACCACGGCCGCCCTCACCGACATCGGCACGGCCATTCGCCTCACGCCCGACGATCGTGACTACATCCAACAGCGCGGCGACCTCTACTACGAGATGGAGCGCTACGATCTCTCCGACCGCGACTACGAGCAGATGCAAAAACTCGACAAAGGCAACACCTATTCCTATATGGGCATGGGGCGCAACGCCGTGGCACGCAAAGACTACGACCGCGCCATCGCACTCTTCGACCACGTGGTGCAACTCGCTCCCGAATATGGGCAGGGCTATTCCTTCCGCGCCGAGGCCTACTTGCTGCGCCACGAATATCCGCGCGCCGTGGAGGACTGCACCACAGCCCTCTCGCTCATGGACGACGACATTGACCACAAGGCCTTCCAAGTCTTCGGCATACTCTGCGACTCTGCCGCCGCCCCGCTGCGGGCACGCCTCAAAGTGCTCCGCAACAAAGAGCCCAACCTGCCCAAATGGCCTCTGCTGCTCGCCGCCCTCGAGCGGGTGCAAATGAACTATGGCCGCGCGGTGAACTACCGTCTCGAAGCTTATGCCCTGGAACCGGCCAACAGCACAACTTATAATCTGGCCGCCGATCTGGCTTCGCTCAACCTGCACGAGGCGGCCCTGAGCTGGAATGCGCGCGCCGGGGCGGGCGATTCGACCGACATCGATATTCCGCTGCAAAGAGCACAACAGCTCATCGAGCTCCGCCGCTATGACGAAGCCAAGGCGGCACTGGATCGCGCACAGGCCCTCGATGCCGAAAACCTTCGCCTCTATCTGCTGCGCTCCTCGGTACATCGCCAGCAAAAGCACTACGACGCCGCCGTGGAAGCCATGGACATGGCCCTCTCGCTCAACGAAGAAACGGCCTTCCTCCACGACCTGCGCGGGCGCTTTCTCCTGAAAATGGGACAGAAAGAGCGTGCCGCCGCGGACTTCCGCCGCGAGTTGGAACTCGAAAAAACGCCCGACGATTACTTCACCTCGCCCTTTGCCCTCTATTTCCTCGGGCAGCCCAAAGCCGCCACCGCGCGCATGGACTCCATCATGGCCAAGGGCGACGACGAACAAGCCTACAATGCGGCTTGTATCTACGCACTTTGCGGCAACAAGCAGCAGGCACTCACCTATCTGGAGCGCGCGTTGAAGAGCCG
>CAJPJR010000046.1 GCA_905369775.1 Prevotellaceae bacterium UBA1746
GTCCAGAGGATGAGGCGGTGCCCATCTTCCATGAGTTGGCGGAGGGTTGAGGTGGCGAATGGGAGCTCTTTGCCGATGGCCGGGTATCTGTGCTCGACAATCGTGCCGTCGAAATCTACTGCGATGATCATTTCTTTGTCGTTCTGAGAGGATTTATATTACTTGCTGCCCGGAGCGCATCACTTCGCGGGTGGTGCGTTTGGGGCGCTCCGTTATTTCGAGCGTTTGTTGGGGACTTTTGGTGCTGACCGCGTGCCGGCGAATGAGGCGTAGGCGTGTGGGAGCGAAAAAGTCGTATGGGTTCTCTTCTACAGCGTAGGTTCCCAATTGGATGTTGAACTTTTGTGACGGAATGAGCAGTTTTCCGGCTGATTCACACCGTAATACGTATTGTTGCGCGACGAAAGCGAACATCACGCGCCCATTGTCATTCACTTGTTCCTGGTCATTCACATTGCCGTTGCCGATCCAGCGTAAAGTTCCTCCTTTGATGCGCCGGAGTGCGGAGGCTTTCGTTTTGAACTCCACAAAAGGTCGGTTGCCGTAGAGGACAATGCTCACCAAACAGCTGTCGCCGACGTATTTTGGTGTGGTGGACAACTCCACCCTTGCGTAGCTTGTGGGCTTTTCCTCCTGTGATTGAGCAAAAAGCATCGCTCCGGTGAGGAGAAACAAGAGGGAAAGCAGGAGAGTTCTTGCGGTGAAGGTACTCATGGTTTCACTCTTTTGTGGGACAAAGTTTGTCACATTCGCGCAACCATTCGTTGGCGGAGGCGTCGGAAGGCATTCGCCAGTCGCCTCTTGGAGACAACGAGCAACTTCCCACCTTAGGTCCGTCGGGAAGGCAGCTACGTTTGAACTGTTGGTTGAAGAAGCGACGGAAGAAAGTGCGGAGCCATTGTGCGATGGTTTCGGGAGCGTAGGCAATCGATTGGCTGCCGTTGAATGCTTGACAGGCGAGATGGAAAATTTTCGTAGGCCGGAAACCATAGCGCAGGGTGTAATAGAGGAAGAAATCGTGGAGTTCGTAGGGACCTACGAGATCTTCGGTGATTTGCGAGATGTTTCCGTGCTCGTCTGCGGGAAGCAGTTCGGGACTGATGGGGGTGTCGACGATGTCAAGCAGGGTTGTTGCACAAACTTGGTCGTCTTTGAGAATTTGTTGCGCCCAATGCCGGATTAAGGGGCGGATGAGCGTTTTGGGGATGGAGGAGTTGACGGCATACATCGACATGTGGTCGCCATTGTAGGTGGCCCATCCGAGCGCCAATTCCGACAAATCGCCGGTACCCACCACAAAACCGTTGGTTTGGTTAGCAATGTCCATCAAAATTTGCGTGCGTTCGCGCGCTTGTGCGTTCTCGTACGTGACATCGCGGAGGGATGCGTCGTGATCTATGTCGGAAAAATGTTGCATTACGGCTTTTCCGATGTTTACTTCGCGCAGTGTGATGCCAAGTGCCTTCATGAGGCGAATTGCATTGTCGTATGTGCGATCGGTTGTGCCGAATCCGGGCATTGTGACCCCGATAATGCCACGTCGATCCAAGCCGAGAAGATCAAACGCGCTGGCGCAGACCAATAAGGCCAAAGTAGAATCCAGTCCTCCGCTGACTCCAATCACAACGTGCTTGCTGTGGGTGTGTTCGATGCGGCGTGCGAGACCGAAAGTCTGGATGCTTAGGATTTCGTTGCTGCGGATATCGAATTCTTCGGGACGAGGCACAAACGGAAGAGCCGGAATGGGGCGCGTCAACTCGAAGTTTCCGTCTTTCATTTGCCCTTGGCTGAGTTCTTTCAGCGCATAATGTTGTGATTGCGCGAAGAGGCCGGCGCATTGCCCGAAGGACGTGTTGTTTTGTCGTTCGCTGCGCAAAATATCCAGGTCCACTTCCGTGAAAACCAGCTGACTTTCTGTCGAGAACGGGTGTGCTTCAGCTAGAAGACGACCATTTTCTGCGATGAACGCCTTGCCGCCGAATACTACGTCCTGTGTACTTTCGCCATATCCGCAGCCGGCATAGACGTATGCGCAATGGCAGCGCGCGCTTTGCCCGGTGACGAGATTGCGCACGTAGTCATTCTTGCCTACAAGGTCGTTTGACGCGCTAAGATTGAAGATGATTTCGGCACCTTCCAGGACTGCACGATTGCTCGGCGGGATCGGCGCCCACAAATCTTCGCAGATTTCTATGCCGAACGTCGTGTCGCGGTGCTTAAACAGCTGCTGTGTGCTGAGTAGTACGGATTGGCCGCAGAAACGTATGGTTTCTGCTTCGTGTAAATCCGTCGACGAGGTGAACCAACGCCGTTCGTAGAATTCTTTGTAGTTGGGAATGTAGGTTTTTGGGACCAATCCGTGCAATTTCCCATTTTGTACTACCGCAGCACAGTTCAATAGCATGCCCCGATGGTAGAATGGGAGTCCCACCAGCGTAGTGACCTGCAGATTGCGGCTCAGTTCGAGTATTTTCAACAGGGCGTGTTCAGCTTCTTCGAGCAACAGTTGTTGTGCGAAGAGATCTTGGCACGTGTAACCCGTGATGCACAGCTCGGGAAAGCAGAGGATTTCCACATCCTTGCCTTCGGCGGCCACCATAAGTTTCTCGATTTCTTGTGTGTTGGCGCTGATATCCGCCAGTTGTACGCGAGGTACGGCGGCAGCTACGCGCAGAAAGCCGTCAGTCATGGGCTATTGGGTAGAGCTTGGGAGCACGCGCTCGGCGTGTCGTAGTTTTAGGTTGAAAAGGTGAGGGAGAACGAACTGTGTGTTCAAATCGGCGATCGTTTCATGATCATTGTGTCGGGAACTTTGACCAACTTCCGACCTTGCACGCGTCGCACATTGTTTCCTTCGAGGGCAGTGTATTGATAGGTGCCGTTGGGCAGTGGTTTGAGCTCAACAGTTTGTGAGTCAGACCCGATGTCGTTTGTGAAACGCAGGATGACCGTCCCTCCTTTGCGCTCGCTTTTGGTGAGCATCCACACGCCGTAGATTCTACCGGCCATGTAGGCATGTACCGGTCCGAGAAAGGACATGCCCGGCACGGTGAGACTTTCTTTTCCCATGTCGAGGTAGATGCGTATCCCCTCAGCTTCACAGTAAAAGGAAGCACGGGTGGTGTCGTTGATGGCCACGGCTTGCGCATGGCTCCGCAGGAAGGGAGTCAAAATGAGGAAAAACAGCAAGAAAAGTTTTTTCATAAGGCAAGAAATTGAAGATTATTCTTCTTCCGGAGGCGTGCCTTCATGGAGTATCATGGTGGTTGCGCCAATCGTAATGATGGAGCCTTCGGCGAGATTGACGCGCTCTTTCACGCCGACCAGTTCGTTCATGTGAAAAGTCCCCGTGCCCGACGGGCCATCGCGTAAGACAAAGAGCAGGCGTCCGCTTTTCGTGCGGCTCACCTTGATGGCACAGTGTGTTTCGTCCACACTCGGATCCACCGTCTTGAAGGCGGCTTCGGCTTTAGTGCCCTTTACGTGACGGCCGATGCGGTTTTCCCCTTCGTGAAGGGGGACGATCTGGCGAAGATGGAAGGCGTTTTCCAAAACAACGAGATATCCCACCGCAGGTTTCTCCTCCGGTTCCGGCGTTGTGCCGAACGCGGCGGTGTTTTGCGTCGTGAGCACTTTCCCACCTACGCGAATCTTAAATTGTTTGCGGCAGGAAGGGCACTCAAATACAAGGGTGCGGCCGGGAGTGTAGAGCGAATCGTCGAACAAAATGGGTTCGTCGCATTTCGGACAGCGGATTCTTTTCATGGAGGTGGGAAGAAGTGGGGAAACAACCGTTGAATAGAACTAAGAATTTGTCGAGGAGGATGTCACTCTTTGGTGATCCACGCCTCGGCAAAGGCACTGTTGTGGTTGCGACCGGCTGCGAGAGCCTGTTTGGCCGCTTGGCGCGTGGCAAAATGCCCAACGAGGACGCGCGACATGCCGTTAAACACCTGAGCACGTGCGGTCTTATACCCTTGTTGTTGGAGGTGATTCACAAGTCGCAGCGCACCTTCTCGTGTGGTTTGGCTGGCAAGTATGAGAGCGTAGCCACCTTGCTCATCGGTCGCGGTGTTTTTTTCAGCCGGTTGAGGCTTTTCCGCGGCGACGTGTGCTGTATCTGTAGATGTTCGCGCTTGTCGTTTGACGCTGTCTGTTTCTTTTTCGTCGAGCAAGGCTTCTGCGCCGAGACGTTGCTGCGTAGGCGGTGGAGTTTCTTCGCCCGAAATGGAAGAAAGCACCTCGCCCACAACTTTCATTTGTGGCAATTGTGCGAACATTTCCGTGTTGGCCTTAGTGCTCGGGAACTGGTTGTTGCGGTTCAGGGGAATGGACCAGAAGAAGCACAAGGCGATGACAAACATGGCGGCGAAAGCGCGATAAGCCGTGCGGGAAAAGTGGGGAGCATCCGCTGTGGTGAATTGTTGTTCGCGTGAGGCTGTTTCCACGTTCGGTGAATTCGGTTGCTCCGCGGTTGCACCGTCCGGTGCGAGGGACGTTTCGGCCGACTTTACCTCTTCAGTCTTGGGAATCTCCTTGAGCGCAAAGGACGTGAGGAAATAGTATTCGGGTGCCAGGTGGATTTGCGGCTCGGGACGGAAATCGTAATTGCCGTCTGTGCTGAGTTGGATGCACCCCACCCCGTCGAATTTCACTTCAAGGCCGCGCATCAAATCGCGCTTCATGTCGCGGACGCATTGTTGCACGAAATCTGCGGCTTGGGCGTAGGAAATGTGGCGAGACTTGCATACCTCGTGGGCCAATAAGCCGTCTTCTGTGCGAAGCAACGCGTTGAAGCCCACCGTTTTCGACGGCGGGAGCATCTGTTGATCCGCAGTTGCGTGACGCGCTGCGTGGCGCTGCATCACGAAACCGCCGAAATCCGGAATGATTGCACAATCATGTTCCAGCAACAGCTTGCGGAGGTATGGAGAAAGCTCGTTCATTACTGCAAAGTTACGGCTTACAGCGCGATAATCAAAGTGTTTCGGCAGATAATTCCGTCTTATGTTTGATTTGTTGGTTGTCTCGCTTTTGCTTTGTGCTGTTCCTTGTCGAAAGGTGGGGACAGTTGGTGAAAAAATGGGAGGAAGGGGCGCTATGTGCGGAGGAAAATTTGCAGTTGTTCGGGGGCTGAGCGAACCGAAGCCGATATTGTGGAATTAGTTCCCCGTTTTTGTTCATTTCTTCCCTTGTTTTGAGCAAAAGTCCCCTTCTTTTGTGTGTTTCCCCCCTCGTTTTCTCGGTGCTTCGCGGTGTGCGTGTCAGCTCCGGGGAAAAGAGCGTCGTTTTGAAGGAGTTGGGTGTAAATTGATCCGGACGGGCGAAGAGAAAAAGCGAAAGCCCCGTCTCGAGACAGGGCTCGGAACGGGGCATTGAGGGGGGGATTTTTATCTACGAGGGGGAAATCTTGGCTATTCCACGTATTCCAACTCATCGCTATCGGCTTTCTTGCTCGGAGGAGGAGTTGGCGTCGCGGTGCGCCGGGTGGGTTGTCCGTTTTTGTCGTAGAGTCCATAGGTGGTGCGCAGAACGCGGAATTCAGTTCTGCGGTTTAGGGCATTGCAAACTTCCTGTTGTTCGGGTGTGAGACGCATGATATAGGCCTCGGTGAGGGTGTCTCCTTCATGCAGGAAGGGATAAGTTTCAAGTAGTTTCTTGTTTACGATCTTGGGCATGGTTTCTCCGTAGCCTTTCGGCGCAAGGCGTGCCGCATCGATGCCTTTGGCTGTGAGGTAGCGCACCACACTTTCGGCGCGGCGCTGGGAGAGTTGCAGATTGTAGGCGTCCGCGCCTCTGTAGTCTGTGTGGGCCGCCAGTTCGATGGTGATGTGCGGATTTTCCTTCAGCAGATTCGTCAGGCGATCGAGTGCTGCGGAGGATTCCGGGGTGATTTCGGCACTGTTGAAGGCATAAAAGACATTGCGCACGAGAACGGGGATGTGCATCGAGGGGAGCGGAAACTGCAACACGTATTGGTGCGGCCGGTCGATGGAGTCGACGTGCAGGCGGTTGGGCGCATTGAGATAGCCTTGGCAGGCGGCGAGGAAAACATAGTCGACGCCGGGCGAGACAGTCTGCTCAAAAGAACCGTCGGGCTTGACGGGAAGTTTGAGATTCGTCCCGTCGCTGCCGATCATTTGCACTTGAGCGGCCGGAAGTTCGTAGCCGTCTTGTTCGTAGACCCAACCTTTGACCGTGAGGAGGTTTTCGGGATAGGAAAATTCGTAGAGTTTGTCCCATCCTCGGCCGCCGGTGCTGCGCGACGAGGAGAAGAATCCACGGTTGTGGAGGCCGTCGAAGGTCATGCCGAAATCATTGCCTTGAGAATTGAGGGGAGGGGGCAAAGGTTCTACGGTCCAGCGGCCGGTCAAGGTGTCTTCTTTGGCACGAAAGAGGTCAAGTCCTCCCATTCCTCCTCGTCCATCGGATGAGAAATAGAGGGTGCCGTCGGGGCGGAAGGTGGGAAACATTTCACGTCCCGGTGTGTTGAGTTGAGGGCCGAGATTTTCGACGATGCGCGAGTCTTTGTTGCCTTTAAGTTCGGCACGCCAAAGGTCAGTCTCCCCTTCCCCACCGGGCATGTCCGAAACGAAGTAAAGCCATCGACCGTCGGGTGAGACGGCGGGCTGGGCAATGTTGGACAACGTGTCGGAGATCAACTCGAGGGGTTGGGGTTTGCTCCACGAGGCATCGGCGCGAGTGGACGTGTAGATGCGGGCCGGCCTCGGATATTGGGGATGGGTGGTGCAAACGGTGAGGTACATGGTTTTGCCGTCGGGCGAAAAGCAAACGGCGCCCTCGTCGTCGGGCGTGTTGACGGGCGTTACGGGTTCGGGACGTTTCCAATTTCCCTTTTCGTCGACGCCGGCCACGTAAATGTCACCGTTTTTGAGTCCGGTGATGCCGGAAAGTTGATTGCCGAGTGCGGCCGTGCGCGTCGTGGTGAAGTAAAGTTGGCGGTCTTTCCCCTCTATAAGTAATGAGGGAGCGTAGTCGGTGCGATTGTTGTTGAACAATGCGGCGGGTTTGACGGTGTAAAGGGAACCTTTTGCCCGACGTGTCGGAGCTTCTTGCGCACCATTGTATGCACGCAGTGCCACAAAATCTTCGGGATGGGCTGCCACATAGTCTTTGAGGGCGGAGAGGGCATTTTTGTAGTCGCCGTTGAGCAACATCATGGCGCCTTCTTCGCGCAACAGGGTGGAATCTGTGTTTTTGTATCGGGCTGCATTGCGGTAGGCGGCCAATGCACGTGCAGAGTTGCCATAGCGCCGGTAGCATTCGCCCATGAGAAACGCAAGGCGCCCCCGCGCCGCTTTGTCCGTGGCGGGGGTTAGGCGATAGGCCGTCTTGTAGGCATCGGCGGCTTCGGCGTATTCGCCGATTCGAAGGGCTTGTTCTGCGCGGCGTTGGCTTTTCTCGGCTGTTTCGCACGAGAGGAACAGGGATAGGGCCGAACTGAGCAGAAGAAGCGTGAGAGAATGAACGTTCATACGCTACTTATAACGTGGCAGCAGGGCGAATATTGTAGTGTATACTCATTTTGTGAAGTGCGTCGCGCTATTTTAAGAAAGAAAGTACTATATTTGCCCTGCGAGTCGCACGTTTTCTATTCGTACTCGGTGGGTATTCGAGGAACAAAATCGAAGAGACTGGTGCGATAGGCCATTTGGCTGCCAAAAAATCGTTGTGGCGCGCGCATTCTTTTTGTTTCATATCCACAAACTATAATCATGCTACAGCAGATATCCAATGGACGCATCCTGACGGCGGAAGGTTGGCTCAACGACGGAAGCATCGTCGTGGAAGATGGTAAGATCTTGGCCGTTTCGAACAATGCTTTGCCCGTCGAAGGTGCAAAGCAAATCGATGCCAAGGGATGCGACATCGTACCGGGAGGTATTGAGTTGCACATCCATGGCGGTGGCGGCCGTGACTTCATGGAAGGTACAGAAGAAGCCTTCCGTACGGCAGTGAACGCACACATGCAGCACGGGACGACGGCCATTTTCCCCACCCTCTCCTCCAGTTACAGAGAATGGATCGACAAAGCCATCGTGACTTGCGAAAAGTTGATGGCCGAACCGGGAAGTCCGGTGATGGGCTTGCACCTCGAAGGACCGTATTTCAACCTGAAAAAGGCCGGTGCACAGATGCCTGACATCATTCGCAACCCCGATCCCGAAGAATATGAGAGCATCTTTGCCTCGACGCGTTGCATTAAACGCTGGGATGCCGCTCCCGAACTGCCCGGTGCCGAAGAGTTTTTCAAGTGCTGCGTGAAAAACGACTGTGTGCCCTCGATTGCGCACACGGACGGCGAGTGGGAAGACGTGTTGCGCGCATATAAAGCCGGTGTGCGCCTGGCCACTCACTTCACCAACGCAATGAGTATGTTGCGCAAGGATCGCGAATTCAAGAAGGTGGGGGTTGTGGAGAGCGTATTTGCGCTCGAAGATTTCAACGTCGAAGTAATTTCCGACGGAATCCACGTGCCGCCTGTCTTGATGCGCGAGATCTACAACGCGAAAGGCGTGGATCACATGTGCTTCATCACCGATTCGCTGGCAGTGAGTGCGATTGAACCGGGCAGTGATGTCGATCCCGGTATCATCGATCCGCGAACAATCATCGAAGATGGCGTGTGCAAACTTAAGGATCGTAGTGCATTGGCCGGTTCTATTTCGACCATGGATCGCCTTGTGCGCACGGCTGTGCAGCAAGCCGGCATTCCCATGGCAGACGCTTGCCGCATGATCGGAGAGATGCCTGCGAGATTTATGGGCATTGACGACAGAAAAGGCTTCATTAAAAACGGATATGACGCCGATATCATTATGTTTGACGCTGATCAGCAGCTCACTTTCGTGATGCAGAACGGCGAGATCAAACGCAACGACCTTTGACAACGAAACTTCCTCGCCGCATGCTCTGTGAGCTGTGGCGAGGAAGTGCTTTTCTAAACCTATTATCGTTTTATCGAAACACGCAAAATGAGTTTCAACATTGTAGTTTTGGCTAAACAGGTGCCCGATACCCGCAATGTGGGGAAGGATGCCATGACGCCACAGGGCACGGTGAACCGTGCAGCGCTGCCGGCAATTTTCAATCCGGAGGATTTGAATGCCTTGGAGCTGGCTCTGCGCATTAAGGATGCGCATCCGGGTACAAAAATCCAGATTGTGACCATGGGGTTGCCCAAGGCGGCCGAGGTGATCCGTGAAGGCTTGTTCCGCGGTACCGACGGCGGGGTGTTGGTTACGGATCGTGCACTGGCAGGTGCCGATACATTGGCTACATCTTATGTGCTGGCACAGACGATTCGCAAGATGGGTCACGTCGATTTGGTCATTGGCGGTCGCCAAGCTATCGACGGTGACACTGCACAAGTGGGGCCGCAAGTGGCACAAAAGCTGGACATTGATCAGGTGACCTACGTTGAGCAAGTGGAAGAACTCGACGAAAAGAGCGTAACGGTTACGCGTCGTATTGACGGTGGCGTGGAGCGAGTGAAGGCTCCGCTGCCTGTTTTGCTGACGGTGACGGGATCGGCTGCGTCTTGCCGTCCGCGCAACGCAAAATTGATGATGAAATACAAGCGTGCACTCGCACCGGCTGAGCAGAAAGCCGATATGCCTTACGCAGAGGAGTACGCTCGCAAACCTTACTTGACCATTACACAATGGGGAGCGGCAGATATTGATGCCGACATTGCCCAATGTGGCTTGGCCGGTTCGCCTACGAAGGTGAAGACGGTGCAGAATGTGGTGTTTGCCACCAAGGAAAGCCGAACCCTAACGGGAAGCGATGCGGACGTCGAACAATTGATCGTTGAACTGCTGGATAGCCACACAATAGGATAAGCACATGAACAGTGTATTTGTATATTGCGAACTGGAAGGTACGCAAATTGAAGAGGTAAGTTTCGAACTCCTCACCAAAGGACGCAAATTGGCTTCTGAGCTGGGCGTCAAATTAGAAGCGATAGTAGCTGGTCATGATGTAAAAGGCAAGGTCGAGTCGCAGATTCTTCCCTATGGCGTGGACGTTTTGCACGTTTTCGACGCGCCGGGCCTGTCGCCTTACACCACTCGCCCGCACACAGCAGTGCTTGTGCACTTGTTTGAACGCGAACAGCCGCAGATTTGCTTGATGGGAGCCACTTCCATCGGCCGTGACTTGGGGCCGCGCGTAAGTTCTACGCTCACCAGTGGACTTACCGCCGACTGTACGGCCTTAGAAATCGGCGATTATGAGGACAAGAAGAACAAAAAGAGCTATCAAAACTTGCTCTATCAAATTCGTCCTGCCTTCGGTGGTAACATTGTGGCCACGATTATCAATCCCGATCACCGTCCGCAGATGGCAACCGTGCGTTCCGGCGTGATGAAAGCCGAGGTTCTCGACGAGAACTATCAAGGCCAGGTCGTTTATGAGGATGTTGATGCATTCGTGAAGCCGGAAGACTACGTTGTTGAGGTCTTAGATCGTCACGTAGAAAAGGCAAAGAATAATTTGAAGGGCGCCCCCATTGTCATCGCCGGAGGTTATGGTGTGGGATCGAAGGAGAACTTCGATTTGCTGCGCCAGTTGGCTGCAGAACTTCATGGAGAGGTGGGCGCAAGCCGCGCAGCAGTGGATGCCGGCTTCTGTGATCACGATTTGCAGATCGGACAAACTGGGGTTACCGTGCGTCCTAAAGTGTATATCGCCTGTGGTATTTCCGGCGCCATCCAGCATGTGGCCGGTATGAAGGAGAGCGGAATCATTATTTCCATCAACACGGATGCAAAGGCCCCGATCAATGAGTTGGCCGACTACGTTATCGAAGGAAAGGTGGAAGAGGTGGTTCCGAAACTCATCAAATTCTACAAAGCGCACAACAAATAATTCATATTCAGACAGACAATGGCAAATCATTATACGGATCATCCTGAGCTCCGGTTCGAACTGCGCCACCCATTGATGCAGCGTATCGTAGAACTGAAGGAACGCGATTTTCGCGACAAGGCAACTTATGATACGGCACCTTTGGATTTCGAAGATGCTATGGACAATTATGATCGCACGCTCGATATTGTTGGTGAGATTGCCGGCACGATTGTGGCCGACAATGCGGAAGGCGTGGACCAAGAAGGTCCACATCACGAAGGAGATCGCGTGCGTTACGCTTCCGGCACGCAGCGAAACCTTGAAGCGATGGTGGCTGCCGGCTTGAACGGCATGACAATGCCGAGACGCTACGAGGGTTTGAACTTCCCGATCATGCCTTACACCATGTGCGCCGAGTTAGTGGCTGCATCTGATGCGGGCTTTGGAAACATTTGGTCGCTCCAGGATTGTATCGAAACGCTTTACGAATTCGGAACAGAGGAGCAACACGCTCGTTTCATCCCGAGAGTTTGTGCCGGAGAGACGATGTCGATGGATCTCACGGAGCCTGATGCCGGATCGGACCTGCAAAGTGTGATGCTTAAGGCCACCTATTGCGAAGAAGACGGAACATGGAGGCTCAATGGTGTGAAGCGGTTCATCACAAATGGCGATGCTGACATCCATTTAGTGCTGGCCCGTTCGGAAGAAGGCACTACTGATGGACGTGGACTGTCGATGTTTATCTATGACAAGCGGGATGGTGGCGTGAACGTCCGTCGTATCGAAAACAAATTGGGTATTCACGGAAGTCCTACCTGCGAACTGGTGTACAAAAACGCGAAGGCAGAACTTTGCGGAAGCACGCGAATGGGACTGATCAAGTATGTAATGGCGCTGATGAACGGGGCGCGTTTGGGTATCGCTGCGCAGTCGGTGGGGTTGTCCCAAGCCGCCTACAACGAAGGGCTGGCGTACGCTCGTGACCGTGAGCAATTCGGTAAAGCAATCATTGAAATGCCCGCCGTTTACGATATGCTGGCTACGATCAAGGCGAAGCTCGATGCCGGCCGCGCATTGCTCTACCATTGTGCCCGTGCCGTCGACGTTTACAAGGCACTCGAAGATGTTTCGCGCGAGCGGAAATTGACTGCTGAGGAACGTGCCGAAATGAAGGCCTACAATAAATTGGCCGACTCCCTGACTCCCTTGGCAAAGGGGATGAATTCTGAGTATTGCAACCAAAATACTTATGATTCTCTCCAGATTCACGGCGGATCGGGCTTCATGATGGACTATCCCATCCAACGTTATGCTCGTGATGCGCGTATCACTTCTATTTATGAGGGAACAACGCAATTGCAAGTGGTTGCCGCGATTCGTTTTGTCATGAACGGAGCCTATTTAGCCCACTTGCGCGAGCTCGAACAGCAAGAGGTAAGCCCCGAAATGAAGGAACTTCAAGAGCGTGCCCGCAAGATGGCCGATTCATTTGAGGCCGCTGTAGAGCGCGTGAAGGCAGCAGGTGTGCAAGAATACCAAGATATTTGCGCCCGTCACCTCGTGGAAATGGCTGCAGATACGTTGATGTTGCATTTGCTCACCTACAATGCCACGCAAGCTCCGGAACTTTTCGGCAAGTCTGCACGAGTTTATGCGCGTGATGCCGCCGCCGAGGTGGAGAAACACGCTACTTTCGTGAACGAACTCTCGCCGGAAGATCTGGATTCCTACCGTCAAGCATGAAGAACTGCAGTGCACTGAAGCTGGCACTGCCGATAAACCACAAATATCCCCCTACTCTATCTTTAGATTAGGGGGATATTTCTTTGTTGAGGCCTACAGCACTACAACCGTGCGAGGCTTTTCGTTGATGCGAGGGAGAAAGTCGGCGATTTATCACTTGACGCGTAGAATATCACTCAACTTGGTGCTATAACTAGGGGAACGTAATTCGCTCGAAACGATGCTTTCTACGTGTTCTTGGGAAGCAAGGCGAAGAGAGTCTCGCCCCATTTTGAGTTTCACGCTGTCTATCGTCTGTAGAAGGCGCTTTTGCCGTTCTCTATCCACGCGGTCGAATAAACCACGCTGAATTGCTGCGTGTTCTATCCCGTCGACCCACACGCCGGCCCGCTTTGTCGGGATGCCGTCGGTATAAATGCCTTCGAGTAAGCCGCGAGTTGCGGCAGAAAACTCGCGAGGATCGGCAGTCGCTACATCAAAAGAGTGGATGGCCGTGCGTTGTATGAACGGAACGTTGGGGTTAAATCGATCTGTCGCGAAGAAAATTCCGACAGTCCGAGCACAGGCATGTTCTTTCCTCAGTTTTTCTGCCACTTGTGCGCAGAAATCGGCCAAAGCCGTGTGTAATTCTCTTGTAGTAAGGAGGGGGCGGTTGAAAGAGCGGGTTGATTGGATTGATTTCCGCGGGGTGGGTATTGTTAGCCCGAGCACCGATTCTCCATTTAGCTCACGCCAAGTTTCTTCTCCTGCGATTCCCATGAGTTTCCTGACTTGTTTTTGTCCAGAACGGGCAAATTGCCAGGCTGTGTGCAGCCCCATTTGTTCTAGTTTGGCTGCACTTTTTCGACCGATGCCCCAGACATCGCGCAGATTCGTGAGTTCGAGTGCCTTCCGTCGCTTTTCTTGTGTGTCGATCAGGCAGCAACCACGATATCCCTTGTGCTTTTTTGCAAATCTGCTGGCGAGTTTGGCCAGTGTCTTGGTGGGAGCCAGTCCTACACTCACGGGAATGCCGGTCCATTGCTCAACAATTGGCGAGAGTCGGCAGCCGAATGCCTGATAGTCTTCGATTTCAGGGAGGACGATGAAGCATTCGTCGATGCTATATTGTTCCATTTCGGGTACATGTCTGCGAATGACCGACATCACGCGGCGCGACATGTCACCATATAGGGCATAATTACTGGATAGCGCGCACAATTGACCACTTTCCACCAGCCCTTTGACCTTGAAGAAGGGGATGCCCATGGCGATTCCCATTGCTTTGGCTTCATTCGAGCGCGCCACCACACAACCGTCGTTGCTGGAAAGGACGACTGCAGGCCGTCCGATCAATTTCGGTGCGAAGACACGTTCGCACGACACGAAGAAGTTATTGCAGTCTACTACGCCAATCATCGTTGGGTGGGGAGTTAGAATCGACGATGTGAGTGTTTGACCCCGTGGATGACGTAAGTCACGACGCCCCAAACCGAGAAACCGTCGGCATGGTCCACGCGCAGCACCGGGTAATCGGGATTGGCAGGGCGAAGCAGGGCGTGGTCTTTGTTGATCTCTATGTATTTGACTGTAAATTCGCCGTCGACGATGCAAAGTGCGATGTCTCCGTTGGAGGGCGTGAGCGAACGATCGATAATCAGGATATCATCCTCGAAAATGTTGGCACCGATCATGGAATCACCTTCCACTCTTGCGTAAAAAGTGCTCTCCGGGTTCTCAATGAGGTCCTTGTTCAAGTCGATGGCCGTCTCCATTGTGGACTGTGCCGGCGCAGGAAAACCCGCATGCACGCCATCATCAGCGAATGGCAGAGACAATGCTTGTGTGCCACGGATGGGGAGCACGGTCATGCCCGAAGTGGAGGAAAGAATCTGTTGATCGTTGTCAGACATGGGGGACGAATGTGAGAAAAGTTCGTGTGTTTGTGTGTGTTATCGGGGATGAGGCGCTTGAAGCGATCGGGTGATGAAGGGGATTGCCCGCTGTGATGAGCTGGAGAAGCGAGGAAGGAGAGAACATCATACGCCTGTTTCTGCGCCACCTGCCGTTCTTGCGATCTGTATTGCGTACAGGAAAACGCAACGAGCTGTTTACAAGTTGAGCATGGGGACTTGCAAACAGCTCGTTGGCCTGGATGAGGGAGGATTAGGCGTTTACCAATGTAGTGTAGGCTTGTTCGATGCCTTTCGCAAAGTCTTCTCTCAATTGACGATAGAAGAGTTTCACGCTACCCCGCTCTGTGTGGCTGATGCGGCAAACAATGTCTGCTTGCAAGCGGATGACCTCTTGCACGGCCGCTTGAATTTCGGGTGTTAGTTGTCCCTTTTCAGCGTACGAAAGGCCGCAGACGTAGAGCATCTCGCCACAGATGTGGCGCACGTTCTTCTTTAAGCGTTTTCTACTTGCCATATATTTGAGGTTGAAGGGTGAGTACTTAAAGTTGTACGAGATCCATTCCTTTGAGAATGGCCTGTTCGTTGGCCGGCAATAGGTGATGGTGGCGTTCCGGAAGGGTTTTACGCAGCGCTTTCATCACACTTTCCACCTGCACGATGGGGTGCACTTTCAGATAGCTGCCGAGAATGAACATGTTGAAGCATTTGGCTAACTTCATTTCGGTGGCAGTTGTCATAGCCGGCACGCAATATATATTGATGTCGTCGCGAGTGGGCGGCTGGATTACGCCGAAGCCATCATAAATCAAGGCTCCGTCTTTTTTTACCTTCGGTTGGAATTTGTCGACCGAAGGCTGGTTGAGGAGAATTGCCGTGTCGTAGCTCGAAAGAATGGGCGATGAGATGCTCGTATCGCTCACGATGACCGTCACGTTGGCCGTACCGCCTCGTTGTTCCGGGCCGTAAGCCGGCATCCAACTCACCTCACGTCCTTCCATTAGTGCGGCATAAGCCAAGATTTTACCCATCGAGAGCACACCTTGTCCGCCGAAACCGGCGATGATAATTTCCTGTGTCATGCTTTCGGAGTTTTGGTAGTGTCCTTAAGATCCCCTTTCGGATAGAAGGGGAACATGTTGTCTTGCATCCACTTGTTGGAGTTGACCGGCGAAAGTTTCCATCCGGACGAGCAGGTTGAAACGATTTCGACCAAGCACGAGCCTTTGTGTTGCATCGAAATGTCGAAGGCTTTGCGGATCGCCTTTTTGGTTTTGGCGATAGCTCCCATGGTGTCCACACTCTGACGGGTCACAAAAGCCGTACCTTCCAACAAGGCTGCGATTTCTCCCAATTTGAGCGGATAACCGTGCAATGCTGCGTCGCGGCCGTAGGGACTGGTCGAAGTAACCTGGCCCATGAGTGTGGTTGGTGCCATTTGTCCGCCGGTCATTCCGTAGATCGCGTTGTTGATGAAGATAATGGTGATTCCTTCTCCGCGATTGAGCGCGTGGAGGGTTTCGTTGGTGCCGATACCTGCGGCATCTCCGTCGCCTTGGTAGGTGAAAACCAGGTGATCCGGCAGTACACGTTTGATACCGGTGGCAACGGCAGCTGCACGTCCGTGGGCGGCCTCATGGAAGTCGATGTCAAGATAATTGTAGGCGAATACGCCGCAACCGACGGGGCTGACCCCGATCGATTTTTCGGCCATTCCCATCTCATCCACGACTTCTGCGATGAGTTTGTGCACCACACCGTGGGAACATCCCGGGCAATAGTGCATCGTATTGGTATTCAGCAGGCGAGGCCGTTCGTAGGCCGCGGTGCCTTTTTGGATGATTTCTTCTTTCGTCATGACTATAGTTTGTTGAAGACCCCGGGGAGGCGGAAGATAGCTTCCACCATTTTGACGATGATGGCGAGAATCGCGATGCCATAGCTGAGGGTAAGCCCTCGATCACCGGAACGGAAATACAGCACACCGACGATGGCGATCAAAGCCAGCACGATGAAAATTCCGTTGAGCCAGTTGCGTATGACGAGATTCCGGCGTTGGCGCCGCATGGCCTCCAACTCGTCTTTCTCATGTGGGCGGGGCGTGTTCATAGCATGGTCTTCAATTTGTCGAGAATCTCACCGGGACTGGGGACAATGCCCGACTCTTTTTCACA
>CAJPJR010000047.1 GCA_905369775.1 Prevotellaceae bacterium UBA1746
TGTTTTGTTCCATTTGTTTGCAGTGTTGAAAAATGAGAACATTTTCTCGTAGAAAAATCACGGTGATTCGAAACAAAAGAATTATCTTTGTGCTCGATAAAACACAACCTTTCCCTTTTCCCGTCGCTCTGCGGCGTACACATAGCGTCAAATTCCGTGGACTACTGTCCTGTGGATCAGCGCAAACGATCTTTGACTTGATAAACACGATAATCCCTACTGCCCAAACCGGATATCCGCCCGGAACTTGCGCCTTTCGAGGAGCGGCCCTGCTTTGTGAGGCGCCGGTAGCGCTTACACCAACCAAAGACCCCTCGCTCCGAGCAGTCGGGGCGAGGGGCGAGCAATGAAAAAAGTTTGCGCAGTGCGCCGGTTCAATACTTGTGTTCGTTGTCGGCCAACTCCGTTTGCGTGAGGCTCTTGCGGTCGATGCTGTACCAAGCATAGGCGATGTAGGCCAGCACGAAGGGGATGACGAGCGACACGAAGCTCATGGCCGTGAGCGTAAATTCGCTCGAGCAGCTGTTGGCCAAGGTGAGCGAACTTTGCATGTCGGCCAATGAGGGATAGTAGGCCGTGTTGTTGAGGGCAGCCACTTGCAGAAGCGCCCAAACGGTGAATACGCTGCCGATGCCCGCGCACCAAATGCCGCGACGCGTCGTGGTGAAAATCGTGCGACCGATGCCTACCAGCACTAAGACCACGCCAAGCAGGAAGAGCACCAACGTGAGCGGCAGGGCCAAGAAATTGTGCAGGTATTTGTAGGCCTCGAGGCTCACAACACCCGTGTCGGGATTGACGGCAAAGCCGTCGGCCGTGAGCAGGTGGGCGGCGAAGGCCAAGAAGAGCACGAGGAAGGGGACGGTGTCGGCGAGCACTTGTCGGCGCAAGCGCGGCGTGAGGGTTTCGTCGTCGATGTTGTTGAGCAGGTAGAGGCTGCCGAGCACGCGAGCCAGGAAGAGCACAACGAGACCGAGCACCAAGTTCCAAGGATTGGCCACGGCTTCGAGTCCGTGCCAGGCGGTGGTCCAGCTGCTGATGGCGGGCGCGAGTTGGTCGGCCATCACGTCTTTGTTCACCACAAAGTTGGCGCCGTGGAAGAAGGTGCCGACGGCCGTGCCGAGGAGAAGCGGGCCGAGCACGCCGTTCAGGACGAGGAACCAACGATAGGTGTTCTTGCCCAAGAAGTTGCCGAGCTTGCTTTGGAACTCATAGCTCACGGCTTGCAGCACAAAGCTGAAGAGAATGAGCATCCACACCCAGTAAGCGCCGCCGAAGCTGGTGCTGTAGAACAAGGGGAAGGAGGCGAAGAAGGCGCCGCCGAAGGTGACGAGGGTGGTGAAGGTGAATTCCCATTTACGGCCGGTGCTGTTGACGATGAGCGCACGTTCGGTTTCGGTGCGGCCGAGGGTGAAAATCTGCGTGTTGGCGCCCTGCACAAACATCAGGAAAACGACGAGCGCGCCGAGGAGACTGACGAGCAGCCACCAGTATTGTTGTAGAAGAGAGTAGGTGATCATGATGAAAGGGGATAGGAGATGGGGAAATAGGCCTTGATGTCACAGCCGCTGTCGCGCGGTGCGGGCCGTCTTCGCCGGATCGATGAGTTCAACCGGTTCGGCGAGGGCTGCGGAGTGCAAAGGGCTGTGTCTGTGCCGCGGTTATTCCTGCCGGTGGTTGGCAATGGCCTTAAACATGATGCGAAGCTCTGCGATGAGCAGTGCGGTGAACACCAAGAAGAAGAGGGCGAAGGTGATTTGCACGTTCGTCACCGACAGACTGGACACGGCCGCATTGACCGGCAGCAAGTCTTGGATAGCCCACGGTTGGCGTCCCACTTCGGCCACGATCCATCCGGCTTGCTCGGCCAGGTAGACCAGCACGAGGCTCCACAGGCCCACGTGCAACAACCAGCGCTGTTCGGTGAGGGTGCCTTTGCGACCGTACCAAATGAGGAGGGCCATGATGAGGATGAGTGCGCAGCCGGCGCCGACCATGACGCGGAAGGACCAATAGACCATGCCGAGGGGCGGAACCAGATCTTCGACCTTTTGGATGTAGCCGTAGCCGAAGTACGCCTTGTTGTCCTCAAACACTTTTCGTGCCGAGTCGGCGCGTTCGGGTGCTTTGCCCCGTGCGGCGCGGTAGTCTTTGAAGGCCGCGAGTGCTGTGGCGCCGCGCTTCATCTTTTCGGTGGCGGGGAGCACAGTGTTGCCGTCGTTGTCGGTGTAGCCGTGGTAGAGAATGTCGTCAATGCCGGGCACGAAGGCTTTCAGATCCTTGTGTGCCACGAGCGAGAGGGCACCGGGCACTTCGACGCCGGGGACAATGCTGAAGGGAGCGCCGGCCGAGCCCTGGCGGAGGCCTTCGGCGGCTGCCAACTTCATGGGTTGATGGCGGGCGATGTCTTCACCGCTGCGGTCGCCGGTGAGGGCCACGATGAGGCCCGCCACGAGTCCGACGATGGCGGCGATCTTGATGCTCTGCGTGGCGAGTTTCACGTTGCGGCGGCGGAGCAAGAACCAGCAGCTCACGGCCACGACAAAGACGGCTCCCGTGAGCCAGCCGCTCGAGACGGTGTGGCAGAATTTGTTGACCGCGAACGGTTGGAAAGCTACGCCGAAGAAGTCCATCATCTCGTTGCGCACGGTGTCGGGATTGAAGTCCATGCCCGTGGGATGCTGCATCCAGCTGTTGGCCACGAGGATCCACCAAGCCGAGATGGTTGCACCCAGGCCGGTGAGCCAGGTGGAGGTGAGGTGGAAGCCTTTGCTGATTTTACCCCAGCCGAAGAACATGAGGGCGATGAAAGTCGATTCCATGAAGAAGGCCAAGATGCCTTCGATGGCCAGCGGGGCGCCGAAAATGTCGCCCACGAACCAGGAATAGTTGCTCCAGTTGGTGCCGAATTCAAATTCGAGAATGATACCCGTTGCCACTCCGATGGCGAAATTGATGCCAAAGAGTTTTTGCCAGAATTGGGCGGTTTTCTTCCAGAATTCGTCGCCGGTGCGATAGTAACAAGTTTCCATAATGGCCATCACGAGCGCCAGTCCGAGGGTGAGGGGGACGAAGAGCCAATGATAGCATGCGGTAAGCGCGAATTGCGCTCTCGACCAGCCGAGGACGGCGAGGTCGGTGGTGTGAAGCATCATCATAGTGTGAGAGAAATGAAGTAGTGTTGTTTTTTACGGTTGCGTGAGTTCTGTGGCGACGCGGTTCTGCTTTTGCGTGGGCGTGCCTTGGAGTACGGGGCGGAAGAAGAAGAGACGGAGCACGGCGAACATGACGAAGAGTTTCACGGCGATGATGATCCAGAGCGTTCTGCCCCAGGTCATTTGCCTGAATCCGTCGATGTAGAATCGCAGTGCTTTGCGGAAGGGTTGGGCTATGTTCATGTTCGAAGTCAGAAAAAGAAATCGCAATTCGGGAGGAAGGGAAAATCGGTGGGCGAAACGATCGTTTTCTCGGGGTGCTCGTCGTTTTCGCGGCATTTTGGGCGGCGATTTCGCTCCCTTGTCGTGGCGTCGTGCGCGGCGATGACGGCGAATTGCGGAAATTGTTCGGCTCTTTTGTTATGTGGTGACTACAAAAGTAAGGGTTTGGCAACAAATGAGCAAGATTTTGGCAGCGATATTTGTCATTCACGATAAGAAAATGCCGTGTGCGACGAATAGCCCCCTTTTGCAGGCGCAAAATTTGGCCTTTCTCATCGATCATCGTAACTTTGCATCGTTATTCAAACAATTACTTATACGCCCAATGAACATCATTCATACGGTTGCCGAGTTGCGCACACAAGTTTCGTGCGCGAAGGCAGCCGGAAAAAAGGTGGGGCTGGTACCGACCATGGGTGCGCTCCACGAAGGTCACGCTTCGCTCATTCGCCGCAGCGTGGAAGAGTGCGGTTGCACGGTGGTCAGTGTCTTTGTCAACCCCACGCAGTTCAATGATCCCAACGACCTGAAAAATTATCCCCGCACGCTCGACGCCGATTGCGCGCTGATCGACAAGCTGGGAGCCGATATTGTGTTTGCCCCCACGGCCGAAGAAATGTATCCCACGCCCGACACGCGCGTTTTTTCCTATCCGCCGATCGATACGGTGATGGAAGGAGCACGTCGGCCCGGACACTTCAACGGCGTGTGCCAAGTGGTGTCGAAGCTCTTCGACATGGTGCAACCGGATCGGGCCTATTTCGGCGAGAAAGACTTCCAACAAATTGCCGTGGTGCGTGCCATGATGAAGGATCAGGGCTTCGGTTTCGAATTGGTGCCCTGTCCCATTGTGCGCGATGAGCGCGGATTGGCCCTCTCTTCGCGCAATGCACTCTTGTCGGTGAGCGAGCGTTTGCTTGCCGCCAACATCTGCCGCATTTTGCGTGAAAGTGTGAGCTTTGCCCGTGCTCTGACCGTGAAAGAGGTGGTGGACACCGTGGTGCGCCGCATCAATGCCGTCGACGGTTTGGAGGTGGAGTATTTCCAAATCGTGAATGCTGAAACGCTGCAACCGATCGATGATTGGAACGACGCGGCGCGGGTGCAAGGCTGCATCACTGTTTATTGCGGTGAGCGCCGAGTACGACTCATCGACAACATTGCTTATCAGTAAAATTGACGCGAAACACAATGACACTGAGCATTCTGAAATCAAAAATACACTGTGCCACCGTCACCGAGGCGAATTTGCACTACATGGGTTCGATCACCATCGACGAAGCCCTGCTCGAAGCGGCCGATATGCTGCCCGGCGAGCACGTGCACGTGGTGAACAACATGAACGGTGAGCGCATTGAGACTTACATCATCAGCGGCCCCCGCAATTCGGGGTGCATCTGTCTGAACGGTGCCGCCGCTCGCTTGTTCCAGCCCGGCGATCAGGTGATCATCATGGCTTACGCCGGCATGACGCCCGAGGAAGCGCGCGAATATCGTGCGAAGGTGGTGTTTCCCGACGCTGAGAACCGATTGGCGTGAAAACGGCATCGACAGGCGCGAAGCATGCTGTCGGCATCTTCGGCGGGTCGTTCGACCCGGTGCACCGCGGCCATCTCGCGCTGGTGCAATATCTCTTGACGCAAGGAGTGGTGGAGGAAGTGTGGTTGATGGTTTCGCCACTCAACCCCCTGAAATCCTCGTTTCATCTCAGTTCCGACGATGTGCGTTTGGACATGGCGCGAACGGCTGCCGCTGAGGTGCCGGGGCTTCGTGTCTCCGATTTCGAAATGCACTTGCCGCGCCCGTCCTACACGTGGCGAACGCTGCGTGCCTTGAGGACCGCCTATCCCGACACCGAATTTTCGCTCATCATCGGAGCGGACAATTGGTTGGTCTTCGACCGTTGGCAGCACACGGACGAGATTTTGGCGCACCACCGCCTCATCATCTATCCCCGTCCCGGTTGTTCGATCGACCCGGCCGGTTTGCCGCCAGGTGTGGTCTATGTGGATGCACCGCTCTTGCCCTTCAGTAGTACGAATGTGCGCGAGGCGGTGCGTCGCGGTGAGGACATCGCCGAGATGGTGCCCGCCTGTATTGTCGACCGCTGTCGGCGCTGCTACGCGAAGTCCGACGAATGAGCGGACGCGCGCGGAGTCGTGCTCGCAGTCCCGATGATTCGGCATTTTGCGCCGAGTGCAGCCTGAGATGCTTCGATGCGTCACGCAAAGCTCTTTTTGAAACGCGAACTCGCCCCACAACATGCAAGTGTTGTGGGGCGAGTTCGTTTGGTTTAGTGGAGAGGTGGGGCGATCTTCTCGTGCGGCGCATTCAAGGCGGCGTGATAGCTGTGTCGGCACGCATGGAGCAACATTGTGCCGTGAGGAGGTCAATCGTCGTCATCGTCGTCCGCCGCCGTTTTGTTGTGGCCGATGGTGAGTTTACGCAGGTCGTACATCGAACCGTTGTAAACATTCATATCCACCTTGCCGCGTATGCCTTCGATGCGGCCGACGTCGGTGTGTTGCCAGAACTTCCATTGTCCGTTGAAGCGCGGGTGCTTCACGTAATAGTGGGCGATCCAGAAGGGATAGCGCTGGAATTCGGGCGTGTCGAGATAGGTCTGTTTGAACTTGAGGCCGGTGTAGATGATCGGCGTCGCTCCGTAGCGCCGTTCGGTGAGGCGGAGCCATTCGAGAGCTTCTTTTCTCAGTTTTTTGGGGGTGAGCGCTCCCAATTCCTCAATGTCGAGTACGGGGGGGAGGTCTCCGTCTTCGAGTTGGACATTGTCCATGAAATAGCGGGCTTGCTCGTCGCCCGACACCTCGGGAGAGAAATAGTGGTAGGCACCTCGCATGAGTCCATACTGACCGGCCTTGCGGAAATTGCGTTGAAATTTGCGGTCGAGGTGACTTTTGCCTTCGGTGGCTTTGACAAATACGAATTCGACCCGTGCGTCGCGCGAAATGGTGGTGGTGGCCACCTGTTCCCAATCGATGTTGCCCTGGTGGTGGCTGACGTCGAGGCCGTGTATGGTGTAGCCGGCCGGCAGTTCGATATCTCCGAACAGAGCGTGCCAGCGACTGCTGTAGGGGGCTACGATGAAGCGATAGAAAAGGAGGGAGAGAACGAGGACTGCAACGAAGCCACCGATCCAGAACGCGCGGTGGTAGGCGTATCCGAACGAACGTTCGGCCCAAGAGAGTGGGGCAGAAGACTTTTTGCGTCGTGTCTTTTTTTTCTTTCGGCGCACGGGCTTTTTCTTTGTCTGTGCTTTGTCTTTACCAAACACCTTGCGAGAGTTGAAAATATTGCGATTCCTGTTCAGCAAAGTTAGGCATTTTGGCCGTATGCTGCAAGTGGCTTTCTAAAAAAGCGTCCCCCTTTCTTCGGATGAAGAGAGGAGAACTTATCAGTTGGGGGCACGGTGGTCGGCACTGATGATTTTCTGAATACAATTGGCGCAACCCTGCTCATGCGTCAGGGGTCGTTCTTCGTTTGCGCTGTCGTCTAAGCCGAAATGAGACGGCTGTCATTTACGTCGTTTCTGCGTTTTGGTTCGTTTGTTTGAAAGGGTGCTTTGTTTCCGTGTGCGCGATTTTGCGTGCTTGGCGTGAGGCGGTTTGGGATGCGACCGTTTCCTTTTGGCGGAAGTCGGAGACTTTTTCTGTGCAGATGCTGCGACCAGGTTTTGTCGTCGCTGTGCTTTGCGGCTTAAGGTGTTGCCAATGGTCAACTTTTGCAGGTCGTCCAACGAACCGTTGTAGACATTGAAGTCGACCGTGCCGGTGATGCCGTCGATGCAGCCTTCTTCGGTGTGTTGCCAAAAGTCCCATGCACCTTTGTAGCGGAGTTTTTTCACTTTGTAGTGGGCGATCCAAAAAGGATAGCGGTCGAACTCGGGGGTGTTGAGATAGTTTTTTTTGAATGTCAGATAGGTGTAGATGATGGGAGGCGTGCCGAAGCGTTTTTCCATCATCTCGAGCCATTCGAGGACTTCTCTTCTTAGCGTTTCTGGCTTGAGTCTGCCGAGGACCTCAACATCGAGCACCGGGGGGAGGTCGCCCTTTTCGAGTGGGACGTTGTTGATGAAATGGTGGGCTTGCTCGTCGCCCGAAATGCCGGGCGAGAAATAATGGTAGGCTCCGCGGACGAGACCGTATTGTTGCGCTTTCCGGAAGTTGTGACGAAATTTCCGATCCAAATGGCTTTTTCCTTGCGTGGCTTTGACGAATACGAATTGTACGCGTGCGCCGTTGGCATCGGAGGCGGTGGCTACTTTTTCCCAGTTGACGGTGCCTTGGTGGTGGCTCACATCAATGCCGTGAATGCTGTAGTTGGCCGGAAATTGGGACTCGCCGAAGCCACGATGGCGGTAAGGCGCAAGGATAAAGTGGTAGAGGAGTAGGGCGCAAACCAGTGCAATGGCCGATCCGCCGATCCAAAAGATGCGTTTGCGATGCTGCCCGAATGTGTGTGCTGTCCGGGAGTGGGGTGCAGAAGATTGTTCCTGCATGTTGTTTTCGTTCGTGTGACGCACGGGAATTTTGTTTGTCTGTGGTTTTTCTTGATCCAACTCTTTGTGGGAGTTGAAAATAGTGAGATTTCAGTGCAGCAAAATTAGGCATTTTAACTGTGATCTGCAAGCGTCTTACGAAAAATCCCCCTTTCTCCACAGAGAAAGGGGGATTTTCATTATCGGAGCACGTTGTGTGCGTGTTTTATTTGGCCTGTTCGAGGGCGAGGGTGCGGGTGCACTGGTCGCAAACTTCCGTGGGTCCCCAGTACTGGATGGGTCCGGGGTAGATGAAGGCGGTCTTTTCGGCCCATTCTTCGCGGTGTGCGGCGAAAGCTTGGAAGGGTTTGCCGTCGAGCTCGACGAGGGCCTTGCGGATCACGGGTTTCATGTGGCCGTGGCGGCGTTCCATGTTCATCATCATGGTGATGGGCACACCGCCGGCGATCCATTGTTCGGCCGGTGCAGTGGTGTTCTTCACGATGGCCATGTAGCCGGTCTTGCCGTTGGCGACGAGTTGCGCAGCCGATGCACCGAGTGCGTAGCAGTAGTCGGCATCGAAGTTGGAGGGAGCGGCGCAGCGTCCTTCGTAACCGAAGAAGTGGTGGAGGGGCGCGAACTTGCCTACGTATTTACCTTCCTTCTTCCAGGCGGCGAGCTTCTCGGCTACCATTTCGCTGAGGAGCTTCTCGGTTTCGATGAGCGAAACCTGTACGTTGCCGTGGGGGTCGCGTTCGGCGGTGAGCTGCTTAGCGACGCCTTCGGGGAGCGAGGCGTAGATGGCAGCATTGGCGGGCGAAAGTTTTTCGAGCACCCAAGCGCGTTGCTGAGCGGCTTCCACTTTCTCGGCCTCGGGGGTGGAAAGGAGGTCGTTGAGCTCGGCGATGAGTTTTTTGAGCGAGGGGATGAACTCGATGAGGCCTTCGGGGATGAGCACCGTGCCGAAGTTGTTGCCGGCTTCGGCGCGCTTAGCGACAACGCCTGCGATGTAAGTCACCACGTCGTCGAGGCTTTGTTCCTTAGCCTCCACTTCTTCGGAGATGAGGCAGACGTTGGGCTGCACTTGCAGGGCGCATTCGAGGGCGATGTGCGAAGCCGAGCGACCCATGAGTTTGATGAAGTGCCAGTACTTGCGAGCGGAGTTGGCGTCGCGCTGGATGTTGCCGATCACCTCTGCGTAAGTTTTGCAAGCGGTGTCGAAGCCGAACGACGTTTCGATCTGGTCGTTCTTGAGGTCACCGTCGATGGTTTTGGGGCAACCGATGACTTGCACGCCGGTTTTCTTGGCTGCGAAGTATTCGGCCAGTACGCAAGCGTTGGTGTTGGAGTCGTCGCCGCCGATGATCACGATGGCGTTGATGCCCAGCTGGCGAATGATCTCGAGACCCTTTTCAAATTGTGCTTCTTCCTCGAGCTTGGTGCGACCCGAACCGATCATGTCGAAACCGCCGGTGTTGCGATATTCGTCGATCAGGGCGTCGTTCATCTCGATGTATTGGTGGTCGACGAGACCGCCGGGGCCCATGAGGAAGCCGTAGAGCTTGGAATTGGGATTTTGCTTTTTCAGACCGTCGTAGAGACCGCAAATCACGTTGTGACCGCCGGGAGCTTGTCCGCCCGAAAGGATGATGCCGATGTTGATGGGTGCATATTCCTTCTTCTCGTCGGTGGGTTCGAAGCTAACGAGGGGCATACCGTAGGTGTTGGGGAAGAGGGCTTTGATCTCTTCCTGGTTATCAACACTCTGCGTGGGATTTCCCTCTACGATTTTCACGTTGCCGCGCAGACCGGCGGGGAGTTTGGGGCTGTAAGCCGCACGAGCGATTTGCAATGCGCTTTTTTCCATAATGTGTTTAGGTGGAAAGAATGATATTTCTTGCCTACAAAGTTACTCGTTTTCGAGCGAACGGCAAAAAGGCGGGGCGTTTTTTCGGCGTCAGAGATAGAAATCTCGACAGAGTTCTGCGTACTGGGCTGAACGTTGGCCGTCGCACAGGAGAATAAGGGTGTCGCGTTCCACTCGTTCTGGCGCTGCACCCTTGACGAAGTGGAGCAAAACGCGTTTGGGCGCTTTGCGTGCCACGGTTTGTACGTCGGTGGCGCGCACGAGTGAGCATCCGACGTCGGCCGCTGCGGCATGAAACCGTTCTTGCGCCGATTTCGGAACGATGACTTCGAGGCTTCCTCCCGGGCGGAGGAGGCGGGCTGCACGCATCGTAAGGCGGGCGAAGGTGAGTCCCGTGGCGGTATGGCGAGCTTGCGCACGGAGTGCGTCGGGAGCGAGAAGCGTTTCTTCGAAAAACGGCGGATTGCTCACAATGGCATCGAAGGTGCCGGCGTCGCGAAGGGAAGCGCAATGATCGTCGTCCAGAAAATCAGCACAAAGCACGTCGATTTGCTGAGCGAAGGGGGACCGGGTCACATTTTCCGCGGCTTGTTCCGCGGCCTGTGGGTCGATTTCGAGCGCGACGAGGTGGGCTTCCGGAAAGCGCTGGGCGAGCAGGAGTGCGACGAGCCCGCAGCCCGTACCGACGTCCAGGACGCGTTTCGTGGTGCGCAGGTTTTCAATTGGTGCAGCGTGCGATTCGCTGCCGGTGGGCTGCGGTGGTTCGTCGGTCGCGGCCAATCGGGCCCATGCGCCGAGGAGAACGCCGTCTGTGCCGACTTTCATGGCGCAGCGGTCGTCGTGGACAACGAATTGACGGAAGGTAAACATAGAGAAGAGGACGTGGTGGGTGAACGATAGGAGGGAGGGACTTGCGTGTTGGAGGGTGAGCGGAGAGTGAGCCGAGGAAACGCAAAAGAAATCGAGCGGTGCAGCAAAAGGAATCGTGCTATGCAGCAAAGAAGTCGTGCCATTCCACAAGAGAAGTCGAGCAATGCGGAAAAAAGTGGCGCGTTCCAGAAAGAAGTGGCGCGATTCGGGGAAAAAGTTGGGCATTTCCGAATGAAAGTCCCCTTGTTTCCGCACAAAGTTTCCGATTTTTCTGCCATCCTTGGGAGGGAACGCGAGCAGGTCGGGACTTCAAAGAAGCAGGTTGCGGTGATCGTAGGGACGGTTGGTGCGCTTGTGAGGAGGACAGGCTTCCCCGAATGAAAAGTGGGACGATGAGGGGCGACACGTCTCGGCACTGTGGAAAAAGAGAAGGGGGAGGGATTGTTTGAGAGGAGCCTTATTGTGACTCTTGAGGAGGAGGGAAGAGGGAAGCGCGTTGTGGTCAGTTCCCGCCGGCGCAGGAGTGCGCCCTCAACGGACGAGAACAAACGAAAAAAGGCGGCTTCACGAGTGAAGCACGCCTTTCGATTGGATTGGGAATAGTTGTTGGATTAGGCCAAGTGGAGACTTATTTGGCCTTCTCAACGATGGCTTTGAAAGCCTGGGGGTTGTTGACAGCGAGGTCGGCGAGCACCTTACGGTTGATCTCGATACCGGCCTTGTGGAGTCCACCCATGAGTTGAGAATAGCTCAAGCCTTCGAGGCGAGCCGCAGCGTTGATACGCTGAATCCAGAGTGCGCGGAAGTTGCGCTTCTTGTTGCGACGATCGCGGAAGGCGTAGGTCAGACCTTTCTCCCAAGTGTTCTTGGCAACGGTCCAGACATTTTTGCGAGCACCATAGTATCCGCGGGTCAATTTCAGGATTCTCTTGCGCTTAGCGCGAGATGCGACGTGATTTACTGATCTTGGCATAGTAAGTTGGGTTGTGATTGCCGGCGGTCAGGAAAGTGACACTTGCGAGCCGGACATTCGATTGAATAAATGACTGTGGGTGAGAGCTTTTGATTAGCGCATGCAGAGCAATTCGCGTACCTGCTTAACGTCGGTGGAGTCAACGAGACCCACGTGGCAGAGGTTGCGCTTTTGCTTCTTCGTCTTTTTGGTGAGAATGTGGCTGTGGAAAGCGTGCTTTCTCTTGATCTTACCCGTTCCGGTGAGTGCGAAACGCTTCTTCGCGCCGGAATTAGTCTTTACCTTAGGCATTTGTTGTGTGATTAAATGATGAATGAATGTGCGGTTGCGCATACCTGGCACAACGCGCGACGATATAAAAACGAACTTCGAGCCAAGCGCCTCGACGGATGCTTTTTAGTGATTATGGAAACTGGGGTAGTTCCGCCGAGAACATCACTTTTCAGTTCGGATCTATTCAGGAGTGGTTGGGTGGTCCGCAGCTTAGGTCGAAAACCAGTGTGCGGGACGGCGCTCCGTTCGGATTAGAAGTCTTCGCCTTCTACCTTGGGGCCGGTGTATTCGCGGCGTTCCTTGACTTGAGGTGCCTTCTTGGCGGGAGCGGGCTGCTCTTCGGTAGCCGTTTCGCCTTCGTTTTGGGGAGCTTCGGGCAGTGCCTCTTTTTCCTTCTTGACGGGAGCCTTCTTGGGCGCGAGATACATCGTCATGCGCTTACCTTCGAGCACCGGCATGGATTCCACTTTACCATAGTCCTCGAGGTCGTTGGCGAAACGCAGCAGGAGCACTTCGCCTTGTTCCTTGAAGAGGATGCTACGTCCGCGGAAGAAGACATAAGCCTTGACTTTGTCGCCTTCGCTGAGGAAGCCTTTGGCGTGTTTGAGCTTGAAGTTGTAATCGTGATCGTCGGTTTGGGGACCGAAACGGATCTCTTTGATTTCCACCTTCACTTGTTTGGCTTTCAGCTCCTTCTGTCTCTTCTTCTGTTGGTAGAGGAATTTCGAGTAGTCGATCAATCTACAAACGGGAGGCTGCGCATTGGGGCTGATCTCGACGAGATCGACTCCTTTTTGTTGCGCGAGTCGAAGAGCATCGCGGGTAGGCATTACGGTGCTTTCGGCATCGTCTTGCACAATACGCACTTCGCGCACACGAATTTGCTCGTTTACGCGATACTGCGGTTTAGTAGGCTGTTTGCGGTCGTTTCTATTGGGTCTCAAATGTGTGAAACTATTGGGTTTGTAAATTGTCTGTATGCTGATTAGCGCTGCAAAAGTAGTGTTTTTCTTCTAATGAACAAAAGGCGCGGGGCAAAAAACTTGGGGATTTCTCCTTTTACGGCATTTTCTCGAAGTGTTTCTTGTGAGAATGAAGGTTACGTTGTATTTTTGCGCAGATTTAATCGAGGTGTGCAAGTTTTGTGTGCATGCCGGTAATTCTTTTATCTCAATGAAAAGATTTTTTCTTTTGCTGCTCCTCGTCTGCCTGGGTGCGACGTTGAGTCTTTCGGCGCAATCGGCGGCCGACAAAATTGTAGGAGTGTATCGTGTGGTGAAAGACGGTCGCAACTCGAAAGTGAAGGTGTTCAAGCATGCCGAAGGTTACCGTGCGCAGGTGATCTGGCTCGAGAATATGAAGAACCCTGACGGATCGCAGCGCACCGACACGAAGAATCCCGATCCCGCGAAGCGCCACACGCCTTCCAATCAGATCGTTTTGGTCGACAAGGTGACGTATGACGCTGACGACAACGAGTGGGAAGATGGCCGCATCTACGATCCCACGTCGGGTAAGACGTACAAAGTGGAAATGTATTTCGAGAAACCCGGTGTGCTCACCGTCAAAGGAAAGCTCGGACCGTTCTACAAGAAGATGTACTGGACCAAAATCCAGTGAGTCCGATCTTCGCCGGCGGGAGTTTCCCACAAGGCGCACCGACGTTTACAATGAACGAAAACAAGGCCACCGCAACCGGAAAGGAAGCGGTGGCCTTGTTCGTGTTTCGGTGGCCTCCGGAGCGCCGGCAGGTCAGCGCGCGTCGGAAGTTGCGGGTTTCGGAGAGGTCGTTGCCGGAGCTGATTCGTCCGTCGCCTCATCGTCGACGAGAGTGCGCGGAAGTGTCTCCACGATTCGGCTTTCCAACTCCTCGGCCGTGAGGTCCAATTGGAGTCGTCCGCCTTGCGCCACCGAGATGTGTCCGGTTTCTTCGCTCACGGCAATCGCCAAGCAGTCGCATTTCTGCGATGCGCCGAGCGCGGCACGGTGGCGCAAACCTAGTGTTTTGGGTATGTCGGGGTCGTGCGAGACGGGAAGGACGCAGCCCGCTCTGTAGACGCGAAGTTTGTTGGAAATGACCATCGCACCGTCGTGGAGCGGTGAGTTTTTGAAGAAAATGTTTTCGATGAGACGTTGCGAAATCCTTGCGTCGATCACTTCTCCGTAAGAAGCCACGTCGTCGAGGTCTTGATAACGCTCCACGATGATGAGTGCGCCCACCTTTTGTTTGCCCATGCTCACGCAAGCCATGACGAGCGGCAGGATCTCTTTGCGGTGCATCGTGCTGTCGTCGTTGTGTCGCCTAAACCAGCGCAAGATCAGTGAGGCTCGTTGTGTGCCGATGGTGGAGAAAAAATGCCGAATTTCCTCTTGGAAAAGCACGATGAGCGCGAGTGCGCCGACATTGATGAGGCGGTCGAGAATGCTGCCGAGGAGCCGCATCTTGAACACCTGCGAAACCAGGATCCAGACGATGATAAAAATGAGCACGCCCGTGAAAATATTGGACGAACTCGAAGCGCGCATCAGTCGGTAGAGATAGAAAAGCAGCAAGGCCACCAAAATAATATCGATGGCATCTTTGAGGTCGAAAGAAAGAATCCCAAAAATCATAGGTGAGAGGTTTACTTGGTGTCGGCCGCGCGCATTTTTTCGACAATGCGCACCGCTTCGACGGCCGCGCGCACGTCGTGCACGCGCAAAATGTGCGCCCCTTTGAGCAACGCGATGGTGTTGACCACCGTCGTTCCGTTGAGCGCCTGCGCCGCATCGGTTCCGAGCAGTTTGTAGATCATCGATTTGCGACTCACCCCCACGAGCAGCGGAAGCCCCAGTTCGTGGAAATAGTCGAGCTTGTCGAGCAGCGCATAGTTGTGCTCCATGGTTTTGCCGAATCCGAAGCCCGGATCGAGGATGATGTCGTGTGCCCCGAGTTCGCGCAAGCGTTGCACGCGGCGCGCCAGCCACTCAATGACGTCTGCCACCACGTCGTCATATTGCGGATTGCACTGCATGGTGCGGGGAGCTGGCTCTTATAAACATCTACGAGCCCACGAGAACGGACTAG